>NZ_CP076103.1:1202946-1503682 GCF_018732085.1 Lysobacter capsici | reverse complement strand
GCGAGATTTTGGTCACCGACAACGTCGCCCCGGCCGAACTGGCGCAGTTGCAGGCGCAGGGGGTCATGGCGATCGTCACCGCCGCCGGCAGCACCCTGTCGCACAGCGCGATCCTGGCGCGCAGCCTGCATCTGCCGCTGATCGTCGGCACCGCGCACGCGCTGCTGAAGATCAACGACGGCGATGCGCTGGTGGTCGACGGCAGCACCGGCACGGTGATCCTGGAACCCAACGCCGAAGACCTGCGCGCGCACCGCGCACGCACCCGCGAGCTGGCGCGCGAACGCAAGCAACTGCACCGCCTGCGCCGCGAACCCACCCGCACCCTCGACGGCGTCGACATCAAGCTGTACGCCAACGCCGAATCGCGCGAGGACGTGGCTGAGGCGCATGCGCTCGGCGCGGCCGGCGTGGGCCTGTACCGCACCGAATTCCTGTTCCTGCAGCGCAACGAATTGCCCGACGAGGACGAACAGTTCCGCGTCTACCGCGACGTCGTGCTCGGCATGACCGGCCGCACCGTCACCATCCGCACCCTCGACCTGGGCGCCGACAAGGCCGACAAGACCGGCCTGGCGCTGCGCGACGAACCCAACCCGGCGCTGGGCGTGCGCGGCGTGCGCCTGTCGATGGCGCGCGAGGGCCTGCTCGAAACCCAGTTGCGCGCGATCCTGCGCGCCTCGGGCTACGGCCCGGTGCGGGTGCTGGTGCCGATGGTCAGCTCGACCGAGGAAGTGAGCACGGTCCGCAAGCTGCTCAAGAAAGTCGCCGCCGACCTGCGCAAGCAAGGCCACGAGATCGCCGAGCACACGCCGCTGGGCGCGATGATCGAAGTGCCGGCCGCGGCGATCGCCCTGCCCGGCTTCATCGGCCTGATCGATTTCCTGTCGATCGGCACCAACGACCTGGTCCAGTACCTGCTCGCGGTCGATCGCAACAACGAAGCGCTCAGCGATCTGTACACCCCGCTGCACCCCGCGGTGCTGCGGGTGATCCGCGACGTGATCCGGCTGGCCAAGGCGCGCGGCAAGCCGGTGGCGGTATGCGGCGAAATGGCCGGCGATTCCAACTTCGCGCCGCTGCTGCTGGCGCTGGGCCTGGAGGAATTCAGCCTGCATCCGGCGACCTTGCTGGAACTGCGCCGCGCGATCCGCGGCCTCGACCTGGAATCGCTGCGCAAGCGCGCACCCGCGCTGTTGCGGGCCAAGGACCGCGCGGGCATCGAAGCCTGGCTCAAGGCCTGAGCCCGCCGCCGCGCGATGCGCGCGGCCCTCGCACCACACACGACAACCGCCGCAAACGAAAACGGGCCCGAAGGCCCGTTTCCGCCGCATCCCCATACGTCGGCGCTTATTGCCAGGTCACGTTGAGATTGCTGAAGTACACCGAGTAATCGGCCTGGTCCATCGTGGCCTGGACCATGAAATAACCGGTATCGGCGGCCGGGAAGCCGTAACCCGGCGCGGTGAACAAGGTGTTGCCGTTGACCACGTCGCTGGCGACCTGGGCGATGACCATGCCGCTCGGGCTGATGCTGTGCACGGTGTAGCTGATCATGCCCGCGTCGGTGACGGCGATGCGGAAACGGTAGGTCTGGTTGCTGAGCAGGTTGCCCTGCCCGTTGCAGGCCGACAGGCTGTTGCCGGTGGGCCAGAACGCTTCGACCCGCACGTTGATGCCGCACGACGAGGCGCCGATGATGACGCCCAGCGCATGATGGTTGTTGGCCGGGTTGGATGCGTTGTCGATATTGCCCAGATCGATGTTCCAGTGCCCGTGCAGGCCGATCGCGATGTGATCGGTCTGGCCGGCGGCGAAATAGTCCGGGGTGAACAGATCGAAGGTCATGACCTGGGTGGTCTTGCCGGCCGGCTTGGTGGTCGAGTTGACGAACTTGTAGCCGTTGTAGCCGTTGCGGAACGAAGCGCCGCCCGGGCACGGGCCGCTGGGGCCGCAGCGCCGGGTCATGACGTGGCCGCCGGTAAAGGCCGGATAGCCGCCGAGGAACTGCGCGTTGACCGTCCAGCGGGGCACGTAGCCCTCGACGTGGTCGAAGCTCCAGCCATCGGCCATCAGCGTGTTCTTCTCGGTCTCGGAGATGGTGAACTTGTGCTGCAGATCGTTGTTGTTGCCATTGAACTTGGCCAGGCGATACAGCGGGACCATTCCGCCGAGCAACTGCGGCGCCAGATTGTCGACCAGCGACTTGGGATAGATGTAACCGGCGATGCCCTGGTAGGTGTAGCCGGCGCTGGTGACGTTGACCAGGTCCTGCGGGTATTGGTCGGGCGTGATGTAGACGTGCTCGGTGCTCGGCGCGCCCTTCCAGTAGCGGTGCAGCGGGATCGTATGCGCCTGCGGGGTCTGTTCGATGTAGAACGGCATGCCCTGGCTGGTGTAGCCGTTGGACAGCGAGGCATAGGACTCGGGGTAGTTGGTCGTATAGAGATAGTCGGTGATCGTCGGGTTGTAGGTCTGGTACACCCCGGCATACGACGGCCGCGGCACATACGCCGTCGCCGAGGCGAGCAGCGGAGCCCCGAGCAGCAAAGCGGCGGCGATCAACAAAAGCTTGTTCATGACATCGTCCTTAGGCAGTGATTCGAATCGGCGACCAGCCGGTCCGAGATGGATGAGCAGGTGTCTTCAATGACGGTGAACAACGGGGCGGTTCCCTCCCGGGCAAGGCCTCATCGGCGGCGCGCATCTGGGCTGCCTTACAAGACTCGGAAAAGCACGCCGGACCGGCTCATCGTTCGCGCACATGCAACCTGAAGCGCCCGACCACGACGCCCTGCGCGAGCCACATACGCGTCCGTGCGTCGTCACTGCGCATAGCGCGCCGGGCTTCTAGACTGGGCTTTGACAGCGGCACAAGAGATAATGGCGGGGTGATCGTCTGACCCCCGCCGGCTTCGTGGCCGCGTCCGTCACCCGCCAGGAAGTACCGCATTGGCCGAAGCCGTCCGCCACGACAAGACCGCACGTCAGCTGCGCCTGCTTTCCGACGCGCTCGACAGCGGTCGGCTGGGTCCGGTGCGGCGGCTGGTCAACACCCTGTCGCCGGCCGAGATCGGCAACCTGCTCGAATCGCTGCCGCCGGGCAAGCGCGTCATCGTCTGGGGCCTGGTCGATCCGGAGGACGACGGCGAGGTCCTGGTCCACGTCGGCGAGGAAGTGCGCGAGAGCCTGCTCGCGGACATGGACACCGACGAAATCGTCGCCGCGGTCGAAGACCTCGACATCGACGACCTGGCCGACCTGGTCGAAGACCTGCCCGACACGGTCATCGACGAAGTGCTCAAGTCGATGGATCGCGAGAACCGCGAGCGGCTCGAGCAAGTCCTGTCCTACCCGGAAGACACCGCCGGCCGCCTGATGAACCCGGACGTGGTGACGGTGCGCGCCGACACCACCATCGACGTGGTGCTGCGCTACCTGCGCCTGCGCGGCGAACTGCCCGAGCACACCGATCACCTGTACGTGGTCAGCCGCCGCCATCAATACCTGGGCCGCATCGCCCTGGCCGCGCTGCTCACCCACGAACCGGGCAGCGCGATCAACAAACTGATCGACGACGAACAACCCGCGATCGACGTCGGCGAAACCGCCAGCGAAGTCGCGCGCCAGTTCTCCGATCACGACTGGATCAGCGCCCCGGTCGTCGACGACAACAACATCCTGCTCGGCCGCATCACCATCGACGACGTGGTCGACATCATCCGCGAAGAGGCCGAACACCAGGCCCTCAGCGCGGCCGGCCTGGACGAGGACGAAGACCTGTTCAGCCCGGTGCGGCGCGCGTTCCGCCGTCGCCTGATCTGGCTGTCGATCAATCTATGCACCGCGTTCCTGGCCTCCAGCGTGGTCGGCCAGTTCGAAGACTCCATCGCCAAGCTGGTCGCGCTGGCCGCGCTGATGCCGATCGTCGCCGGCATGGGCGGCAACGCCGGCACCCAGGTGCTCGCGCTGATGATCCGCGGCCTCGCCCTGGGCCAGATCGGCGCCTCCAACCTCGGCGTGCTGCTGCGCAAGGAACTGGCGGTCGCGCTGATCAACGGCCTGGTGCTGGGCATCATCCTCGGCGTGGTCGTGCTGATCTGGTTCCGCCAGCCCGGCCTGTCGCTGGTGATCGGCGCCGCGCTGACCATCAACATGCTGACCGCCGCCGCCGGTGGCGTGCTGGTGCCGATCACCCTCAAGCGGCTGGGCTTCGACCCGGCGCTGGCCGGCGGCGTCATGCTGACCACGCTGACCGATGTGATGGGGTTCCTGAGCTTCCTGGGGTTGGCGACGTTGATCTTGTTGCATTGAAGCATCAGGCCCGGGTCGTAGGCGCATCGCGCAGTGTGCGATCCGCAACCGCTTGATCCTGGCCCGTCGCCTCCAAGCAGGTCATCTTCAAGCTCAGCATTTTCGAGCTCAGCATCTTTGAACTCGTAATCCCGAAACCGGTCATCCCCAAGCTCGTCATCCCCGCGAAGGCGGGGATCCAGGGCTTCATCCAGGCATGACGCTGAAGTCTCTGGATCCCCGCCTTCGCGGGGATGACGGTTGTGAGGGCGGCCGAACCATCGCCCCAACCCCAGCCGCTCATACCCGGACCGGCGGCATCGCCGCCCGCAAACCCGCGCACTAAGCTTGCGCGCATGTTTCAACCCGCAACCCTCGAACACGCCGTAGACCTCCAGGCACGCAGCTACGCGCTCCTGCGGTGGATGGCCGACGGCATCCAGCGCGGCTTCATCGCGTTCGAGGCCGCCCACGCCTATGCCGACGATCCGCGCGCGGCCGCCGCATGGATCGAACGCCACTACGCCGAATTCCCGCCCGAGGCGCGTCCGCAGCGCGAGCATTTGACGGAGTTCTGCAACCTGTTCGCCAGTTACCTAAGCGACGGCCATCGCCTGGTCGCCGAGCCGGCCCTGCGCCGGTATTCGCCGGATGCGCACTGCTTCTGCCAGATGTGCAGTTGGTTCATCCATGCACCGAGTCTGCGCTCGCGCCCGCTCAGCAACGGCGACCAGCGCCGCGCCGACCGACGCATGCGCGATTGCCTCGATGCACTGGCGCTCGAACACGAGCGCCTGCTCGAAGAATCGCAAGTCGGCACGCTGATGCGCGACGCCGAGGTGCGCGAAGCGCTGGCCCTGTACGCCTACACCGAAACCCTGCTGCGCCGTCTGCAAGGCTGGAGCGTCGAAAACGGCGTGCCGCTGGCGTTGTGGCGTCGTTTCGCCTGGAACGCGAACAGCGCGCCGAAGCGCAAGTTCCAACTCAGCGCCGAAGCGATCCTGGCGGCGCAGCAGCGGTTGCATGAACGTCTCGCCGCATTGACCTGAACCGGCCCGCATTGTTGCGAATCGTGGCGCCATCGTCCCAATGTGCAAGCGACGGTCAACCGGCCCGCGCTTGAATCGTTGACGGCTGCAACCGATGATGCGGACAGTCCGCCCGGAGGATGCCGATGCGCCGTTGCCGCCCGCTGCGATTCGCCGCCGCGCTGTTGTGGTCCGCTTCGATCGCGCTGATCGCCGCGTGCAGCCATGCGCCGTCGCGGCGAACCCCGCCTCCGGAGTCCTCCGCCATGACCGATTCACGCGAACACGGCCGTTTCCTGAGCCGCGAACTGGTCCTCGACCACGGCGTCGTGCATCGCTATCAGGTGTTCGTGCCCTCGCTCAAGGCCGGCGGCGAACGGCCCGCGTTGATCTTGTTCCTGCACGGCTCGGGCGAACGCGGCGACGACAACCGCAAGCAGGTCGCGGTCGGGCTCGGCCCGATCATCCGCGAACGCATGGACGACTTCCCGGCGATCGTGGTGTTCCCGCAGATGCACACCGACCAAATCGATGCCGACCGTTTCGCCGGCACCGCGCTGAAGATTCTCGACCGCGCCCAGGCCGAGTTCAACGCCGATCCCAAACGCATCGTGCTGACCGGCCTGTCGATGGGCGGTTATGCGAGCTACGAACTGGCCTTGATGCAACCCGAACGCTTCGCCGCGGTGGTGCCGATCTGCGGCGGCTACGACCCGCCGAAGGCCTACGACGCCGAACGCATCGCCGCACTGGGCGGCGCCTTGAGCCTGGACGCCGCCGCGCAGAAAATGCGCGGCATCCCGTTCTGGATTTTCCACGGTGCGCAGGACGACGTGGTCCCGCCGCGCTACTCGCGCGACATGAGCACCGCGCTCAAGCGCGCCGGCGCCGACGTGCGCTACACCGAATTCCCCGATGCCGACCACAATTCCTGGGACCCGGCGTATGCGACGGCGGAGTTGTGGCCGTGGGTGTTTGCGCAGCGCAAGCGGTGATGTCGGCCGGGGACTGAAAAGCAAATCCCCCTCGACCTCCCTTTTTCAAAGGGGGAAGTCTTCTCGGAAATCAGCTGTCACCGGGTAGCTTCACCGGCTCGACCGACGGACGTCTGCGACACACACCTGTAACCCGTGCTTGTCCTCCCCCTTTGAAAAAGGGGGATTGAGGGGGATTTGCTCCTGCCTTGCCTCGCCACGCGCAACCGCACGCAGGCGCGCCCCCACTCAAACCATTCAAGCCTTCTTCAAAAACTCAGTCCGCAACACCAGTCCCTTGACCTTGTCGACGTTGCACTCGATCTCGTCTTCCTCATCGGTCAGGCGGATGTTCTTGCACAGCGTGCCGCGCTTGAGCGTCACCGAGGTGCCTTTCACTTTCAGGTCCTTGATCAGCAGCACCGAATCGCCATCGGCGAGCACGGTGCCGTTGCTGTCTTTCACGATCATGTCGATATCCAGGTAAGCCGCCGCATCAACCCGACGCGACGAAAATCAGCCCTTGAGCAGGGTTTCCAGCACCGCCATGCGCACCGCCACGCCGTTGGCGACCTGGGTCAAGATCAACGACTGCGGGCCGTCGGCCACTTCATCGGTGATCTCGACTCCGCGGTTCATCGGCCCGGGATGCATCACCACCGCGTCGGCGGCGGCGCGGCGCAGGCGCGTCGCGGTCAGGCCGTAGTCGCGGTGGTAGTCGTCCAGCGAGGCGACTAGGCCTTCTTCCATGCGTTCACGCTGCAGACGCAGCATCATCACCGCGTCCACGCCATCGAGCGCGGCATCGAAATCCTGGGTGACCAAGCAGCCATCCAGGGTGCCGTCGTCGGGCAACAGCGCGGCCGGGCCGCACACGCGGATCTCGCCGGCGCCCAGGGCGCGCAGCGCCTGCAGGTCCGAACGCGCCACGCGCGAATGCTTGACGTCGCCGATCAGCGCCACGCGCAACGCGGAAAAATCCGCGCCCTTGGCCTGGCGCAGGGTCAGCATGTCGAGCAGGCCCTGGGTCGGATGCGCGCTGCGTCCGTCGCCGGCATTGACCAGGCAGGTGCCTTCGCGCGCCTGCTCGGCGAGCGCGGCGACCGCGCCGTCCTCGCGATGACGGATGACGAAACCGCGCACGCCCATCGCTTCGATGTTCTTGAGCGTGTCCAGCGCGGTCTCGCCCTTGCTGGTCGAGGAAGTGGAGGCGTCGAAGTTCAGCACATGCGCGCCGAGCTGCTGCGCGGCCAGCTGGAAACTCAGGCGGGTGCGCGTGGACGGTTCGAAAAACAACGTACACACCGCGATGCCGGCCAGCGCGCGGCTGTCGTAATGACCTTCGGCGAAGGCTTGCGCGCGGATCAACAAGGCGTCGAGCGATTCGCGCGTGCTGTCGCGCAGGCTCAGCAGATGGCGCGAACCGGCGGGGGAAACGGAGGAGTTCATGGGAGCGGGCTGTAAGTCAGGGCGGAAGCAGGTCGATATCGGTGGCGTCGCCGGGCGAAGCGGCCCAGCGCTCGACGATCACCGCCGCGGCCACCGCATCCAGCGCTTCGGCGTCGCGGCGGCGCTTGCGGCCTTCGGCGCGATCGGCGGCGAAACGGTGCGCGGCCTCGACCGAGCTGGAACGCTCGTCGACCATCACCACCGGCAGTTTGTAGCGCTGGCGCAATTGCCGGGCGAAGCTGAGCGCGCGCACGCGCGCGGGTTGATCGCCGCCTTCGAGCGTCATCGGGTCGCCGACGATCAAGCCATCGGGGCGCCATTCCTTGAGCACGCGATCAATCGCGCCCCAATCCGGGCCGCCACCGTGGACATCGATCACCGCCAGCGCACGCGCGCCATAGCCGAACGCGCTGCCCACCGCGACCCCGATCCGGCGCGCGCCGACATCGAATCCGAGCACCGTGCCGTCGCTGCGGATGGTCGATTGGCCCGAATGGCCAGGCTCGGAGCTCATGCGTGCCCGGCGTAATCGGCCAGATGCGCGAGGTCCACGCCGATGCGGCCGGCCGCGGCCTGCCAGCGCGCGTCCAGCGGCAGTTCGAACAGCAGCTCGGCGTCGGCCGGCGCGGTCAGCCAATCGTTCTCGGTGATTTCGTGTTCGAGCTGGCCCGAACCCCAGCCGGCGCACCCCAACGCGACCACGGCGTTGTCCGGGCCTTCGCCGGCGGCCATGGCTTCGAGGATGTCGCGCGAGGTGGTCAGGTACAGGCCGCTGCCGATGACCAGGGTCGAATCCCAGCGGGTGCCGCCGTCGTGCAGGACGAAGCCGCGCTCGGGATGAACCGGGCCGCCGGCGAGCACGACCTGCGCGCGCAGCGATTCGTCGCCGCCGTCCACGCCCATCTGTCCGAACACTTCGCCGAGCGTGTATTCCGACGGACGATTGACCACGATGCCCATGGCACCGTCGTCGTCGTGTTGGCAGATCAAGGCGACGCTGCGCGAAAAATTGGTATCGGCCAGCGCGGACAGCGCGATCAGGACCTGATTGGCAAGGGGCGTTGGCATCACGGGCATGCCCCATTCTAACGTGCCGGGCGCGGCTGCGGGCCGCGAAAACGGGTGCTGGCGCGCAGCTTGGGGTTCGGCCTCGGACCGATGTCCGCCGTGACGGGGTCGGTCCGGGCACGGCCGAATCCGGCCAGGCCTGGAAATATCTCGCCCGCGCGGCGCGTGAGCCGGCGTGAGCGGCCGGGGTCGGGCTTCGCGGCGATCCATGGCGGTCTACGGCCCATGGGTCCGCACGCCACTGGATTCGCCCGCGCGCCGCGCCGACAATCCAGTGCCGCGCCGGTTCGAGCGCGCTCCTTCGAGGCTTTCATGTCGGGCTACTGCAACATCGCCCCGAACCATCCCGTCCACGGCGAGTACCACGACCGCGAGTACGGTTTCCCGCAACGCGACGAATCAGACCTGTTCGAACGCCTGATCCTGGAAATCAACCAGGCCGGGCTGAGCTGGGAAACCATCCTGCGCAAGCGCGAGGGCTTCCGCCGCGCCTACGACGGTTTCGCGGTCGACAAGGTCGCCGCGTACGGACAGGCCGAGCGCCTGCGCCTGCTCGAGGACGCCGGCATCATCCGCAACCGGCTCAAGGTCGATGCGGCGATCCACAACGCCCAGGTGATCCAGGGCCTGCGCGCCAGCCACGGCGGCTTCGCGCAATGGCTGGACGCGCATCAACTGCTCGACGGCCGGCCGCGCGAGAAGGCCGACTGGATCAAGCTGTTCAAGAAGACCTTCCGTTTCACCGGCGGCGAGATCACCAACGAATTCCTGATGAGCCTGAGCTACCTGCCCGGCGCGCACCGCGAAAGTTGCCCGGCCTATCAGCGCATCGACAAGCTCAAGCCGTACTGGCGGCGTGCGCGGGAGCAGGCGGCGTCGCTGAAACCTGCTTCGAAGTCCGCGGGAACAACTGCGGGGAAAGCCGGCGACGCAAAGGCCGCGCCCGCCAAGGCCGTCAACAAAACTGTCGCCAACAAGAGCGTCAGCAAGCCGGCACCGGCCAAGAAAGCAGCCGCCAAACCGGCGGCAAGCAAGAAACCTGTCGCTAAGAAAATCGCGAGCGCCAAGCCCGCGGCGAAGAAAACCCGCTGATCGTCACGCCCCGCCCATCGTCATGGACGACATCGCGATGCGCGCCGCCCCGGCGCGCGCCGCGCGATGCTCCGCTCACCCAGCTCATCGCAAAGGATTCCGCATGACTGCGCCTCCCACTCTGTCCTCCGCCACGCGCTCGTTCATCGTCCTGGTCGCGCTGTTGCAGGGCCTGCTGCTGTATCTGCTGCGGATCGGCCCGTTCGCCGACAGCGGCCTGGAAGTGTGCGGCTACGTGATCGTGCTGTCGGTGCCGACGATGATGATACTGTCGGTGCAGCGCCTGAACGATGCGCGATTCTGGCAACACGCGGTCGGCATCGGCGTGATCTATCTGCTGCTGGCGTGGTGGGCCGGCTGGAGCGCGACAGGCGCGCCCGACATCAACGCCAGCGCGGTGCTGTGGCCGTTCGGCGCGAGCCTGGCGATCGCCCTGTTCGTCGCCCTGCCCTATCTGCAATGCCGGCTGGACAGCGGCCGCTGGCGCGCGTCCTATCACCAGTTGTTCGAACACGGCTGGCAGAACGCGCTGACCTTGCTGCTCACCGCGGTGTTCGTCGGCATCTGCTGGGCCGTGCTCGGCCTGTGCGCGGTGCTGTTCAAGCTGATCGGCATCCAGTTCTTCGCCGATGCGTTCAGCATGCGCAGCTTCATCCATCTCGCCAGCGGGATCATGATCGGCCTGGGCGTGCTGGTCGGCCGCACTCAGCAACGGCCGGTGCAGGTCGCGCGCCAGATCCTGTTCGCGATCTTCAAGGGCCTGCTGCCGCTGGTCGCGGTGATCGCGCTGTTGTTCGTGATCAGCCTGCCGTTCACCGGCCTGGACGCGCTGTGGCAGACCCGCTCGGCGACCTTGATCCTGATGTGCCTGATCGCGGTGATGGTGCTGTTCGTCAACGCGGTGTACCAGGACGGCAGCGGCGAGCCGCCGTATCCGCGCTGGCTGCGGCGGGTAGTCGAAGCGGCGCTGCTGATCCTGCCGATTTACGCGATGCTCGGGCTGTACGCGCTGGCCTTGCGCATCGGCCAGTACGGATGGACCGCCGAACGCCTGTGGGCGGTGATCGCCTCGGTCGTGCTCACCGCGTACGCGTTTGGCTACGCCTGGGCCGCGCTGCGGCCGCGCCTGGGCTGGCTGCACGGGCTGATGCGGGTCAACGTGATCGTCTCGCTGGTGGCGATGGCGTTCGCGGTCGCGGCGAACTCGCTGCTGCTCGACCCGCACCGCCTCACCGTCAACGACCAACTCGCGCGCCTGCGCGAAGGCCGCACCCCGGCGGAAGACTTCGACCTCAGCCATCTGCGTTTCCAGAACGGCCGCCGCGGCTACGAGGCCCTGCAGAGCTTGCGCGGCGATCCGCAATTCGCCGGCGACAAGCAAAGCGCCAAGCTCGAGCGCGTGCTCAAGATGAAGAACCGGTGGGAATACAGCATGGACGATCGCGTCCAGGCCCAGGCCGACACGGTCGCGGCCGCGCTGCGGCATATCCAGATCGCGCCGGGCGCCGATCAACCCGATACGGTGTGGCTGCAGGCCTTGATCGCGCAACGGCTGCCTACGCCGGACTGCCTGAACGCCGATTCGCAATGCGTGCTGATGACCCCGGACCTCGACCGCAACGGCCGCAACGACTACCTGTTGTGCAACACCGTGCAATACGGCGCGACCTGCTTCGTCTACAGCCTGGAAGACGGCCTGTGGGACAAGATCGGCCGCAGCTATCTCGGCGATCGCGCCGAGACCGTGGCTCCGGCGATGCGCGCGGGGCGAGTCAAGGCGGTGCCGCGCCGCTGGTCGGACTTCCAGTTTGGCGACGACAGCAAACTGGTGCAGTTCGAAATGGATTCGGAAGAGGAACGCGCGAAGACGCGGCTGGCGATGAAGTCGGACAAGACCTCAGCGCCGGTCGCGGCGGACAAGAAGCCAACGACGGACTCGCACTGAACTGAGCCCCTGCATCGGCCTTACAGCAGGATCCGCACCTCGCGGGCCTGCTCATCGACCGGTGCTTCACCGGTCTGCCAGAACGCTTCGACCCACGGCCGGACCAGATCGAGCTGGGTCGATGCGCCGCGCGCGCCGGGAAAACGCTGCATGTTGACCGCCTGCATCGCCAGTATCCGCGCGTCCTGATCGTTGACGCGCTTGAGCAGCGGCCACACCAGACGACGCACGAGCCACGCCGGCGCCCAGCGGTTTTCCACGTGCAAGGTCGCGAACACCGAGGTGATGTCGCGGGTCTGCGGAGTGAAATGCAGGGTGATGCGAACGATCCCGCCGTTGACGTAGCGGTATTCGATCTGCGCGCTGCCCGGCGCGTCGAAGATCGCCTGTTCGCTTTCGCGCGGCGATTCGAACAGGCGGTACAGCAGGCCCGACTGCTGCGGCTGGTCGCGATAGACCACCTTGAATCCGGCATCGTCGGGTTCGAATCGCGCCGTCATCGGCTGCCGGTTATCGCCGCTGCGCACCAGGCCCGGATGAATCCAATGCGTGTGCATCGGATCGAGGAAATTTTCGATCGCATCGATCACATGCGCCTGCCATTGGGTCTGCCACAGGAACCGCCGCGAACCCGCGGAGTTCTCGCTCAGCATCCGCGGCAACCCGCCTTGGTCGCGCCCGTCCAGACGCAGCCAGATCAGGCCGTCATGCTCGCGCACGGCGATGTTGCGCACACGCACTTGCGGTAACGGACAGTCCGCCGGCATGCCGGGAATCTCGCACAAGCGACCATCGGCATCGAAACGCCAGCCGTGGTACGCACACGCAATGCCCGACTCGGTGACGGTCCCGGCCGACAGCGGCGCATGCCGGTGCGGGCAGCGGTCTTCCAACGCGAACAACCGCCCATCGCGGGCACGGCCGAGCACGATCGGGCGATCGAGCACGGTGACCGCCACCGGCCTGTGGCCCAGGCGGTCCGCGCACAGCGCGGGGAACCAGCGTGCGTAGTGCGAGGCATGCCAGGTCGTCATGCCCGGATTATCCCGCGATTTGCCGTCGCCGCGCATGCCGGTCGCCCCGTTTGCGCAGACGCGGGTCGAGCCGCCGCGCTCACAACTCGAACCTGCGCATGATCGGCACGCCGGCTCGCCGCGTCAGCGCCGAGATGATCGTCAAAATCCGCCGCGTAGGTCGAGGCAGATGCCGCATATACACCGCGCTGTACTCGATGCTAGGCGTCCCACCGCGCAGGCGCTTGAACCCCGCCGCGCCCGCGCTGAAGTTGATGTCGAAGCCGCTGGCGATGGCGTGTTCGAAGGTGCAGGCCGTCAGCAGGCGATACAGTCCCATGCGCTGCGGCAGGTCGGTGTCGTAACCGACGATCGGCGTGGTCAGCGTGTGGCCCTGGCGGAACTGCCCGGCGATGCACAACAGCAGCCCGGCCTCGTCGCGATAGCCGTCGAACTCCAGCAGACCGGCACGGTGCCACTGACGCATGAACTGCGCGTTGTAATGCGGGTTGCAACGCGAATACTTGTCCATGTACAGCCGTTCGTAAAGCTCAGCGATGCGCGGATAGTCGGCATCGACGATATCGCCGTCGTGCGCGCGGCCGGGTTGCTTCGCCGCTAGTTTCAGGTCGATCTTCAGATTGTGCCGCTCGCGCGCCAGGCGCGCGACATCGTGGAACACATACACCTGCCGGCTCGGGATCAGCGCGAATCCCAGCCGCTCGCACTCGGCCAGCCAGTCGCGATGTTCGAGATCGTTGAGCGAACGCAGCCAGATCGCATGCCCGGGCCAGCGCGCCAACGCCTGCCGCAACAGGCTCGCCAGCGACACAGCCTGCAAAGGCGGATACAGATTGGTCGACAGCAGCCAGTTGTTGATCGCCACCGCGCGATCGATCTGCGCCGATCGCAGCCAGGCCTTGCTGCCGCGGCCGAGCAGGTTCAACGCCGGCGACAGCCAGCGCGGCGCATAACGCACCGCTTCTTCGAGTGCGTAGTCGCCGTAGGTCGTGTGCGGCGAACACACCCAGGCATTGCCGGCCTGCGCATCGTTCACCGTGACCGGAAACATCGCCTCGCCCGCGCTCAGCGTTTCGACCTGCGTATGCAGATTGGCCGCGAACGCGGTCGATGGCATCCTCGTGTGGATCTGCGCGAACGCCCGCACGCGTGCGTTGAACGATTCGACCTGCGTGGACGCCGACGACTTCATAGGTCCGGCAAAGGCTCGCCGTCCCACTCGATATCGCGCGTCGCCGCCTCGCGCAGATTACAGCCCTGGCGCAGCGCGGTGGCCGCGTACGAGCCCATGTCGACCAGGCCGCCGAGCGGCGGGCGTCGATCGCCGGCCATCGCCAGCACATCGTCGGCGCGCCGGTAATCGCGCCACCACGTCCTCACGTTGCCCTGCGCGATCGCCTGCAGCAGACCCGCGCTGACCATCACCCCGGCCAGCATCTTCGGCTGAGGCCGACTGGGCTCGACGCACTCCATGGTTTCGCCCATCAGCGCCGCTGGCAGCGCGTCGTCATCAGCGAACAGATGGACCCCGCTGGTCGCACGTGGATTGCACTCCAGCACGGTGGTCAGACCGTCATCGCCGACGATCCAGTCGAAGGAGATCTGTCCGGTGAATCCGATCTTGGCTACAAAGCGCTCGACGAATTCGCGAATCGCCGCATTAGGGCTGGGTTCGAAATAGAAACTCGAACTGCGCCGCAATCGATAGCTCGGCCGGTACACCGAATGCGCCAGCAAGCGCCCGCGGTCGGCGACGCTGTACGAGCACAGCTCGGTGCCGTGGTAATAGCGCTGCGCCACCCAGTCCTGCGCCAGCCCCAACGGCGCCGCGTCCGCCGGCAGGCCGTGCGGATACAGCCGGACGTGTACGCCGAAACGCGAGTACTCGGGCTTGAGCACCAGCGGGTCGCCGGCCGCCCATGCGCGCGCTTCGTCGATGCCGGTCACGATCGCGCTGTCGGGCACGTTGGCACCGCAGTCGCGTGCCAACTCCAGGAAGTGGCGCTTGCTGTGCAACGCGCGCAGTGTTTCGAAGTCGTCGACCAATACCCGAACGCCATCGGGCAAGGCCGAGCGATAGCGCGAAACAAAGAACACTTCCTCGCAGGTCGGCACGATCAGGTCGATGCCTTCGGCGGCGACGATACGCGTCAACGCGGCGACGAACTCGCCGGCCCGCGAACGCGGCGGCGGCAGCCGATGCGCGCGCGCCACCGAGCGCGACCACGCGCTCAAGCGACAAGACACGCTGTCGGCGACGTGGACGCTCCACCCCGCACGATCGAAGCGCCGCGCCAACTCCAGCGCCGCGGGAGCCCGGGGGCCCAATATGAGTACCTTGACCATGCGTCGTTTCGGTCCGGCGATGCGCCGGCGGCGTCGTCCTCTCGCGTTGCGGTGTCGTCGTGGGAACCGCGTTATTAGGCATCACCGCCGGGGCAAAGGGAACGCGGGGAGCGCAGCGGGACGTGCCGATCGAGGCGATCGGTCGCGATCGGTGCGCGCGTGGGTCTCGTGAAGCTCGTCGTGCGGCTCGTCGGTTGTGCGGTTGGCCCGGCGCCCAGCTTGCGCTGCGCGCGACGCATGTCTCGCATGCGATGCCTGCCCGATGGCGCTAGGCAACGATCCGACGGACGCGAACACGCGTTTGTCGGCCATGTTCGAGGACCAATCTGTTGCACGGCGCAGCGGCCCCGGACCGGAATCAAGCCAGACCGGCGGCTCCGCCCCGGACTAGGGCCGCCCCCAGGTTTCTGCGCCGCCGCGGAGTTGCTACGGTGCGCTGACAGAAACCGTTTTCATCAGGGCTGATTCTCAAGGGACCCCGTCCCAAGGAGCACTCTCATGGCAGACGCAAGTTCCGGAGTCTCGGGCTCCTCGCACGATTCGGCCGCCTCCGCGCAACAGAGCCAGGCCGCGAACGAAGCCGCCGAAGCGCAACGCGCGGCCGAAGCCGCCGCGGCTGCGTCAGCGGTCAACGCCACGCCGACGCCTTCGTTGACCACGGTCGAAGCCGCGCCGGTCGACCTGAGCGTGCCGATGAGCGCGCTATCGCAACTCAACGCGATGCAGGTCAACACACCCGCGCTCGACTTCTCCTCACTGACGACGCTGGGCGGCGTTCCCACCAACGCCACCTACGCCGATGTCGCCCTCTCCGCGATCGCCACTCCGGCACCGCCTACAGTGGAAGAGTTCAACGCCTTCTCGCCGACCTTCAGCATCGACGGCTTCAACGCCGCCAACATCGCCAACACCGACATCAGCAACGTCGGCGTCAACGTCGGCCTGAACTACACCGGCTCGCTCGACGCGACCATGAACGCCCGCTTCGGCCTGGACCCGGCCAACGTCACCGTGAGCGGCAGCATCGGCTACAGCAACGACCTGAGCAGCTTCAACCTCAGCGCCACCGCCGGTCCGTTCGGCCCCGAGGCGACCCCGAACTACGGCGCGACCGTCAAGGGCAGCCTCGACCTGGGCAACCTCAACGCCTTCGATTTCAGCGGCACCGCGAACTTCAACGCCCAGGGGTTCCAGAACGCCAACGTCAGCCTGGGCCTGACCCGCGACTTCTCCGAAAACCTCAGCGGCTACACGCGAGGGAACGTGGGCTTCAATCGCGATGGCCTCAGCAACATCACCGGCGAGACCGGGCTGAATTTCAACCAGGGCGGCACCTCGGTGGGGCTGACGGGGCGGGTAAGCGTGGATACGAATACCGGGGATTTCACTGGGTATGTGGGGGCGCGGGCTGGGATCAAGTTTTGATTGAGCGGCAGTCGCGGCTGGCATAGCGCCGCCGCGAAAAGCTGCTCTGGCCCCAATTTTCGTATTTCGTCTCTGTGCTGGAGAGGTTGAGCGCACGCTCGCCTGCGTTCCACCGTCGTAATACCTCTTGGCCGCCACTGCGCCAGTGACGGCGGTCGAAGCGCAAAGCCTAAGTTCGCCGCTGGCGCAGACCGGCGCCGCCGAGCGGAACCCCAACCGCAGCACCCCGATCGCCCCGCGCAACATCCGGCGGCCTACGTCCAAAGCGATTTATCCCGACGCCGTCTCAATGATCCTCAGCGCCGGGCCGGATTGGGCGGGTGCCGGGCGTCAATCGGCCGCCCGCAGCCCCAAAACGCCCCGCGCGCCATCAGCGGATAGCCGAAGCAACCCCGCAAGTCCCAGCCGCGAAGCAAAACCCTCTGCGCGCAAGCCAGAAAGCCTTGCGATCGGAGCTCCACCGCTTGCGAACGCAAGGTGTCTTGCCTTGCAAGCGCACTCCACAAGGCCGCGCGCGAAGCATTTAGCCTTGCGCTCGGCCCGATGAACCTTGCGCTTGAGGCTCAGCCACTCGCCGTCGCGAGCCTTTTGGCTTGCGCGCAAGCTCGCGAGGCTTGCGTGCGGCATTCGCACGGTCGTCCTCGGGCATTTGGACCTTGCGGGCAAGGAAAAACCTCTGCTGCGCAAACTTTCGCATCGCTAAGCAGTTGCGCCGCACGACGCATTCGGCGCGCAAAACCGCGACCCAGGCTGTCCGCGCTCGCCCGTCCCGGTGAATCTGACACCCCCCAAGAAACGACGATGAGTCAGAACCCTATCGTCCCGTACCTGCCAGCGCGAAGCCTCGGCGAACATGGAGACCACCCTGTCGGCCCCTTGAACCCGAACTCCAAGCCCTGCGCCGCCTGAGCCCCAAGCGAACTGACAGGGGAAAGAAGGAGCTTTTCCAAAAGGCCACTCTGACCCCTATTTTGCTCGCTTCAGCCTAGATCTGGCGAACATCACCGTGAGCGGCAGACAAATAGGGGTCAGAGTGGATTTTTTCGAAAGTTCACTCTGACCCCTGTTTGTTGCATACCCCATGCATTAATTACCGCCGCTACGCATCCTATTTTTTTGCATTCAAAATTAACGCCCAAAACTCACTGGAAACATTATTTTGCCATACCCCATCAAGCATCCGCCTAAAGGCATCATTTTTTTTTGCTGCGCCGATAATTACCCTCACAGCCATAGCTTCATCTTTAAAAATCATCGATTCAATTGGACCGGCCGCCAAATTATCCATGACATATTCACTTGAATCTTTTTCAAGAACATTGTTCACAAACTCAACAATCAAATCAAAGTTCTTGTCCCTGCTTATTATTGCCTGCAACTGATGCAAAACCCAGTCAGTTTCATCCACACCATCCGACCGTGAATCCAGCTCTCCACCAGTGATTTTTTTTAACCTAAGCAACCACGCATCAGCCATTTTGTCCACGCCACCAAACATGTGATCACCTCGGCAATGGCGCATCAGGAAAATTAGCAGTGGCTAACGTGATGTCCTCTGATGAAACCCGGCAACCTTTAGATATCGCATCTTTTATTAGATCAAAAAGTTGCTTCTGCTTACCTTCAAACTGTTGCTTATGACCTAACCAAGTTCCTTTTCTACGCATGCCGTCAGCTTTAACCGAAAACGCAATAATGAATAAGTTATTTCTGTCGGAAAGCGCCGCGAGGTAACGTTGCCTAACCTCAAAGGCAACCGCTTTAATCTGCGCCTCCAAGTATCTACAATAATAATCGAATCGGCAGTTATCCGCCGCTACAGATAACAGATCGGATATAGCACTAGCGTTTCTGTCATGAATGTAACTGCCAACCTGCCACCCAGCCCAGCCGGCAAGACCTACCCACCCGGCTCGTCCTGCAGCACCGCCAACCAATGACCAGTTGGATGGAGGAGCGGCCGGCGCAGATTGCCACGCGGCCACGCCCGCCAAGCCGTAAGGATCGACCATAATTAATGGCGACCCATCTACATAAGCATAGGTTGAAATGCCTCCGCTTAATCCAATAGAATCGCTTTGAACATACCTTCCCGCGCTTGAATCATAATATCTTGAATAGTTAAAATTTAACCCGCTAGCTGAATCGAATACCTGACCAGCAAAGCGCATATCTAAAGTAAAAGCTTGCCCATCCGTATCGGGATCCTGATTTGGCGGGCTATTGCCGAACGCCTCCCCCCTCAAGTCCCAATTCCAAACAGCTAAATTCCGAATGGGATCGATCACCACCCGCGGCGTACCCAGATGATCCGGCTCGAGATAGTGCAGCGCTTGTTGCGCGCCGCCACTCGCCCATAGACCAACGGGAAAATCATCCATCCAGATCGCTTGCTGAATCGCAATGCCGTTACTGCCGTATTCGCCTATCCAATGACCAGCTTCGTCATAGATTATGTATCTATCATTCAAGGCCGTGTACTTACGAACTTGCTCGCCCCGGCCGTTGTACTGGTAAGTCTGGACTAACGTCGCACCCTGTTTAAGTTCGCTGCTACGGCCGGCATCGCTGTAGACGAAGCTGTTACCGCCGATCTGAATGGAATTACCACTAGCGTCATAACTACGCGGACTATCCGGACCAGCCTGAGTCAGACGATGGCTGTCGGCCGGGTACGTATACGTCTTAGTGCCACTAGCCGTGGTGACGCTCTGGCGGTTGCCGGTGGCATCGTAGGTATACGCCTCGATCGCCGTGTTACTCGGCCCGTCGCGCAACGCGGTCAATCGATTCAGCGCGTCGTAGCCGAAGGTCAACAGCGCATTGGTCGCACCAGCCGGCGTGAGCTTGTCGATATTGCCGACCGCGTCGAAACCGAAGCCGACCGAGAGGCCGCCGGCGGACGGATCGATGACAGCCGTGGTGCGGTAATCCAGATCGACCGGTCGCGCGAAGGTTCGGCCGTTGCCGTAGGTCCAGCCCGCGGTCGGGCCGAACGGGTGATACGTGGCCTGGCTCAACAGCACCTCGGTCGTCGCGCCCGCGACCGCGCGCTTGGTGTCGATCTGGCTGATGCGGCCTTGCGCGTCGCGCTGATACGTTACGACCGCGCCGTCGGGATAGGTCAGGCTGCTCAGCTGCCCCGCCAGCGTGTACGCATAGCGCACCACGAACACTTTGCCGTTGGTGGTCTGCACCTTGCGAACCATGTGGCCGAAGCGGTCGTAGCAGTACTGGGTGCTGCCGCTCGCATCGGTCATCAACGACAAGCGGCCTTTGGCGAAGGTCTCGCCCGCCGCGCAAACGGTGGGCACGGCGTCGTACTCATAACCCACGTTGAGGCTGGTGGTCGGGTACGCGACGGCGGTCGGTCGGTTGAGCGCATCGTAGCTGTAGGTGCGCGTGATGTTGCGCGCATCGGTTTCGGTCTTGCGATTGCCGGCGCTGTCGTAGGTGTAGGTCGATACGCCGGTGTCGGGACTGGTCAGCTGCACCTGATCGCCGAAGCCGTTGTAGGAGTATGTGGTATCGAGATTCTTCGGGTCGGTGACCTTGGTCATGCGGTCCAGTGCGTCGTACTTGAACTCGGTCTTCGCATTGATGCCGCCGACGTCCTGCAGCGTCTTGGCCAGACGGTTGAGCGGGTCGTAATCGTTGTCGACCTTGCGGCCCAGGGCGTCGGTGGTGACATCGCCGTTGCCGCTGGCATCGTAGGTGAAGCCGGTCGGGTGATCGTAGGCCGTCTTGGCGGTTTTGAGCTGACCCAGTTGGTTGTAGATTCGCGACAAGGTGCGCTTCAGCGCGCCGCTGCTGTCGCGGGTGTCTTCCTTGGTCCGCGCGCCGGCGGCGTCGAGCGTGTAGTGGATGCGGTTGCCGGCGTTGTCGTAGATGTCGGTCAGGCGATGCGCCGCGTCGTACTCGTAGCGAATGAACGCGCCATCGGGCTGGATGACTTTCTTGACCTGCCCGATCAGGTCGTATTCGTAGCGGGTGATCACGTCATCGGTTTCGGAGCTTGGATTCGTGCCCCGCACCTTCGTGCTGGCCAGCCAACCGCGCGGCAGGTACTCCATATCGGTGACGACACCGTTGGCGTCCTTGCTGGACAGCAAACGGCCGCTGTAGTCGTAGCGCAGGAACTCGGTAACGTGTCCCAGCGAGTTGGTAATCTTCCACAGATCGCCCTTGCGGTAGGCGCAGGTCGCCGGCGACGTGGCGCACGCGGCGTCATCGTTCGCGTAGTAGGTATAGCTGGCGACGTCGTTTACGTCGGAGCGAGGACCATCGACCGACTTGACCGCCCCCACGACCGGGCACATGCCGGCCGTCACGTCGCTGGGATCGCAGTACGCCGTGGTTACGGTTCGCTCGATTGCGGTGGCCGGATCGACCTGCGTCGACGTCAGGGCTTGGCCGCGATCGTTGTAGGTCCACTTCGACTTGGCGACCAACGCATTGGCGTTGTCCAGAATGCGTCGTTCGCTCGGCAGCGAGTAGGAGGGAAACCAATCCGTCTGAGTGGTACGAGCAAACGCCGTTGCGGCACCTCCTGATGTGAGGCCGGTCTTGCGCGTAAGCTCGTGAAAATAATCGTAGGTGTACTGGGTACGCATGCCACGCGCGTCCTGGCTCCATTGTCGACGGTTCCCGGTGTAGAACGCTGTATCAGTTCCAGCCACGGACCCGTCGGTGACGGACATCGCGACCTTGGTCGGCTGGCGAAAAATCTCCGTGGAGAAGGTATAGGCCTTGGTCGACCCCGTCGGCAGCGCCACCGTGGTCCCGCCCGAAGCGTCGTAGGTCAACGTGACCTTACCGGCGCCGCCCGCGTGATCGCTGATCACGACACGGCCGAATTCGTCGTAATCGTAGGTCGCGTAGCGTTGTCCGTTCTCGTCGATGACGCCGGTCAGGTGATGACTGAAATTGACGACGTTGCATCCTGGCACCGTGGTGCCGGCGGCGTTGCGGCATAGATGGCCGGCCTCGGCGTAGAGATATTCCCTGCCCTCGCCGGCGCCGTCGCCCGCCTTGCTCGCATGGGTCAGGCGCCCCGAGCCATCGTAAACATATTCAGCCAGAACCACGCCGTCGGCGGTGATGCGCGCGAGACGGACGCCGTTGTCATCGAGTTGCGGCGCTATCGCGGCGGCATAGACGAAGCTGAGTGAGCGGCCTGACGGGCTCCTGACCCTGAGAAGGTCGCCAGCAGCCAGGCAGGTTCCGGACTGGACATCGCTGTCGGTGCAGTAATCGAGGAAGAACGCTCGACCGGCGCGATCGAAGCTGACCAAGCGCCCGTTGTCGTTAAACCATTGCAAGCCCTGCGAAGCCGCGGAAAGACGCCAGCGGCCACGCTGTGCGGCGATCTCATCGGACTCTTTGACCAGGACGACGCCGGGCCGGTTGGTGGACGCATAGGACGAGGTGGTCGAATCGAACTTCAGCGCTTCGAGATAACCTTCGGGTGTGATCCATATCTGCGGCGCGCCGGCGGACATCATGAGTCGGGTGGAAAACGAATGCGCCCAGCTATCGGTCAGGCCCGACTGCAGAACCAGGTCGTTGATCGAGTTGTAGGCGCGCGAGAATGCGCCACCTTCCCAGTCGAAATCGGATTCGCGATATTCCTTGTTGCCGGTTGCAGCGACCGCGGGATTGCCATCTTTGCAGCATGAGTCGTGCTGAGCGGATTTCCAGTAGATTTCGCCACGCGAAGTGTTGGCGCACGCGTACGGCCATTTGTCGACGTTGGGGTTTGCCCATGTTCCCTTGAATAATTCCGGGCACTTGAACCAATCCGTGCGTCGAACGCTCCAAGACCTGAGAGCAGTGCTGGACAGTCTTGCAAAGTACTTGCGCACGCTCGGATTGCTCGACAGATAGTCACGCCGCAAATAGACGTACTGCCCACTGTTTCCCCAACCAGGGCCATTCTCAAGATTGTAAGAACCCTCGTAATAGTGATCCAGGACCGGAACTGTATACGAGGCGTTGATGTCAGCCGCCAATTTATCTTCGTCGTCGCAAGCGATCTGCCCATTCGGTTGAGATACACCGTTCGAGCTGCAACCACGGCCCTTGCCCCACTCGTCGTCGGCTACGTAATAGTCTCCATAGAACGTAGGAGCCACCGGCTTGACGGCATAGGTTTCCGAAAAATTCCCTCCGCCCGCCGTCGTCGACTTCAACTCCAGCAACGAGTTTCCACTCGGCGTGGCCGGTTCGGTCCGAATGAACTGCTCTGCCTCAGCCTTGGTCTTGAAGCATGCCGACTCCTGGTTCAACGGCATGTAGCGATTGGCGCAATACCGATCGGCGGCCTGGGACAGATTGGGCACGAGGGCCGCCGCAAGCGCAAAACAAGCAAGCAGCAGGGAGCGGGTAGAAACGCTGAAAACCATGTCATTCATCCGGTGAAGAGAGCCGCGGGGAACGGTGGAACATCCGTGATCGTACGTACGCTGTCGATCGAGCGCATCGGGCAGGCAAGGAACTGGCCGTACTCTGGAGAAATCCCAGATCGATCATCACCGCCGCGCATACCAGCTTTCAAGACATGAAGCTTGCGTAATGCAAACAGTCACATACCACTGTCTCAAAGCTCGCGACCTTGATGGGAAGCACAAAAAAGCCCGGCATTGCCGGGCTTCTTCGTGAATGCGGCGACCTCACCTGACCTCAGCCACCTCAACCCCATCCAACCCCTGCGACAAGGTCCGCGCATCGCCACCTTGCGCCAGCTTGATGCGCAAACGCACTTCGTTCTGCGAGTCGGCGTAGCGCAGGGCGTCTTCGTAGCTGATCTCGCCGGCCTGGTACAGCTCGAACAGCGCCTGGTCGAAGGTCTTCATGCCGAGCTGCACGGAGTCCTTCATCAGTTCTTTGAGCTTGTGGATTTCGCCGTCGCGGATGTAGTCCTGGGCCAGCGGGGTGCCGAGCAGGATTTCCATGGCGACGCGGCGGCCCTTGCCGTCGGGGGTCGGGATCAGCTGCTGCGCGACCACGCCCTTGAGGTTCAGCGACAAGTCCATCAGCAACTGGTTGCGACGGTCTTCCGGGAAGAAGTTGATGATGCGGTCCATCGCCTGGTTGGCGTTGTTGGCGTGCAGCGTGCACAGCACCAGGTGACCGGTTTCGGCGAAGGCGATGGCGTGGTCCATGCCTTCGCGGGTGCGCACCTCGCCGATCATGATCACGTCCGGCGCCTGGCGCAGGGTGTTCTTGAGCGCGGCTTCCCAGCTGTCGGTGTCGATGCCGACTTCGCGCTGGGTGATGATGCAGCCTTCGTGGCGATGCACGAACTCGATCGGGTCTTCGATGGTGATGATGTGGCCGGTCGAATTCAGATTGCGGTAGCCGATCATCGCCGCGAGCGAGGTCGACTTGCCGGTGCCGGTCGCGCCGACGAACAGGATGATGCCGCGCTTGGTCATCGCCAGCGTCTTGATGATCGGCGGCAGGTTCAGTTCTTCGACGGTCGGGATCTTGGTCTCGATCCGGCGCAGCACCATGCCGACCTGGTTGCGCTGGTAGAAGCAGCTCACGCGGAAGCGGCCGATGCCGGTCACGCCGATGGCGAAGTTGCACTCGTGGGTCTTTTCGAACTCTTCGCGCTGCTGCGGATTCATCACGTTGAGCACGAGGTCGCGGCTTTGCTGCGGCGTCAGCGGGTTCTGGGTGATCGGGCTGATCTTGCCGTGGACCTTCATCGACGGGGGCATGCCCGAGGTGATGAACAAGTCCGAGGCGCGCTGGTGCGCCATCAGCTTGAGGAAGGAGGTGAAGTCGATCGCGCCGGAGGCGGTGGTCGGGTTGGTCGGGGCCGGGGTATTCATGGGGCTACCTCCTCGGGAGGTGTGGAGCTAGAGGGGGAATCGTGCCAAGGCCGGTTCGTCCGAGGGCCAGTGCCGGCGCGCGCGCAGCGCGGCGCCGGCGCGTGCGATCAGTCGAACAGGCGCTTGTCCTTCGCGTACTCGCGTGCCTGCGGGCGCAGGATCATGCCGCGCTTGACCAGATCCTGCAGATGCTGATCGAGCGTCATCATGCCGTAGCCCTGGCCGGTCTGGATCGCCGAATACATCTGCGCGACCTTGTCCTCGCGGATCAGGTTCCGGATCGCCGGGATGCCGACCATGATTTCCCAGGCCGCGGTACGGCCGCCGCCGACCTTCTTGAGCAGCGCCTGCGAGATCACCGCGCGCAGCGATTCCGACAGCATCGAGCGCACCATCGGCTTTTCGCCGGCGGGGAACACGTCGATGATGCGGTCGACGGTCTTGGCCGCCGAGGAGGTGTGCAGGGTGCCGAACACCAGGTGGCCGGTTTCCGCCGCGGTCAGCGCCAGGCGGATGGTTTCCAGGTCGCGCAACTCGCCGACCAGGATGTAGTCGGGATCTTCGCGCAACGCCGAGCGCAAGGCTTCGTTGAAGCCGTGCGTGTCGCGGTGGATTTCGCGCTGGTTGATCAGGCACTTCTGCGAGGTATGCACGAACTCGATCGGGTCTTCCACCGACAGGATGTGCGCGTACTCGTTCTTGTTGATGTGGTCGATCATCGCCGCGAGCGTGGTCGACTTGCCCGAGCCGGTCGGCCCGGTCACCAGGATCAGGCCCTGCGGCTGTTCGATCAGCTGACGGAAGATCGGCGGGCAGCCGAGGTCTTCCAGGGTCAGCACTTCGGAGGGAATGGTACGGAACACGGCGCCGGCGCCGCGGTTCTGGTTGAAGGCGTTGACGCGGAAGCGCGCCAGGCCAGGGATTTCGAAGGAGAAGTCGACCTCGAGGAATTCTTCGAAGTCGCGCCGCTGCTTGTCCGACATGATGTCGTAGACCAGCGCATGGACCTGCTTGTGGTCCAGGGCCGGGATGTTGATCCGGCGCACGTCGCCATCGACCCGGATCATCGGCGGCAGGCCCGCCGACAGATGCAAGTCGGATGCTTTGTTCTTAACCGAGAACGCCAGTAGTTCGGCGATATCCATGCGTGCTCCCCGCACTGCAGGGACCCGTCAGCCGGGTCCGTTAAAGCCAGCCACATTGGGCCCAGCCGCTTTGTGGTCAGATGCAACTCTAAGCTGGAACCAAACCACCCCCAAGAGGCAGTATAGCCCCCGAACGGCACGGCCGATCCAGCCCCCTCATCACAGGATTCCCCTCGTGCCCGAGCACGTCTTGCACGATATCTTGCATCAGTTGCAGCGCGCGGCGTATGACGCCGGCGGGCCGGTTCCTCGATTGCTTGCGGTCAGTAAGACCCAAGGTGAGACCGCGGTCGCGAATCTGGCCTTGATGGGGCAAACGGCGTTCGGCGAGAACTACGTCCAGGAGGCCGTGGCCAAGCATGCGGCGATGGCCGGCACCGCCGCAGCCGGTCTGGCACTGGAGTGGCACCTGATCGGTCATCTGCAATCGAACAAGGCCGCGCAGGCGGCGGCGCTGTTCGATTGGGTGCAGACCGTCGACCGGGTCAAGCTGGTGACCGCCCTGGCCCGCCACCGCGATCCGCGGGCGGCGGCGTTGAACGTGCTGATCCAGGTCAATATCGACGACGAGGCCAGCAAGCACGGCTGCCGGCCGGAGGATGTCCCGGCCCTGGCGGCATCGATCGCGGCCGAACCGCGCTTGCGCCTGCGCGGGCTGATGGTGATCCCGACCCCGCACGACGACCCGGCGCTGCGGCGGCCGGCGTTCGCCGAGGCCAAAGTCTTGTTCGATGCGCTGGCCGCACAGCACGGCGCGGCGGTGGACACCTTATCGATGGGCATGAGCGACGACTATGCGATCGCCATCGCCGAGGGCGCGACGATGGTGCGGATCGGGACGGCGTTGTTCGGGGCTCGGGTCCGGGCGGCGGGGTGATTCGGGATTCGGGATTCGGGATTGGGGATTGGGGTTTTGGGTTGGGGCGCGCGCTTAATCGCGAAGTCTCTGTGGGAGGGGCTATTGGCCCGACTGTCTCCGGTCGCCGCGTATCCGCGTGAGGACGTGTCGCTTCGAGTGTCGGGGCAAATAGCCCCTCCCACAAAAAACCTCGTTGCCCATGCCTGCTCGGTATATCGACCTCGCTCCGATGCGCTTGCGATTGCCCGCACCGCGGCCTTCGCCGTGACATGCACGGAGCGACGCCGACCGCCGGCGATGGCAAACAAAGCCGGCGGCATAGCGCCACCGCGGTTGTTATCCTGAGCCGGATTCTTCAACCGCGTGGTCGCTCATGTCCGAACCCTCTGCCCTTCCCTCCGGCCCGGTCGCCTTCATCGGCGGCGGCAACATGGCGCGCAGCCTGATCGGCGGCCTGGTCGCGCGCGGCGTCGCGGCGGGCGACATCCGCGTGGCCGAGCCGGTCGCGGCCTTGCGCGAGGCGCTGCAGCGCGATTTCGGCGTGGCCTGTTTCGACAACGCCCAGGCCGCGGCCGAAGGTGCGTCGGTGTGGTTGCTGGCGGTCAAGCCGCAGGTGATGCGCGAAGTATGCGCGTCCCTGGCCGAACAGGCGCGCGCGCAGCGGCCGCTGGCGATCTCGATCGCCGCCGGCATCACTGCCAGCCAGCTTGATCGCTGGCTCGGCGGCGAGGTCGCGGTGGTGCGGGCGATGCCGAACACGCCGGCCCTGCTCGGCGTAGGCATCACCGGCCTGTACGCCAATGCCGCCGCCGTGCCGCGATTCGCGCAGGCCGCGGGTCTGCTCGACGCAGTCGGACCGACCGTGCGCATCGATGAGGAAGCGCAGATGGACGCGGTCACCGCGGTGTCCGGCAGCGGCCCGGCCTACGTGTTCCTGCTCGCCGAAGCGATGCAGCAGGCGGGTCAGGTGCAAGGACTGTCGACCGACGCGGCGCGCGCGCTGGTGCAGCAGACCCTGCTCGGCGCGGCCACCATGCTGACCCAGAGCGAAGAACCCGCCGAGGTCTTGCGCGCACGCGTGACCTCGCCCGGCGGCACCACCCAGGCCGCGATCGAGACCTTCGAAGCCGGCGGCTTTCGCGATCTGGTCGATCGCGCCATCGCCGCGGCGACCCGGCGCGGACGCGAACTGTCGGCGGCCAACGAATGAACCGCCCCGGCCGCTATTTCATGGCTGCATGCGTATTGACTTTGCTCGCCGGTTGCGGACGCGAGCCTTCGGCCCGGCAACCCGACAGCAACGCCGCGCGCAGCGAGGAAGTGGTGCGCGCGGGCGATGTCAGCATCCGCGCCAGCGCGATCCAGACCGGGCAGTTATCGCCGGCCATCGCCCAGCGTTACGGCGCCGCCCACGACGCGCGCACCGTGCTGGTGGTGGTGTCGCTGCGCAAGGGCGACGACGCGACCTCGGTCTCGTTGCCGGCCAAGGTCACGATCGGCGTTGGCGATCTGCTCGGCCGCAAGCAGGAACTGGCCGTGCGCGAAATGCGCGATGGCGAACTGCTCGACTACGTCGGCGTGGCGACGGTGTCGCCGCCCGATACGCTGCGCTTCGAGGTGGCGGTGGTGGGAGAGGACGGCAAGCGGCATGTGTTGAAGTTCAATCGCGATTTTTTCTGAAGTTGCATCGCGTCGCGGCTTGGACAGGCGTTATTTTCTGAGCCGCCGCTGCGATCTGATGGCATCGACGCATGTGTGGTTTCGCGGTCGCGGCTTGCGCCGCTCCTACATGGACTACCTGTAGGAGCGGCGCAAGCCGCGACCGCGCTATTTCGTCAACGGCGCAAGCCCCGGCAAGCGATGTAGGCGCGTGACCTGCGTCTTGGCAACGCCCCGTCAAAACATCACCCTCGAAACCGATCGCGCAACCTATTGCCCCGGCAACATCCCGTTGCGGGTCAACGCATCCACCCGCCGACGTTCGTTCGGATCGAATCCCTGCATCAGCCCGGACAAGCGCTGCTGACGCTGTGCATCGCTGAGGTCGACATCGGCCAGCACCCGCTGGCGCTGCGCGGCGTAGCTGCGCACGCGGTCGTTCCACTGCGCCTTGCGTTGATCGAGCTCGGCCAGGCGTTGCGCGGCATCGTGGCCGTACAGCGCTTCGCGCTGCGCGAAGCGCGTGCCCGCGTCGGTGCGATTGCGTTCGAACTCGCGGCTTTGCTGCATCGCCACGTCGAGCTGCGCGCTGCGCGCCTGCAGTTCGCGCTGCTGCGGGTCCAGATCGGCATCGAGTTCGGCCAGACGGCGCGCGCGCTCGGCCGGGTCGAGACTGCGATCGGCCCATAGCTTGCGCCGCGCATCGGCGCGGTCGTAATCGCGTTCTTCTTGCGCGTACCAACTGTCCGCGAGCGCCTGGCCCAGTCGTTCGCGACGCAGCGCGCGCACCCGCGCCATCGCCGCCGCCGGCTCGGTTTCGCGTTGGGCGATGGCGACCGAATCGCGCTCCAGCGCGACGTAGGCATCGAACCACGCCAACACCGTCGCCAGCGCTTCAGATCGCAATCCCAGCGCCGGCGAATGGCCCTGCAAATGGCCAAGCAAGGCCGACCGGATCGCCTCAGGCGACTGTTCGCCGCTGCGCGCCAGGAAATAATCGAACAAGCGGCGCAGTTCGCGATCGGGCACGGGCTGGCCGCGGGCGTCCAGACTCAGCGCGCCATCGACTTCGGTATCGCGCAGCGAGTCGCTGGACG
The DNA here is from genome assembly GCF_018732085.1 of Lysobacter capsici. Taxonomy (NCBI): domain Bacteria; kingdom Pseudomonadati; phylum Pseudomonadota; class Gammaproteobacteria; order Lysobacterales; family Lysobacteraceae; genus Lysobacter; species Lysobacter capsici. The sequence goes on along the minus strand of NZ_CP076103.1, from coordinate 1,474,430 downwards.
AGGACGCGGGCGCCGATGCAATCTCCGAGCGCTCGTCCTGCGAAGCGGAGTCGTCGGACTCGCCGACCGGGCCGGCATCCACTTCGCTGACCAGCGGCTTCGAACCCAGCCACGGAGACGAGCCCCACCAGCCCGCCACAACGACCGCGGCGAGCGCGAGGCCCGCCGCGATCGTGATCGCCTTCGGCCGCATCGACTACAGACCGGCGTTCTTGAGGCGGTTGAGGTGAGCGCGGTAGACGCTGGTCGGGCTGGAACTGAACACCCCGCGCAGACCGGCGATCTGGTTGACCTCGTCGAGGTGATTCCAGTCGTAGTCGTCGCGCAGCACCTGGCCCCAATGCGAGGAGCAGCGGCCGACCAGGCCGTCGTTGGCTTCGCCGCCGAACAACAGGCCGCCGGCGACCATCGCCACGTCCGATCCGTCGAACACGTTGGTCGAACGCGAGGTGCCGCCCATCGAGTAATAGCCGATGCCGTTGACCTTGGCCGCGCCCGCGCCGCAGGCGGTGCTCGGCTTGCCTTGCGGATAGCGCGCGTTGAACCGCGCCGAGCCGGCGCTGTCGAGCGCCTTGAGCGCGGCCAGCGAATCCTGCGGCGTGTTGCTGCCCGACACCAGTCCGATCAAATCGGCGAAAGCGTTGACGAACGACGCCACCAGCGGACGCAAGGGCGAGCCTTCGGGCAAGGCGGTGCCGACGAAATCGGCGACCTTGCTGCCGGCGTGCGGCGAGCCGATCGAGGTCATCGACGCGACCAGGTCCGGACGCACCGCCGCGACGTAGCGCGCGGTCGGGCCGCCCTGGCTGTGGCCGATCAGGTTGAACTTGGTGTAGCCGTGCAGGGCCTGCAGGGTTTCGAGCTGATCGATCAGCTCCTCGCCGCGCACTTCGTTGGACTGGGCCGCGGTGACCTGGGCGACATGCACCTTGGCGCCGCCGGACGTCAGCGCCTGCGGAATGCCGAACCAGTAGCCGTAGACCCCGGCGATGGAATCGAAACCGAACAGGCCATGCACCAGCACCACCGGGTAGCGGGTCTTGGTGTAGTCGTCGGCCGCGGCCGGAAACGCGGCGGCCAACAGCAGGCCGAGCAAAAGCAACGGCGCGCCGAGCAGGCGGCCTAAACGGAGTCGCGACATGATCCCTCCCGATCGTGTGTGGACGTCAGCGGTGCTGACGGGCCGACTGTACGAATGGGTATGGTTCTGGCACGCCGCAGCGCACCATACGGGGGTGAATTGTGATGAACGGGCGGGATTGGGCTGAACGCCGGGGCATTTTGGCGGGTTTATTGTTGCGGTGCAGCCAAATTGCGCGGCCGCGCCGTTTGGCGGTCTCGCAGCAGGGCGCCGCAACCCAGCACGCAACCTCGCGCCAAATCCCCCGCTGACCGACAATCGCGCTTCCTTCCTCACCGCAAAGGCCGCATGGGCCCGCAACGCATCGTCTGCCTCACCGAGGAACCCACCGAAACCCTGTACCTGCTCGGCGAGCAGGACCGCATCGTCGGCATCAGCGGTTTCACCGTGCGCCCGGCGATCGCGCGCAAGGAGAAACCCAAGGTCAGCGCCTTCACCAGCGCCAAGATCGGCGAGATCCTCAAGCTGCGCCCGGATTTCGTGATCGGGTTTTCCGATATCCAGGCCGACATCGCAAGCGCGCTGATCAAGCACGGCATCGAGGTGTGGATCAGCAATCACCGCAGCGTCGAAGGCATCCTCGATTATGTGCACCGGCTCGGCGCGCTGGTCGGCGCGGGCGACCGTGCCGGCGCGCTGGTCGCGCAACTGGAACAGCGCATCGCCGACGCGCGCGAACGCGCCGCCGCGCTGCCACGCCGGCCGAAAGTGTATTTCGAGGAATGGGATACGCCGCAGATCACCGGCATCCGCTGGGTGTCGGAACTGATCGGCATCGCCGGCGGCGACGACGTGTTCCCCGAGCATGCGGCGATGTCGCTGGCGCGCGACCGCATCCTGGCCGATCCGCTGGAAGTGGTGCGCCGTGCGCCGGAGTTGATCCTGGGCAGCTGGTGCGGCAAGAAATTCCGTCCCGAGCAGGTGGTAGCGCGCGAAGGCTGGAGCGAGGTGCCGGCGGTGCGCGACGGCGAACTGCACGAGATCAAGTCGCCGATCATCCTGCAGCCCGGCCCTGCGGCGCTGACAGCGGGGTTGGATGCGTTGGGTGAGGTGATTCAGGGGTGGGCGAAGCGGCGGGCGGGTTGACAGACAGCGATCTGTGTTCGCCGCGTCGTTGCCGCTTGCCAGCCGGCAATGCCTCAACCTCGAGAGGTCTTCGAGGTCTTTTGTGGGAGGGGCTTCAGCCCCGATGCTTTTCGCTCAGCAGCGATGATGCTTATTACTTGCTGGTGAATTCGGCGATCTGAGCCGAGAGCATCGGGGCTGAAGCCCCCTCCCACAAAAGACCTCGCAGCCTAGGTGGGAAGTTGGATGATTCGCAGCTCAGCGCGAATTCCAAGCCCAATCACAAATCCCGACTCCAAACTCGCAACCCGCAATTCCCGATTCCCGATTCCCGATTCCCGATTCCCGAATCCCGAATCCCAAGCATGACGAACATCAGTTGTGCGCCCCACGCCACGATGCGATCTTGCCGCGCATGAGCCCATCGCCCGCCATCGTCTACGCCCGCGAACCCACGATCGACGTCGCCGATTTCCGCCGCGTGCTGATCGACTCCGGCCTCGGCGCGATCCGCCCCGTCGACGATGCGCCGCGCCTGCAGACCATGCTCGACCACGCCAACCTGATCGTCACCGCGCGCCGCGAGCACGCGCACGGCGAGCTGATCGGCGTGGCCCGGTGCTTCACCGATTTCTCGTGGTCGTGCTATCTGTCCGAACTCGCCGTGTCGCCGTCGGCGCAGGGCCTGGGCATCGGCAAGGGATTGCTCGACGAAACCCGCCGCCAGCTCGGCCCGAGCGTGAGCCTGATCCTGGCGTCGGTGCCCGAGGCGGTGGGGTTCTACGAACGCGCCGGCATGGCGCGCATCGCCGATGCGTTCTGGTACAAGCGCGAACGCTGACTGCGCACGCGCTCAAGCGACGCTTCTGTAGCGCTGTCGCGCTTCACGCGGAAACGGACACGCAACGAAATCCAACGCCCTGGCGCGATGCACGCGCCGACTGACGCTTACGGATACAACATCCGCTTGGACCACTCGCCGGCGCGATCGGCCTCGTACAACCAGCGCTCGTGCAGGCGGAAATCGGCGCCGTACCAGAATTCGATCTTCTCGGGACGCACGCGCAATCCGGTCCAGCGCGGCGGCCGCGGGATCTCGCGGCCTTCGAACTGCTGCTCGACCTGAGCCAGGCGTTGTTCGAAGGTATCGCGGCCGTCCAGGGTTTCCGATTGCTTCGACGCCCAGGCGCCGAGCTGGCTGCCGCGCGCGCGGGTGGCGAAGTACGCATCGGCCTCGGCATCGCCGACGATTTCCACCGCGCCCTCGATCCGCACCTGCACCGCATGCCGCACGCGCGGCCAGTGGAACAGCAGCGCCGCATGCGGATTGGCCTGCAATTCGCGGCCCTTGCGCCCGTCGAGATGGGTGTAGAAGACGAAACCGCGCGCGTCGTGGGCCTTGAGCAACACGGTGCGCGCCGACGGTCGGCCGTCGAGCGACGCGGTCGCGACGGTCATCGCGGTGGGATCGGGCTCGCCGGCGACGCGGGCTTCTTCGAACAGGGTGTCGAAGGTGGCGAGGGCTTCGTTGAGAAGATCGTGGGTCGTGGTCATTGCGCTATTGTGATCGCATGTCGCCGCGCCTGCATCCGTCCGTCGAAAACGGCCCCGCCGCCGCGGGTTTCGATGCCTGGCTGGTCGCCGCGGTGCTGGACGATGCGCTGGCGGCAAAGGCGCGAATCTATGCGATCTGCGGCCTACAGGGCAGCGGCAAATCGACGCTGGCGCAGCAGGTAGCGGCGTTGGCGCAAAGCCGCGGGCTGTCCACCGCGGTGCTGTCGATCGACGACTTCTACCTGGGCCGCGGCGAACGCCGACGCCTGGGTCGCAAGGTGCATCCCCTGCTGGCCACGCGCGGACCGCCGGGCACCCACGATCTCGCCTTGGGCTGCGAAGTGCTCGACCGCCTGCGTGCAGGCGAGCCCACGCGCCTGCCGCGCTTCGACAAGCTGCGCGATACGCGCGTGTCGCCGTCGCATTGGCGCCGCGTCGGACCGGTCGACCTGACCGTGTTCGAAGGCTGGTTCCTGAAAACGCCGGCGCAGAGCGACGACGCCTTGCGTACTGCGATCAATGCGCTGGAACGCGAGCACGATCGCGACGGCGTATGGCGCGAGTACTGCAACCATGCGCTGGCCCACGTCTATCCGGCGCTATGGTCGCGCCTGGACCGGCTGCTGTTTCTGCAGCCGCCGGGGTTCGAGATCGTTGCCGACTGGCGTTGGCAGCAGGAGCAGGCGATGCAGGCGCGACGGCCGCTGCGCCAGGCGATGACGCGCGAGCAGGTCGAACGGTTCGTGAGCCTGTTCGAGCGGGTGAGTCGGCAGGCGCTGGCCGAATTGCCGGCAATCGCGGATTGGACGTTGGTGCTGGATGAGGCGCGGCGGGTGGTTTGACGGGCAGACGAGTTTCGGCGAGATGACGAGCGAAGACGGCGCGCGGGGTAGATTCGCGCGCTATGCGCCGCGGTGTCGCCTTGCGCTGTTTCGACGACCGCGCCGGCTCCTACCGTCATTCCCGCGAACACGGGAATCCAGCGACTTGAACGCAGGCCCGGTAGACATCGTCGTTCCCGCTGTCGCGCCAAAGTCGCTGGATTCCCGCCTTCGCGGGAATGACGAGCAAAAGCCAGATATCAGACTCAAGCCGCACTTCCTGACTTGCCCGCAATGCCGTCATTGCGACGACCGCACCCTCTCCTGCCGTCATTCCCGCGAACGCGGGAATCCAGCGACTTGAACGCAGGCCCGGCAGACGTCGTCGTTATCGCTGTCGCGCCAAAGTCGCTGGATTCCCGCCTTCGCGGGAATGACGAGCAAAGGCCAAATATCAGACTCAAGCCGCATTTCCTGACTTGCCCGCAATGCCGTCTTTGCGACGACCGCGCCCTTTCCTACCGTCATTCCCGCGAACGCGGGAATCCAGCGACTTGAACGCAGGCCCGGCAGACGTCGTCGTTCTCGCTGTCGCGCCAGAGTCACTGGATTCCCGCGTTCGCGGGAATGACGAGCAAAATCGATATCGCGGGACCGACGAGCAAGAACAAACCCCGGCAAACGAAACCCCGACGCCCCGCGCTGCGGGACCCCGGGGTCGTCGTTGCGGCCCGAAAGCCGATCGGCGCAAAAGACCGCTCGACGGCTCACTTCACCACGAACGTCACCTTCAGATTGACCCGCCATTCCTGCACGTTGCCGGAGGCGTCGGTGACGACCTTGATGTCGTTGACCCAGGCGCCCTGGATGTCCTTGACCGATTCGGCGCACTTGGCCAGGCCGGTCTTGACCGCGTCCTCGATGCCGAGCGTGGAGGAACTGTTGAGTTCGATGACCTTGGCGACCGACATGGGCTTTCTCCTGGTAACGGTTGTGGATGAAACGATTGGGTCGACGCGGCCGCCGCGCGCGCGAGGCGGCGACGGAACGCAGAGCCTAGGCCGGCCCGCGTTAAGGCCACGCAAGCGCAGGCCGCCGTGGCCTACAATCGCGGCATGAATCCGGCGAGCAATCTGATCCTGGTCGGCCCCATGGGCGCCGGCAAAACCTGCATCGGCCGGCGTCTGGCCGAGCGCTACGGCCTGCGCCTGGCCGACGCCGACCGCGAAATCGAGCAACGCACCGGCGCCAGCGTGACGGCGATCTTCGAACACGAGGGCGAGGCCGGGTTTCGCGCGCGCGAAAGCGCGGTGCTGGCCGAACTGCTGCAAACCGACGGCCTGTTGCTGGCGACCGGCGGCGGCGCGGTGCTCGCCGCCGACAACCGCCGCCTGCTGCGCGAACGCGGCTTCGTGGTGCAGTTGCAGGTCAGCGTCGAACAGCAACTCGAACGCCTCGCCGCCGACCGCAGCCGGCCGCTGCTCGCGCGCGGCGATCGCGAACAGGTGCTGCGCGATCTGGCCCAGGCGCGCGCGCCGTTTTACGCCGAAGTCGCCGACCTGCGTTTCGACACCGCGGCGCTGACTGCGGCCGAAGCGGCGGTTCAACTCGCGCTCGCCCTCGATCGTCACTGGCAGCGCGTCGCCGCGCCGCCGTCCCCATCCGTTTCCGGAGTCAATGCATGAGCGCGGTCCGCAAGGTCGAAGTCACAGGCGACAACAGCTACAGCATCGAGATCGCCCCCGGCCTGCTCGACGACGGCGCGCGCCTGGCCAGGCCGCTGCGCGGGCGGCATGCGTTGATCGTCAGTGATCGCAACGTCGCGCCGCTCTATCTCGATCGGGTCCGCGACAGTCTGAGCTCGACCAAGCCGCAGCTGAGCGTGGCGAGCTTCGTGATCCCCTCGGGCGAACACGAAAAAACCCTGGCCCGTTTCGGCGAATGCCTGCACGCGCTGGCCGAACTGGGCGCGACCCGCGATGCGACCGTGGTCGCGCTCGGCGGCGGCGTGGTCGGCGATCTGGCCGGGTTCGCCGCGGCCTGCTGGATGCGCGGCATCGACTGCGTGCAGTTGCCGACCACGTTGTTGGCGATGGTGGATTCCTCGGTCGGCGGGAAAACGGCGGTCGACTTGCCGTCCGGCAAGAACTTGGTCGGCGCGTTCCATCCGCCGCGCGCGGTGATCGCCGATACCGCCGCGTTGCGCAGCCTGCCCGAACGCGAACTGCGCGCGGGCCTGGCCGAAGTGGTCAAGTACGGCGCGATCTTCGACGCGAGTTTCCTGGTGTGGCTGGAGCAGCAGGCCGATGCGCTGCTGGCGCGCGACGACGAGGCGCTGGCCGAGGCGATCGCGCGCAGTTGCGGCTACAAGGCCGAAGTGGTCGCGCGCGATCCGTTCGAACGCGGCGATCGCGCCATGCTCAATTTCGGCCACACCTTCGGCCATGCGATCGAAACCGAACAAGGCTATGCCGGCACCACCGGCGATGGCTTGAATCACGGTGAAGCGGTCGCGGTCGGCATGGTGCTCGCGGCGCGGCTGTCGACCGCGCTGGGCCGCGCCGGTTCGGCCGACGCCGATCGCCTGCAACGCCTGCTCGAACGCCTGGGTCTGCCGACCGCGATTCCGGCCGGGCTCGATCCGCAGGCGTTGCTTGCGCGCATGCGCCTGGACAAGAAGGCCGATGCTGCGGGGTTGCGCTTCATCCTTTGGGATGCGGCCGGCGCGGCGAGGATCGTGTCGGGGGTGGCGGATGAGGCGGTGTTGGGGGTTTTGGCTGAGGGGTGAGTTTTAGTCGGGAATCGGGAATCGGGAATCGGGAATCGGGAATCGAAATTTGGGATCGGCAGTCGGTAAGTCAAGCTGATCGCCTTGGCTTGCGAAAGCGCGAAGTCTTTTGTGGGAGGGAGCTTTAGCCCCGACGCTTTTCGTTCCGGCACTGCGATCTGAGAGAAAAGCGTCGGGGCTAAAGCTCCCTCCCACAAAAGACCTCGCAGCTCCTCGCTAGACCCGGCTTGCTACTGCCTAATCCCTAATCCCAGACACACTCAAGCCGCCGCCTTCACCCGAGCCCTCGCCCGCTGATTCGACGCATACGGATTATCGATCTGCAAACTCGCGCCGCTTTGCACCGCGTCGATCCACTCATCGGTACTCGCCACCGCGGCGAAGCGGCTTTGGAACACCACCGAAAACACCCGGTGGATCTCCTCTGCGCTGACGAAGCCCGCGCTGTTTTCGTACGACAGCGAACCCGAGGCGTCGTGCAGGAATTCGACGTGGTAGCCAAGATGCGCGGCCTCGAACACGGTCGAGGCGTCGCAGTTGTGGGTCATGTAGCCGATCACGCTGATCGTGTCGATGCCGTGGGCCTGCAGCCAGTCCTGGAAGTCGGTGCCGGCGAACACGCTGGGCAGGTTCTTTTCGATGTAGTGATCGCGCGGGCGGCTGGCGACGACCTCGTTGAGCTGCCAACCCGGCAAGGCCTTGTCGAACACCGGCGTGCCGGCCGGCGCGGTGTTCTGCACCACCACGACCGGGATGCCGGCGGCGCGCGCGGCGTCCATCGCCCGGCCGATGTTGGGCAGGGTGCGTTCGACCGGCGGGTATTCGATCGGCAGGCCGTCGGCGAAGTAGTCGTTCTGCACGTCGATGACGACGAGGGCGCGCTTGCGGGTTTGAGTGCTCATGGCCGTGCTCCGAAGTAGAAAGAGGAAGGAACTGGCGCTCATTGTTCGCTCGCGCCGCGCGGCCCGATAGTGGCCCGAACGACAATATTCGATAGAATCGGGCCATGAACACCGACATCGCGATGAGCCGCCTGGCCGTGGTCGCCTTCGACCGGATCAGCCCGTTCCACCTGTCCGTGCCCTGCCTGGTGTTCGAAAACCGCGGCGAGGGCGATCTGCCTCTGTTCGAGCTGCGCGTATGCGCGGCCGAACCGGCGCCGCTGCGCACCCGCGCCGGTTTCGACATCGCCACCCGGCATGGCCTCAAGTCGCTGGACTGGGCCGACACGGTGATCGTGCCGTCCTGGCGCGACGGCGAGGAACGTCCGCCCGAGGCCTTGCTCAAGGCGCTGCGGCGCGCGCACGAGCGCGGCGCGCACATCGTCGGCCTGTGCCTGGGCGCGTATGTGCTGGCCGAGGCCGGCCTGCTCGACGGCCGCCGCGCGACCACCCACTGGGGCTGGAGCGAGCACTTCGCCGCGCGTTATCCGCGGGTCGAACTGCAACGCGACGTGCTGTATGTCGACGACGGCCGCATCACCACCTCGGCCGGCACCGCCGCCGCACTGGACTGCTGTCTGCACCTGTTGCGGCGCCGGCACGGCGCCGAGATCGCCAATCGGGTCGCGCGCCGGCTGGTGGTCGCGCCGCATCGCCAGGGCGGGCAGGCGCAGTACATCGAGCAGCCGCTGCCGGCCTCGGCCCAGGACGATCGACTGGCCGCGGTGTTGGCCTGGGCGCTGGCGCATCTGGATCAGGCCCATAGCCTGGACGCGCTGGCGCAACGCGCGTTGATGAGCCGGCGCAGCTTCACCCGGCATTTTCGCGACGCCACCGGCACCACCGTCGGCGAGTGGCTGGCCGGGCAACGCCTGGCGCGGGCGCAGCGGATGCTGGAAACCAGCGAGCACGGGCTGGATGCGATCGCCGTGCAGACCGGTTTCGGCACCGCGGCCTCGCTGCGCCAGCATTTCGCAGCGCGACTGGGGACCTCGCCGTCGGCGTACCGACGCGGCTTTCGCGGGGTGTGAGGCCGGCGGCGCGGCGGCGACGCGGCACCGCCGCGACCGATCGCGCCCTGGCTGCAACGCACCCGCCGAGGGACCGCGACACCCTGCCCACCCGGTTGCCGCCCCGCAGCCGCTACAATCGGCCGGTGCGCCTACTCCTTCAACAACGGCCCGACGGCCGCGAAGCCCCGCGCTTCGTGCAACTGATGCTGCAGCCCGACTTGCTCGGCGGCTGGACGCTGGTGCGCGAGAGCGGCCAGATCGGCGGCCGCAGCACGGTCCGGCGCGAGGTGTTCCTCGACCACGACGGCGCCTTGAAGGCGCTGGAACAGGCGCGCGACCAGCAGCTCAAGCGCGGGTTCCAGTTGATGTTCAGTCAGGGCGCCGAAGCGCCGCGATGATGAGGGTGTGGGGGCGAATCGGGCGGGTGGGTGAAGCAAATCCCCCCTGCCCCCCCTTTTTCAAAGGGGGGAATCCTTCTCGGGGAGGCGCGGTTGTTGTAGTCGCGCCGCTTCGGATTGATTCGTATCGCGCTGTATCAACCGCAGCACCGCAGTTCCGCGCACCCGCGAAGCTTTCCACTCCATCGAACCTACCTACCGGGTTCCCCCCTTCGTAAGGGGGGCCAGGGGGGATTTGCTCTGCTCTCCAAGCGCCCCCGTACCTACCTCATTCCTTCCGAACAACCGGCCCCGCCCGACCCCAATGACCAGCCAAGCCCCCACCAACGACCGCTTCCTGCGCGCACTGCGCCGCCAACCCGTCGACCGCACCCCGGTGTGGCTGATGCGCCAGGCCGGCCGCTACCTGCCGGAGTACCGCGCCACCCGCGCCCAGGCCGGCAGCTTCCTCAACCTGGCCAAGAACCCGGAACTGGCCTGCGAAGTCACCCTGCAGCCGCTGCGCCGGTTCCCGCTCGACGCGGCGATCCTGTTCTCCGACATCCTCACCGTGCCCGACGCGATGGGCCTGGGCCTGTACTTCGCCGACGGCGAAGGCCCGAAGTTCGAACGCCCGATCCGCAGCGCGCAGGACATCGCCAAGCTCGCGGTGCCGGACATGGAAACCGAACTGCGCTACGTGATGGACGCGGTGCGCACGATCCGCCGCGAACTCAATGATTCGGTGCCGCTGATCGGCTTCTCCGGCAGCCCGTGGACGCTGGCGTGCTACATGATCGAAGGCGGCGGCAGCGACAACTATTCCAAGGTCAAGTCGCTCGCGCTCAACGATCCGGCGGCGATGCACCAGTTGCTGAGCGTGGTCACCGACGCGGTGATCGAATACCTCAAGGCCCAGCACCTCGCCGGCGCCCAGGCGCTGCAGGTGTTCGACACCTGGGGCGGCGTGCTGTCGCCGGCGATGTACCGCGAATTCTCGCTGCGCTACCTGCAGCGTATCGCCGCCGAACTGCCGCGCGGCGACGTCGAGGACCGCGCACCGCTGATCCTGTTCGGCAAGGGCAACGATCCCTACCTGGAAGAACTCGCGACCAGCGGCACCGAAGCGGTCGGCGTGGACTGGACCATCGGCCTGGGCGAAGCCGCGCGCCGCATCGACGCGCGCGTCGCGCTGCAGGGCAATCTCGATCCGGTCACCCTGTACGCCACGCCCGAGGCGATCCGCAACGAAGTGCGCATCGCCTTGGACGATTACCGCGACGGCAACGCCGGCTCGCGCGAAGGCCACGTGTTCAACCTCGGCCACGGCATGTCGCCGGACATGAATCCCGACCACGTCGGCGTGCTGGTGCAGGCGGTGCATGAGTTGAGCGCGCGCTGAGTCCGGCGCGGTCGCAACGAAGAAAGCCGGCGTTTCGCCGGCTTTTCTTTTGCCGATGGTCGACGCGGGCCGAGCGCGAGCCACGGCGCTTTGGCGGCGCCCGGCGCGGCGCTCAACCCAACCGCGGCGCCATCGTCGAGCGCATCGCATCGATCGCTTCGCCGAGCAAGGCGCCGGTGACCGGTTTGCGCAGGAAGCGGTCGAAACCGGCCGCGCTGGCCTGCGGCTCGGCATCGGCATCGGCGCGAGCGGTCACCGCGATCAGCGGCTGGACGAAACCTTGCGCGCGCAGTTGCCGGGCCAGGTCGAGTCCGTTGATGCCGGGCAGGTCGAGATCGAGCAGGGCCATGTCGAAATTCGCCGTCGCCACCTCGGCCAGCGCGGCCAGGCCGTTGCCGACGTGGGTCACGCGATGGCCCTGCACGCGCAGCAGGCCGGCGATCACCTCGGCGACGGTCGGATCGTCTTCGACCAAAAGCAAAGCAAGCGCGCCTACCTGAAAGCCACGCAAGGAAGGCTCCGGCGTTGAACCCGCAACCACCCGCGGCGGCTCCACCTCAAGCAAAGGCAAATCGAACACAAACCGCGCCCCCTGCCCCGGCTCGCTGTAAACGGTGATATGCCCCTCCATCGCCGCGGCGAGTTCCTGGCAGATCGCCAGCCCCAATCCGCTGCCGCCGTAACGCGCCGTGGTGCGCGCGCCCTCGGCCTGCTCGAAGCGGCGGAACAGCCGCGCTTTTTGTTCTTCGTTCAAGCCCGGCCCGGTGTCGGCGACCTCGAAACGCACGCCCTGCGGCGTCAGCGCCTCGACGCGCAGGCTGACCGTGCCTTCCTCGGTGAACTTGATCGCGTTGCCGAGCAGGTTCATCAGCACCTGGCAGACCCGGCTGGAATCGCCGCGCAGCCCGCGCGGCGCGTTCGCCGCGACCTCGACCTCGAAGGCGAGACGGCGTTGCTGCGCGAGCGGCGCCATCAGCTTGCTGGCCTCGTCGACCAGCGCACGCAGGTCGAACGGCTCGTCGGCGAGTTCCAGCTTGCCCGATTCGATCCGGGCCAGATCCAGCGCATCGTTGACCAACCGTAAGAGGTGTTCGCCAGCGCTACGGATCGACTGAGTGTAACTACGCTGCTTCTGATCCAACTGCGTATCGAGCAACAACTCGCTCATCCCCAACACACCGGTCATCGGCGTGCGTACTTCATGCCCGAGCGTCGCCAAAAACCGCGTCTTCGCCAGCGACGCCTGCTTGGCCACCTCGCGCTCGTGTTCGGCGCGTTGCCAAGACAAACGCCGCTGCAGGCGATTGCGATGCGCCAGCAGCACCCACAGCATCAGCAGCGCGCACAGCGCGAGCAGTCCGACCAGCGCCCACCAGCTCCACCACCACGGCGAATCGACGTGCAGATCGATCACCTGCGGCGGCGTCCACACGTTGTCGGCGGTCTTGGCCATGATCTCGAGCCGGTAGTCGCCCGGCGGCAGCTGCGAGAACAGGCGCTCGCCGTTGGCGCCGACATCGACCCAGCCCGGGTCGTAATTGCTCAGCCGAAAACGATAGCGATTGGTCTGCGCGTTGTTGAACGACAACAGCCGCGCGACGATGCGCAGATCGCGATCGCCGTCGGCGATGCGCACCGGCGGCACCGACGAACGACGCCCGGCGGTCGCCGCGGCGATCGCATCGGCGGTGGCGCGGCCGGCGCTGGCGCGGTCGCCGGCGTCGGCCTGCGCGGATGCGGCCACGCCGGCGTTGGTCGCGAACGCGGTGCGCTGATTGCCACGCCGCACTTCGATGGTTTCGATCACCAGCGGCGGCGCTTGCCGCACCGGCCGCACCACCGCCGGATCGAACAAGACCAGGCCTTCCGGGCTGCCGATCAGGATGCGTCCGTCGCCCGGCCGCGGCACCGGCTTGCCGGCGAACTCCTGGCTCGGCAGGCCGTCCTTGACCCCGTACACGCGCACCGAACGCGCCTGCGGATCGACCCGCACCAGGCCGCGCGTGGTGGTCATCCACAAGCGGCCGGCGCTGTCGACGGTGAGCCCGCGCGCATCGGTCAGCGGCAGGCCCTGGCGCGCGCCGAGGCTGAATTCGCGGCGCAGGCGCAGGCCGTCCCAGCGGTACGCGGTCAATTCGCCGAAGCTCGCGATCCACACCCGCTGCCGGCCTTCCAGCGCGAACGCATCGATCTGCACTTGCGGCGAACCGGGCACGCGTTCGAACCGGCGCGTGCCGCCGTTCAAGCGCCACAGCCCCTGCGAACCGTTGACCCACAACTCATCGTCCAGGCCGTTGCCGGCGAGTTCCAGGGTCAGGTATTCGGGCAGGCCGCGCTCGCCGAACTTGAACGCATCGACCACATGGCCGTCGGCGTCGCGCGCCTGCAACTCGCCGTCGCTGCCGACCACCCACAGCAGGCCCTGGCTTTCGACCAGTTCGCTGGTGCCGCCGGGCGCGGGATCGCGGCGATCGCTGTCGCTCCAGTTGCGATGCGCGCCGGTGGCCGGATCGATCCGCGCCAGGCCGCCGTAGTAGGTGACCCAGACCATGCCGTGGCGATCCTGCAGCACCCGCTCCAGGCCGAGGTTGCCGCTGAAATCCTTGGCGACGTGGGTGATCTTTCCGCTTTCCGGATCGAGCCGGTCGAGCACGCCGCCGCTGCCGACCAGCCACATGTCGCCGCCGCGCGCCGGCGCGATGCCGCGCACGTGCGCGTTCGACAGGCTGGTCGGATCGTCCAGGCGCCGGGTCAGCACCGAGAACTGGCGCCAGTTCGGCGGCAGATACCACAGGCCGTGACCGTTGCTGGCGAACCACAGGCCGCCTTCGCGATCTTCGTACGCGCCCGACCAACTCGGCCGCACCAGGCCCTGGCTGGCGGTGCTGAACAACGGCACCACGCTGACCCCGTCGATGCTGCCGATGCCCAACCCCTGCGGCAGATCGAACCAGTACTGCCCGGTGCGATCGCGACGCAACACGTCGAGGATGTTCATGCCCGGCGCGACCTGCGCCCAGGGCTTGGCGTCGTAACGCCCGTCGGGCCGGCGCACGCCGACGCCGTGCGGGGTGCCGAACCAGGCGGTGCCGTCGGTTTCGAAGCTGATCGTGTTGACCAGATCGGAACTGAGCGCGTGCTCGGGGACGCGTTCGAAATCGCGTCCGGTCCAGCGCGCCGCGCCGGCCAGGGTGCTGATCCACAGACTGCCGTCGGGGGCGACGGCGAGGTTGGAAATACCGTCGCTGGGCAAACTGCGCCGGTCGCCTTCGCGCGGCATGTAGCGGGTGACCGAACCGTCGCTGGCCATGCGGTGCAGGCCGCCGTGCTGGGTGCCGAACCACAGCGCGCCGTCGGGCGTGGAGGCGATCGACCAGACCGTATCGTCGCCCATGCCCGGGGTGTTGGCGCGGTTGTAGTAGCGAAACGTCTTGCGGTCGGTATCGAGCATCACCAGGCCCGATTGGCCGGTGCCGATCCAGACCCGGTTATGGGCGTCGACATGCACCGCCCACAGGTAGTTGTCGCGCAGGCCCTGCTCGCGTCGCCAGACTTGATAGGAAATGCCGTCGTAGCGCGCCAGGCCTTCGCTGGTGGCGATCCACAGATAACCGAAGCGATCCTCGGCGATGCGGCTGATGGTGTTCGACGGCAGGCCGTCGGCGACGGTCAACTGGCGCGGGCGCGGGGTTTCCGGCAAGCCGGCGAACACCGGCGCAGCCACCGACGCGAGCAGGCAAGCCAGCGCGGACAGCAGCAGCCAGGCCCAGCGCAAGCCATGCGCGCGAACCGATGCCGTTCGCGCGCTGGCAGCCATCCATTGCGGTTCGACGCGTCCATGCGGCGTGCAAACCGTTGACTTCATTCCATCGCCGTCCGCGCGCGCAGGCAGGTGGCGAGCGCCTCGGCCAGCATGGCACCGGTCACCGGCTTGCGCAGGAATACATCGAAGCCGGCCGCTTGCGCCTGCGGTTCGGCCTCGGCGTCGGCGCGCGCGGTCACCGCGATCAGCGGCTGGGCGAATCCCTGGGCGCGGAACTGGCGGGCCAGGTCCAGGCCGTTGATGCCGGGCAGGTCCAGATCGAGCAGGGCCAGATCGAACCGCGCGGTCGCGACCTCGGCCAGCGCGGCCAGGCCGTTGGGCACGTGACTGACCCGATGCCCCTGCGCGCGCAGCAGGCCGCCGATGACTTCGGCGACGGTGGCGTCGTCCTCGACCAAAAGCAAAGCCAGCGCACCGACCTGGAAGCCACGCAAGGAAGGCTCCGGCGTTGACCCCACGACCGCCGCCGGCACCCTCACCTCAAGCAACGGCAAATCCAGCACGAACCGCGCGCCCTGCCCCGCCTCACTGACCACCGCGACATGCCCGTCCATCGCCGCGGCCAGTTCCTGGCAGATCGCCAAGCCAAGCCCGCTGCCGCCGTAACGCGCCGCGGTGCGCGCGCCTTCGGCCTGCTCGAAACGGCGGAACAGCCGCGCTTTTTGTTCTTCGTTCAAGCCCGGTCCGGTGTCGGCGACTTCGAAGCGCACGCCCTGCGGCGTCAACGCCTCGACCCGCAGGCTGACCGTGCCTTGCTCGGTGAATTTGATCGCGTTGCCGAGCAGGTTCATCAATATCTGGCGGACCCGGCTCGGATCGCCGCGCAAGCCCTGCGGTGCGCTGTCGGCGATGTCGATGCGGAACGCCAGCCCGCGCTGGCGCGCCAGCGGCTTCATCAGTTCGGTGGCTTCCTCGACCATCGCGCGCAGGTCGAACGCGCGGTCTTCGAGTTGCAGCTTGCCCGATTCGATCCGGGCCAGGTCCAGCGCGTCGTTGACCAACCGCAACAGGTGTTCGCCAGCGCGTCTTATGGATTCCGTATACCCCCGCTGCTTTTCATCCAGCGGCGTATCGAGCAGCAACTCGCTCATCCCCAGCACGCCCGTCATCGGCGTGCGCACTTCATGCCCCAGCGTGGCCAGGAAGCGGGTCTTCGCCTCGGACGCCTGCTCGGCGACTTCGCGCTTGTGCACGGCCAGTTGCCAGTCGCTGCGCCGGCCCAGGCGGCGGCGATAGGCGATCGCGCCGATCGCCAGCAACGCCAGTGCGATCAACGCGAACACGATCTGCGCCCAGGTCGCGCGCCACCACGGCGGTTTGACGTGCAGCGAAAATCCGACCGGTTCGGACCAGATGCCGTCGGCGCCCGCGGCCTTGACCAGCAACCGGTATTCGCCCGGTTCCAGGCGCGAGAACACCCGCTCGCCGTTGGCGCGCTGTTCGATCCAGTCCGGGTCGTAGCCTTCCAGCTTGAAGCGGTACACGTGCGAACGCGGGTCGAGGAACGACATCAGCCGCGCGACGATGCGCAGATCGCGATCGTCGGATTCCAGCTGCACGCTGCCGCGATCGACCGGCAACGACCATTCGTCTTCCTCGCGCCGCGCGCTGAGGCTTTCCAGGGTCACGCGCGGCGGCCGCGCGCTCGGGAACGGCGTGTCCAGGTCGAACAGCACCAGCCCGTCCAGCGACAGCGCCGCGGCCACGCCGTCGGCGCCGCGATGCGGCGAGGTGCGGGTCAGTTCGACATTGGGAATGCCGTCGCCCAGGCCGAACAGGCGCAGCCGCTTGGCGTCGGGCGACATCATCAGCAGGCCGCGCGCGGTGGTCGCCCAGACCGTGCCGTTGCGGCTGACCAACAGGCCCGAGACGTTGGTGTCGGGATAACCGGCGTTGTTGTCGATGCGCAGTTCCGGCCGCAGGCGGCCGTCGCGCCAGCTGTAGGCCTCCAGCGCGCCGCGGCGCGCCAGCCACAGGCGCTGCGGGCCGGCGAAGCTCATCACCTGGATGTCGTCGATGTCGCCGCCGGCGACGGCGAGGAAACGCTGGCCGTCCCAGCGCTTGAGGCCGGTGGTGCCGGCGAACCAGGGCTGGCCGTCGGGGCCTTGCACGAAGGTGCCCGGGCCGGTCAGGAAACCGCTGCTCGCGAGCACGCGCTCGGCCTCGCCCGCCGGCAAGGCGGCGCCGTCGGCGCGGTAGCGATGCACGGTGCCGTCGGAGAACCACAGCCACAGGCCGCCGTCGGGCAATTCGTGCAGGAACCACACGGTCGCGCCGAGATCCTGCGAGGCGGTCGTCGGCTTCGTCGTGCCCGACGAAGCGGCGAACGGCCATGCGCGTGCCTGGCCGGTGGCCGGGTCGAACAGACTCAACCCGGTGGAGTGACCGATCCACAACGTGCCGTCGGGACGCAGGAACAGCGTGTGCATCCACTTCAGCCCGAGGCTGCGGCTGTCGGCGACGGCTTCGAGTTCGCCGCTGCCGCGGCGCAGCCGGTACAGGTCGGTCGCGGTCAACAGCCAGAAGCCGCCGTCGCCGTCGGGCGCGATGTCGCGCGCATCGAGCCGGTCGATCTGGCTGCTGCCGACCGAGGTGATCGAGGCGAAGCGGTTCCAGTCCGGCGGCAGGTACACCAGCCCTTGCGAATAGGTGACGAACCAGATCCCGCCTTCGTCGTCGCGCAGCATCTGCATCAGGCCGCTGCGGCGGTCCCACAGCCCGTCGCCGGCATCGTCCTGCAACAGCCGCACGTTGTTGTCGGCGTCGACCCGGTACAGCCCGGCGGTGGTGCCGATCCAGCGGCCGCCGGTGAGGTCGCCGATCACGATCGCGTTGGCCGCTTCCTCGCCCAGCTGCCACGGCGCCGGGGTCATGCGGTCGTCGGCGCCGAGCCGGAACAGGCCGCGCTGGCTGCCGACCCAGACCGCGCCGTCGACGTCCTGTGACAACTCGCCGATGCGCACGCCGGCGGTTTCGTCGCGGCCGATCGGAGCGAAGCGCCCGTTTTCGAACCGCACCAGCCCGTGCAAGGTGCCGACCAGCAGACGGCCGCGCGAATCGGCGAGCAAGGCGGTGATCGGCCCGTGCGGCAGGCGCGCGCCGGCGCCGACGCCGGGCACGAAGCGCTGCACGCTGCGACCGTCGGGGGCGATGCGGCACATGTGGCCGGCGTAGGTCGCGGTCCAGATCGCGCCGTCGGGGGTGCCGGTCAGGTACGACACATCGTCGCTGCACGAAGCGTCGGCGCCGCGGAACGCGACGCGGACGAATTCCTTGCGATCGCTGCCGAGCCAGGCCAGGCCGTCGCGGCTGGCGACCCAGATGCGGTCGCTCGCGTCGATGTAGAGGTCTTCGAGCATGTTGTCCGGCAACGAGCCGGACAGGCCGATGGTGTGGCGCCAGGTGCTGAAGGCGACGCCGTCGTAGCGCGCCAGGCCGTCCTCGGTGGCGATCCACAGATAGCCCTGATGGTCGAGCTCCATCGCCAGCACCGACTTGGGCAGCCCCTGCTCCTGGCCGAAGCGGCGGAAGCGCGGGGTTTCCGGAAGGCGAGCCTGCGCCTGCATGGCGAACTGAGCGCCGAACAACAACAGCAGGAGCAGACACAGACTACGTCCCAACACGGACTCCTCCTGGACCGCGAGCGATTCTCTCCCGGTAAGGCCGGTGCGCTATCGTCGCAACGGCCCCGGTCGGGCGCAAGCGCGCAACCGTGCAGGGCCGCGTGGCGGGGTGCGAATCAGTGCCAAGCCGTGGCTAAAGACGCGCGACGTCACGGTTCTGCGCTGAAACCGGCTGTCTCACAGGCAGCGTTTGGTTATGACGAGGTCTTTTGTGGGAGGGGCTTGAGCCCCGACGCTTTTGTTTCAGGTCGCCGCGCCGGATCGAAAAGCGTCGGGGCTCAAGCCCCTCCCACAAAAGACCTCGCCGCGCCGTCCAGCAGGCGAATCATCGCGGCGAGCGCCTACTCGTCAGCCTTCGGCGCCGTTGTCGGCTGCAACACCGCGCGCAAGGCATCGGCCAGCATCGCGCCGGTCACCGGTTTGCGCAGGAAACGATCGAATCCGGCCGCGCTGGCCTGCGGTTCGGCATCGGCGTCGGCGCGCGCGGTCACCGCGATCAGCGGCTGGGCGAAACCTTGCGCGCGGAACTGGCGCGCAAGGTCCAGGCCGTTGATGCCGGGCAGGTCCAGATCGAGCAAGGCCAGGTCGAAGTTCGCCGTCGCCACTTCGGCCAGCGCCGCCAGACCGTTGGCGACATGAGTGACGCGATGGCCCTGCACGCGCAGCAGGCCGGCGATCACCTCGGCCACGGTCGGATCGTCTTCGACCAAAAGCAAAGCCAACGGCCCCACCTGCAAGCCACGCAAAGAAGGCTCCGGCGTTGAATTCCCGACCACCCGCGGCGGCTCCACCTCAGCCAAAGGCAAATCAAACACGAACCGCGCCCCCTGCCCCGGCTCGCTGTACACCGCGATCTGCCCTTCCATCGCCGCGGCCAGTTCCTGGCAGATCGCCAACCCCAACCCGCTGCCGCCGTAACGCGCCGCGGTGCGCGCGCCTTCGGCCTGCTCGAACCGGCGGAACAGCCGCGCCTTTTGTTCTTCGTTCAAACCCGGCCCGGTGTCGGCGACTTCGAAACGCACGCCCTGCGGCGACAACGCTTCGACCACCAGCCCGACCCGCCCCACTTCGGTGAACTTGATCGCGTTGCCGAGCAGGTTCATCAGGATCTGGCAGACCCGGCTCGGATCGCCACGCAGGCCCTGCGGCGCGCTCGCCGCGACCTTCACCTCGAAGCCCAAGCCGCGCTGCTGCGCCAGCGGCCGCATCAACTCGGCGGCCTGATCGACCAGCGCGCGCAGATCGAAGGCCTCGTCGGCGAGCTCCAGCTTGCCTGACTCGATCCGCGCCAGATCGAGCGCGTCGTTGACCAACCGCAAGAGGTGTTCGCCAGCGCGTCTAATAGATTGCGTATAGCCCCGTTGCCGCTCATCCAACTGCGTGTCGAGCAACAACTCACTCATCCCCAACACACCCGTCATAGGCGTGCGCACCTCATGCCCCAAGGTGGCCAGGAACCGCGTCTTCGCCAGCGACGCCTGCTTGGCCACCTCGCGTTCGTGTTCGGCGCGCTGCCATGACAGCCGCCGCTTGAGCCGGCGACGCCACGCCGCCGCGCCCGACCACACCGCCAGCGCGATCAATCCGATCAACGCCGCCAACGCCGGCGGCGTGCGCCACCACGGCGGACGCACGTTGAATTCCAGCGTGCGTTCTTCGGCGAGGTTGCCGTTGGCGTCGACCGCGCGCGCATGCAGCAGGTAATTGCCCGACGGCAGGCCGGCGAACACGCGCTCGCCGGTTTCGCCGACCGAGACCCAGTCGTTGTCGTAACCGTCCAGGCGCGTGTAATAGCGATTGCCCTGCGGATCGTCGAACGACAGCAGGCGCATCTGCACGCGCATCTCGCGATCGTCCGGCGCCAGCGACGGCATCGATTCGTAGCGCGAGGCGCGCTCGGACCCCGACGCGCGCGCCGGGTTCTGCAACGGCAGCGGCACCCAGCGCCCATGCCGGCGCACGTCGAGCTGATGCCATTGCAGGCGCGGCTGGCGCGGCGGCGGATCGGGCAAGGCGGTGTCGATCAACACCACGCTGCCGTCCGACAGCGACGCGGCCAGCACGCCGTCGCCGGTCAACACCGAGGCGCGGCGCAGGAATTCCTGGCTGCTCATGCCGTCCTGCACGCCGAAGCGGCGCAGCTGCCGGCGCAGCGGGTCCCAGCGGAACAGGCCGCGCGAGGTCGGCAACCAGATCTTGCCGCCGCGATCGCGGAACAGGCCGGTGCCTTCGACCGCGGGAATGCCGTCCTCGACGCCGGCGCGCGATTCCAGATGCCAGCGGCCGCGAGCGTCGAGGGTGTAATGCTCCAGCCCGTTCAAGCGCTGCAGCCACAGGCTCGATGCGCTTTCGAACACGAAACCGAACACCCGGTCGGCCGGCAGCCCGGGCACCGGCCGCATGACGTTGCGGGCCGCGTCGCGGCGCAGCAGGCCCTGGCCGGAGGCGATCCACAACGCGCCGTCGGGCGCGAACGCCATCGAATCCAGATCGCCGCTGCCGATGCCCTGGCGGGTGCCGACCAGGATCGAGGCCAGCACCTGACCGCTGTCGGTATCGCGCTGTTGCAGGCCTTCGGTGAGATAGGAAATCCACAACGTGCCGTCGGGCGCGATCACCATCCGGTCGGGTTCGCCGCCGAGGACCGGTTCGGGCGTGTCGACGGTCCAGTCGCGCCAGATCCCCGACGGGTCGATCCGCACCAGGTTGTTGCGGCTGGTCGCGATCCACAGCCGGCCCTTGCGGTCCTCGACCGCGGCATTGGGAATGCCGCCCTTGCCCATCGCATCGTGCGGGCCGTCGGTGACCGGCTCGACCACGCCGTCCAGGCCGAGCCGCTCGATCTCGCCGCGCGCGCCGATCAGCCAGAAACCGCCGCGCGAGGACGGCGTCACCGCGGTGTACAACTCGCTCGACAAGGTGCCGCGCTCGCGCGAGTACTGGGCGATGCGGCGCCAGTCCGAACGCAGATAACCCACGCCGACGCCGGCCAGCGGGAACCAGAACGAACCGTCGTCCTGGCCGACGATCTGCTGCACCGGACGCGCCGGGCGCGACGGCCCCAGCGCGACCGGCAGCGGCACCGTGCCCGGCGCCGCGCGCCAGATGCTGCGCTGGGTGCCGAGCCAGAAATTGCCGTCGCGGTCCGGCGCCAGGGTCAGCACCGCATTGAGATTGCCGAACATCACCGAGTAGTCCGGATCGGTCCAGCGGCCGTCGCGCTCGCGCCGGTACAGGCCGGTCTTGGCGCCGACCCACAGCTGATCGCCGACCGGCGTGACCGACATCACCCACGGGGTCGGGTCCGGGCCGGGCACGGCGATGCGTTCGAAATCGTTGCCGGTCCAGCGCGCCAGGCCCTTGAAGGTGCCGATCCACAGATCGCCGTGGTCGTCGAAGCTCAGCGACAGCACCGTCGGCGACGGCAGGCTGTGCGGATCGCCGTCCTTGGGCATGTAGCGGCGGATGCGGCCGTCGCGGTCGAGCCGGTGCAGGCCGCCGCCGTAGGTGCCGAACCAGACCTCGCCGTTGCGGCTGGCGACGGCGAAGGTGTCGTCGCTGCCGATCTGCGGCTGCTCGGCGCGGCGGTAATGCACGAAGCCGGCGCGGCGCGCGTCCATCATGCTCAGGCCGCGGCCCTCGGCCGAAACCCAGATGCGGTCGCGATCGTCGACCGTGACCAGGGTCAGGTCGTTGCCGGGCAGCGAACTCGGATCGCCCGGCGTGTGCCGCCACACCTTCATGCCGATGCCGTCGTAGCGCGCCAGGCCGTCGGTCGTGGCCAGCCACAGATAGCCGGCGTGGTCGAAGGCCATGCCGTTGACCTTGCTCGACGGCAGCCCGTCGGCGACGCCGATGATGCGCGCGCGCGGCGCCTCGGGCACGGCGGCGCCGGCCGCGAAGGCGGCGCACAGGCCCAGGCAGGCGCATAACAACGATCGCAGCATCCGGCTCCCTCTCCCCCGACGCACCGTCCTGGCGGCCGATGACTCTATCCTGACAGTGACCTGACCCCGCACTGACGCCCGCCTGACAGTTTTGCCGGGCGTGCGCAGTCCATGTCCCTAGGCATTAGGCTCGACGATCGGGCCGTGCGAAGCAAATACGCAGTTTGCGTGCCATATCGGCCGTCGCCGGAAAACCGGCCCGCCCCGGCCGGTCGAAACGGATCGTTGCGCACGACTCGACACGGCCTTACCCGGCTGTGCCTAGAATCCTCGGACCTTGCCGGAGCCGCCATGCCTGCCATCCACCGCCGCGCCCTCGCCCTGACCGTGCTCGCGGCCCTGCCGTCGGCGGCGGCCGCCGCGGAGCTGGAGACCTACGGCTTCGACCCGGTGCATACCCGGGTGATGTTCGCGATTTCCCACGCCGGTTTCTCGCAGGCGCTGGGCACCGTGTCCGGCAGCGCCGGCACCCTGCGCTTCGATCGCGACGACTGGCGCAGCGCGCAGTTGGACGTGCAGGTGCCGCTGACCCGGCTCGACCTGGGCGACGCGAAATGGAACAAGGCCGCGCTCGCGGCCAATCTGCTCGACGGCAAGCGCTACCCGCTCGCGCGTTTCGTGTCCGAACGCACCGAAGCGGTCGCCGGCGATCCGGACCGCGCCCAGGTCTGCGGCCATCTGACGCTGCACGGCGTCACCAAACCCTTGTGCATGGACGTCAAGCTCAACCAGCTCAAGCGCCATCCGTTGCCGCCGTTCCACCGTACCGCCGGCTTCTCGGCGACCGCGCGCCTGAGCCGCGCGCAATTCGGCATCGACGCATGGAAATCGGTGATCGGCGACGAAGTCGAACTGCGCATCGAAGCCGAAGCGGTGCGTGACAAATACGTCGGCGCCGCTCCGGCCGCGGCCGGCGCCGAACCCGCGGACGACGCCAGCGACACGCCGCCCGTCGATGCGCAACCCACCACGCCCCAACCCGCCGACCCCGGCGCAGCCAAGCCCCAACCGGAGCCCAGCCGATGACCTTGAAAAACACCGCCGACCGATGGGGCGCCGTCAGCCAGTTGCTGCATTGGCTGGTCGTGCTGCTGATCGCCGCCATCGCCGTGATCGGCCTCACCATGACCGACATGAGCAACGGGCCGTCGAAGATCAAGATCTACGCCCTGCACAAATCCCTCGGCCTGACCCTGCTGACCCTGGTCGTGCTGCGCCTGCTGTGGCGGATGTACGCCGGCGCGCCCAAGCCGGTCGAAGGCACCCCGCACTGGCAGGAACGCATCGCCTCGCTGACCCACTGGGCCTTGTACGGGCTGATGTTCGCCCTGCCGATCTCCGGCTGGGTGTTCAATTCGTCGTCAGGTTACCCGCTGCAATACTTCGGCCTGTTCAACCTGCCCAAGATCGCCCCGCGCGGCGAAGACCTGGCCCGCCTGAGCCACGAAGTCCACGAATACGGCTTCTGGCTGCTGCTGGCATTGGTCGTCGCGCACGCCGCCGCCGCGTTCTATCACCACCTGTTCCAGCACGACGACACCCTCAACCGCATGCTGCCCGGCGGACGGCGGACCTTCCGCGCGATCCGCGACGTCACCGTCGTGCAAGTGCTGCCCGAACCGCCTCCTCCCGCCTCCCCCTCTCCGGAGCATCGCAATGCAGATTAAATCCCTCGCCCTGGCCGCGGCCCTGTTCGCCGCCGCCGCGCCCGCGCTCGCCGCCGACTACGTGCAGCAGACCGGCTCGACCCTGACCTTCGCCACCAAGTACCAGGGCGAAGTGTTCGCCGGCAATTTCCCCGGCTTCACCGCGCGCCTGAGCTTCGACCCGACGCGTCTGGACACCTCCAAGCTCGACGTGGTGATCCCGCTGGCCGGCACCAACAGCAAGAACGCCGAACGCGACGACACCCTCAAGGGCGCGGACTTCTTCAGCATCGCCAAATTCCCGCAGGCGCGTTTCACCGCGACCAAGTTCCGCAGCCTGGGCGGCAACAACTTCGCCGCCGACGGCAGCCTGAACCTGCGCGGCGCGACCAAGCCGGTGACCTTGAACTTCACCTGGACCGCCGGCGACAAGCCGGTGCTGACCGGCAAGGCCACGGTCAAGCGCCTGGACTTCGGCGTCGGCGGCGGCGACTGGGCCGACACCTCGATCATTCCGAACGAAGTGGCGGTGAGCACGAAGGTCGTGTTCGCGCCGGCGAAGTAAGCTTTGACTCGCGGCGCGCCGATGGGCTCGCCGCAGCACGCGCGATGACGGCTTCCAAGCCGTCATCGCCGCGAAGGCGAGGATCCAGAGACTTCAGAGCGCAGTCTCGTCCAAGTACATGTCAACCGTCTGCGCCAATACCCAACCGTTCAAGCCATAGCTGGAGTCGATCAGGTACCCGCGCAGGGCGGTGCGTTCCGTGTACTCGATCGCAGCTTCCAACGTTCCCGCCCAACCACCAGGCCACGCGTTGCCCCTCGATCGAGGTTCGATCTGCGCCCACTCGTCGCGCAGCAACTTGGCGCCGGGAACTTCCTCGATCTCCGACACGATTGCCGGCAGCAGCGGCGCATCGAAACGATGCGCGGCCACACCCGAGAATTCGATCCGAAACGGACCAGCCGCCGAACCGTGATGCGGCTGCAGCGACAGGGTCAACCGTTCACTGACGCTGTCGACGCGGTAGGCGACCAGCAGGCTGTCATGCACTCCTTGAAACATCGTCTGCGATCTCCCTGTCCAGTGCGCATTGTCTGCCACTTTATGGCTCCAGACACTCCAGGCGGACAATCTTGTGTCGATCTCAGCTCTGGCTTTCGCCCTGCCCGGCTTGGTCTTGGTCCGATTTCGGATTCCACTTCCAGCGCTGCGAGGCGTGTAACTCGCAAGAACAAAAGCACACCCGGAGGGCGACGCGCATGGATGCGCGTCGCGCGCCACCGGGACATGGATGTCCCGTGTGGCGCGTGCCTGCGTATGCACCGCACTTGCGGGCACTTGATCCACAAAAAAGCGTTTTTCTTTGGTTACCTTTCTTTTGTCGCTTTAGACAAAAGAAAGTAACTCGGCCGCTTGCGGACGAAAGCTGTTGATCCTGCCTTTGGCTTCAAAGCTCCAAAGCCCCAAAGCTCCCAGCAGGATCAAAAAAGCTTCCGCCACTAAAGGTGAACACGAAGGCCATGTCCGCACCGGCGAAGTAAACCGCGCGCAGGTTCATCCCGCGCCGTCCGGCACGCTGCCACGGCGCGCCGGGCATGGCGAGATCGGCACCGAACTGCATGACAGCTCGCAGAAAAGTGCCGATTTCACCTTAATAACTCACAAAAACCCACCCAGGGCTGGCAGCGCAGCCCAGCCAGAATTGTCCGCCGAGCAGACAAGCGAGACGATTTTGTGAGAAATAAGACGAGCGGATCGCGAAAGTAGTGTCCGGCCCCGAATGTCTGCCGGCGCAGCGAACACTCGCAGTCCTGCCTGAACGTGCGAATGGATCGCACGGAGCGCCGACATGGATCGAACGTCTTCAACTCGCGCACGCCGCAACCCCGCACGCTGCATAACCGCCACCGCCTTCGCGCAAACATGCGCCGATCGCCCGGTTGCGTCGACTCCCGCCGACCCCGACCACAGGAGCCGCGCGCATGGCCGATGAGGGCGCGATGGCCCTGTACGGACGCGGCGCCGAGCTGGGCAACCTGAAGTGGTATGCCGACGATCTGGTCGGCACCGAAATCACCGATATCGCGCCCGCACGCATACGCATCCACGAGGCGACGCGGCGCGATACGTTCTTCCGCTTGCTGCGAGAGCAGGCCGCCTCGTTCAAGCTCAAGCAACTGCACGTCTACTCGCATGCGATCGGCGCGGGCTTGTTTCTGGGCTACAAGGACGAGGAACTCAAGAAAGCGCGCGGCGCGATCTTCTCGTTACGCCGCGGCCAGCTCGCCAACTACACCTCGGTCCTGCAGACCGAGCAAGGCACGGTGTTCACCGACGACCTGATCCGCGAGCCGTACAAAAGCTACCGCGCCGCGCTACGCAAGCTGTTCGTCGCCGACGCCTACATCAAGCTGTGGGGCTGCAACGCCGGCGTGGACGGCTGGGTCTATTCCGACGAATCCGAGCACGATCCCAACACCCAGGTGTACGCACTGGATGCGCCCGGAAAGTATTACTACTGGCGCTCGCTCAACGAGCGAAATACGCCAAAACCGAGCATCGCCCAAGCGTTCGCCGATTACTTCGGGGTCAAGGTGTTCGCCGCGACCAGCGGTTCGCACGGGCAGGCCCGGCTTGGCGGAAAATGGGTCAACCCCACGCCGGAGGGCAAGATCACGGTCAAGGGCCGCCTGCGCTACATCCAGGAACACGACACCATCCGGCTGGAGCCGGACAAGGGGAAGTACCGTGAATACCTGCCTCGCTGAACCAACCTCGCAACCTCGCTCGCCAGGTGCGGCGATGCGCGCGAAGCTGCTGTTTCCGTTGTTGCTTTGCGGGCTCATCGCCTGCTCGCACAGCGATGGCGCCCGCGCACGCGAGCAGCTCTGCAATCCGCTCAAAGCGCGCGCACCGATCGTCGAAGACGTACACGCCCAGGCCTTGCAGGACGCCGTTCTACAAGGCGATCTCGACACCGTGCGCAGCCTGCTGGACAAGGGCGCTCACGCCGACTCGCTGACCCGCGGCTACCGCTCGCCCCTGCACGCCGCGCTGGCGCCGACCATCGCCGACCCGGGCGAGAACCCCCTGGACGTCCAGCGCTCGGTGGCCGCGCGCCTGCCCTCGCAACTGGCCTTGATCGAGCTGCTGCTGAGCCGCGGCGCCGACCCCGGCGCGGTCGATATCGTCGGCTACACGCCGTTGCATTTCGCCGTCGTCGGCGGCTACAGCGATGCGCAATCGACCGCTTTGCTCGCGCCCCTGCTGCGCGGCGCGGGCGATCGCGACGCCAAGGACGTGTTCGGATCGACCGCGCTGATGCAGGCTGCCGCGCTCGGCAAGACCCAGAGCGTGCGCGCCTTGCTGCAAGCCGGCGCCGATCCGCGGGTGACCGATTGCCATGGCCGCACCGCCGCGCAGATCGCACGCCAGCGGCGCCATCCCGACACCGCGCGGTTACTGGAAAAATAATCCATCACAAGGAGAAGCGTCATGGGCGACGCGCTTGCTGCACCGGCGGTGGCTTGCGAAACCAACCGCATACTTCGCATCAAGTTCCCGCACGACGACGGGCCGGCCTCGAAACTGTATGTCGAACAGTTGGTCGCCTCGGAAGGACTGTCCCAGGACTTTCGTTTCATGGTCAATCTGCTGTCGCTGGATGCGCGCATCGCGGCCAAGGATCTGATCGGCAAGCTGGTCACCGTCGAACTCGACCGCAACGACGGCAGCGTGCGTTATTTCAACGGCTACGTGTTCGAGTTCCGCCGTTCCCGCACCGACGGCGGCTGGTCTCATTACGACATGGTCCTGGGGCCGTGGCTGGGCTTTCTGCGCCTGCGCCGCGACAACTACCTGTTCCACGACAAGAACGTGTTCGACAGCACGGTCGAGATCTTCGAGGACTATCAGCAACGCGACTTCAAGTCCAAGCTCGGCGCGCTGCCCGACCCGGCCATCACCCAGGCGATGCAGTGGGACGAGACCGACTACAACTACCTGCATCGCCGCTGGGAATCGCGCGGCTGGCATTACTGGTACGAGCATCGCGCCAACGGCCACACGCTGGTGCTGTGCGACGACTCCGGGCAGGCCGATCCGATCGACTGCGAGTCCAAGGTGCGCTTCCACGACGCCGGCGGCTCGCAGGACGAGGACGGCGTCGCCGACTGGTCGCCGATCAGGCAACTGATGCCGACCCAATACGCCGTCACCAGTTTCGACTTCAAGAATCCCAAACCGGTCGCGGCCAACACCAACACGATCAATCGCCAGGGCGAGGTGCCGGCGCTGGAAATCTACGAGCACACCGGCGCCTACGGCTTCAACGGCAGCGGCGCCGGCCAGGAACTGGCCAAGCTGCGCATGGAGGAGATCGAGGCCCGCGGAAAACGCTTCGAAGCCGGCGGCAACTGCCGGCGCGTGCAGCCGGGACGCTGGCTGGAACTGTGCGGGCATTACGAGCACGAGGACGGCGGCGAGGACGAGCGTCAGTTCCTGGTGATCGAAGCCCAGCACACCGTCAGCAACAACCATCTCAACGCGCGCGCGCCGGCCGAATACCGCAATCAGTTTCTCGCCATCCGCAAGAAGATCCCGTGGCGGCCGGGCCGTAATCTCAACAGCGAAGAACCCAGGATCTACGGGGTGATGTCGGCGATCGTGGTGGGGCCGTCGGGCGAGGAGATCCACTGCGACGAATTCGGACGCGTGCGCGTGCAGTTCCACTTCGACCGCGAAGGCCAGTACGACGAGAACGCCTCGTGCTGGGTGCGGGTGGCCTCCAACTGGGCCGGCGAGCGCTTCGGCTTCATGGCGGTTCCGCGCATCGGCCAGGAAGTGCTGGTGCAGTTCCTCGGCGGCAATCCCGACATGCCGATCGTCGTCGGCCGGGTGTTCAATCAGGACAACATGCCGCCGTGGGATTTGCCGGCCAACAAGACCCAGACCGGCATCCTGACCCGCTCCAGCAGCGCCGGCGGCTACGACAACGCCAACGCCATCCGCTTCGAGGACAAGAAAGGCGCCGAGCAGTTGTGGATTCACGCCGAGAAGAACCAGGACATCGAAGTCGAAAACGACGAAACCCACTGGGTCGGCCAGGACCGCAAGAAGACCATCGACCGCGACGAGACCGTGCAGGTCAAGCGCGACCGCACCGAGACGGTGGACCGCAACGAAACCATCACCGTGCATGGACAGCGCATCGAGACGGTCGACAAGGACGAGACCATCACCGTCCATCAGAACCGCAAGGAAAAGGTCGACCTCAACGAGAACGTGCATATCGGCAACAACAAGAACCAGACGGTCGACATGAACTACCTTCAGAACGTCGGCATCGCCAAGATGACCAACGTCGGCGCCGCCTATTCGATCAACGTCGGCGCGGCGATGAACACCCTGGTCGGCGCGTTCAAGGCCGAGGAAGTCGGCCTGTACCGCACCTCGATGGTCGGCCAGGACTACACCATCCACGTCGGCAAGAGCTATCGGCTCACCGCCACCGACGAGATCGAAATCAAGGTCGGCAAGTCGCGCCTGCACATGGATGCCAAGGGCAACATCACCTTGAGCGGCGTCAATCTCAGCGTCGACACCACGAAGAAACAAAAATTCACGGCCAAGGGCAACATCAGCCACAAGGCCAAGAAAATCCAGGAGAACTGAGATGAAGCGCGATCCATCCGCCACCGACACCGAACTCGATCCACCTCGCGCGCCGTCCCTGCCCGACCCGGCGCACGCCATCGGGCGCATCGACGGCGTGGTGATCGGAAGGGTGGTGCGGATCGACGGCGGCGCGGTGCATGTCGCGTTCGCGGGCGCGCCCGCGCAGGAGGTCGCCGCACGTTCGCTGGTGGCGGTGACGCACAGCGACAACGGCCGGGCGGCGGCGTTGAGTTTCGAGCAGGCAGACCCGCGCCGTCCGATCGTGCTGGGATTGATCTGGCAGGGCGCGCCGACGGTCAGCGTCGATGCGCTGCCGGAAAAACAGATGATCGTCGCCGAGCACGAACTGACCCTGCGATGCGGCGAAGCCAGCATCACCCTGACCTGCGACGGCAAGGTGCTGGTGCGCGGCGCCTATGTGTCCACCCATGCGAAGGGCACCAACCGCATCAAGGGCGGTTCGGTCCGGATGAACTGAATTCGCCTCGACCGGGCACGCGTACATTCACGGAGAGTCGGCACATGGAAGTCATCAACGGCACGCGCTATTCATTGCTGGCCACCGAGGCCGCGGACCGCGAAGGCCAGCCGCATTTGTTGGTGATCGCCAAGGCGACGTATCGTCTGCCGCAACGCGATGGCGGGACGCTGACGCTGCGCGAAGTCGCGCGCGAGATATTGCTGACCGATGTCTTCGAAGGAGAGCCCGGGTATTCCTCTCCGCTGATCGAGGCCGACCTGGCGTTCCGCAAACCCGCCTGCGACGTGGTGTTCAAAGGCAGCGCGCACGCGCCGGGCGGCGCGCCGGTCACCGAACTGCCGGTCGTGCTCAAGCTCGGGCCGATCCAGAAAACCCTGCGCGTGGTCGGTGCGCGCACCTGGAAGCGCGGGCTGATGGGCATCTCGGCGAGCGCGCCGGAGTCGTTCACGAGCATGCCGCTGAATTGGGCGCGCACGTTCGGCGGCATGCACGAGGCCGAAAACGAAAACGACGACCGCCGGATGTGCAGCGCCAATCCGGTCGGCTGCGGTTACGCATCGGCCGGCATCGGCAAGAACCTGCGCGACACCTTGGCGCCGTCGATCGAATGGCCGAACCAGCCGATCAAGAAACCCGGCGAGCGCTATCGGCCGGCCGGTTTCGGGCCGATAGGACGCAGTTGGACGCCGCGGCTGGCCCTGGCCGGCACCTACGACGAACAGTGGAAAGAGCAGGTATTCCCGCGCCTGCCCGCGGATTTCGACGAGGCCTTCTTCCAGTGCGCGCCGGTCGATCAGCGCATGCCCTACCCCACCGGCGGCGAACCGGTGACCTTGATCAACCTCACCCCGGGCGGCGGCGCGCTGCGCTTCGCGCTGCCGCGCCGCCTCGACCTGTCGATGGCGGCCATCACCCGCGACCGGGCGATCGCGAAACTCTCGCCGGTGGTGGACACCGTGCTGATCGATTCCGACGAAGGCGCGCTCGATATCGTCTGGCGCGCCAGTGCGCCGCTGAAGCGTTCGATCCTCGAAATCGAAACGCTCGGGGTCGGCAACGTCTGCCGGCGCTGGTGGACCTCGCGCGTGTACGGCACCGACGACTGCGGCTGCGGCGGCCAGGAAACCGACGACGAAGACCTGGCGCCGGTGGCGCAAGCGCTGGACGCGGCGCCGGCCGAAGCGGTGACCGCATGAGCCTGCCGAGCCGCGCCACGCCGGCCGCGCAAACGGCGCCGGCAACGGCATCGACACCGGCGCTGGGAGTGCTGCGCACCGGGGTGGCCTGCGCGGTCGGCCTGTCGGCGGCGCAGGCCTGCGCCGCGATCCGCAGCGCCATCGACCGTTTCGAAGAATCCTCGTTCCGCGACGTGCAGGGCGAACCGATCCTCGCCGCGCAGGCGCCGCTGCATCTGCTCGATCCTGCGCACGGCGGCGGCGACCACGACGACGACCGTGGCGTGCAGCTCGGCGGCGCCAGCCGCTGCGCGCGCCTGTTCGAACGCGCGCTCGAGGACTGCCTGGGCGATCGCGCCGCGGGCAACGACAGCCTGGACGACCCGTCGCCGGCGCTCGACACGGTGGTCTTGCTGACCTTGCTGCCAAGCCCAGGGCGCGCCGGCGTTCCCGAACATCTCGAAGCGGCGCTGGACGCGGTCCGCGAGCGCCGCGGCTGGCGCTTCCACGCGCATTCGCGCGTATTCCGCCACGATCGCGCCTCGCTCGCGTACGCGGTGGCCCACGCCACGGCGCTGCTGTCGCGCGAGGCCGGCCTGAGCGTGCTCATCGTCGGCGTGGACAGCCTGATCAACGCCGGCGCGATCAATCACTACCTGCGCCGCGATCGCTTGCAGACCGATGGCAACTCCAACGGTTTCATTCCCGCAGAAGCCGCCGCGGCGGTGTGGCTGGCGCAGGCGGCGGGGCCGGGACAACTGACCATCCGCGCCTGCGAGCGCGCGCTCGAAACGATCACCGTGCTCGACACCGAGCGCAAGTCGCGCTTCGAGGCGTTGCCGCAAGCCAGCGCCGCCGCGCTCGCTTGCGCGGGCTGCGCCATGCACCAGATCGATGCGCGCCTGGTCAGCGCATCGGGAGAGGAATACTTCTTCGAGGAACTGGCGATGGTGCTGGCGCGAACCCTGCGCGAACACCGCTCGACCATTGCGCTGTGGCATCCGGCCGACTGCATCGGCGAAGTCGGCGCCGCGATCGGGCCGTTGCTGCTGGCCGTGGCCCACGACGCCATCACCAAGGGCTACGCGCCCGGCCCGCGCTTTTTGATCGAATTGAGCAACGACGACGGCGACCGCGCCGCGCTGGTGCTGACGACGTCGCCGTCGAGCTGAGGACGCCCATGGAAACCCACGTTTACGCGAACGACCGCGAGATCTGCAGCAAGGCCGCCGACGGCAAGTCCACGGCCTTTCCCGACGTGTGCTTCAGCCCCGGTCCGCCGCCGCCGGGCGTGCCGGTGCCGTATCCCAACACCGCGTTCGCCAAGGACCTGGCGAAAGGCGCGCGCACCGTGCTGGTCAAGCGCTCGCATCCGGTGTGCCGCAAGAACAAGTCCTACATCGGCACCAGCATCGGCGACGATCCGGCCACGCCCGGGCTGAAGAAAGGCGTGGTGTCCTCGAAGATCAAGGGCAAGGCCTACTTCATCAGCTGGTCCATGAACGTCAAGGCCGAAGGTCTCAACGTCACCCGCCATCAGGACAAGATCACCCAGAACCACGGCTCGCCGGCCAATACGCCGCCGACGGTGTACATGGACACGCCCGACGCCGCGGCCGCCTGCGCCAACGACAAGAAGAAGATCAAGGAAGAGTGCGGCCCGGAGGACGAACAACACAACAAGGACAAGCCCAAGCGCCGCTCCAGCTTCAAGCGCCTGCTCGGCCCGAAGTACGCCAAGCACAGCAAGACGCTGTCCAAGGGCGGCACCGACAACACCAGCTGGATGCGCGAGAACTGCGACTTCCTCTGGATCAAGCCCAGCGCCACGGGCCATGAGGAT
The DNA here is from genome assembly GCF_018732085.1 of Lysobacter capsici. Lineage (NCBI taxonomy): Bacteria > Pseudomonadati > Pseudomonadota > Gammaproteobacteria > Lysobacterales > Lysobacteraceae > Lysobacter > Lysobacter capsici. Next base: position 1,441,110 of record NZ_CP076103.1, on the reverse strand, counting down.
TTTCTCAACAAGATCGAGGAACTCAAGGGCGACCTCACCGGCGCGGCCGAAGCCGCGCTGGAGGAACTCAAGGGCAAGGTCACCCAGGAAGTGCTGGAAATGGCGCAGAAAAAGGGCGGCCGGCTGGCCGCGCGCGCCGGCGCGAAATGGGTGGTGGCGGCCGGCGGCGCGGCGATCGGCGGCGTGGGCGCGGCGTTCACCGAAGCCGCGGCGACCATCTGGAACGTCGGCGACACCCTGGTCACGGTCGGTTCGGGCGTGGTCGACGGGTATCAGATCTACCAGGAGATCGACAAGATCAAGCAGCAGGTGGCCGACTTCAAGAACGTCGCCGAGGAGCTGGACCGGTTCAGCCAGAACGTGCGCAACGATCCGCAAAAGGCCGCCGCGGATTTCATGTCGATGGCGGCCAAGGCCGACGGTTGCGCGCGCGCGCGCCGCTGCGCGATGGTGCCCTACGGCAAGACCGACAGCCTCACCGGCCAGGGCTGCTGCCCCGGGCAGACCGGGCACCATCTGATTCCGGAGGAAATGGTCGCCGCCGGTTGTCCGGGCTACGTGCATGCCGACGCGCCGACCATCTGCGTGGAAGGCACCAACAACTCGCACGGCTCGCACGGCGCCATCCACCGCAACCTGAGCAAGATCGTCCAGAACCAGAAGGACGGATACGCCTTGTTCGGCGGCGGCGAACAGATCGGTTACAAGAAAGCCCGCAACATGGCCATCGAGAGTTTCTACGACACCTTTCCCGAATCGCTGTGCGACGAGAAATGCCTCAAGGCGCAGCTCGACGGTTACTACAAGAACAAATGCACCGGCAACATGAAAGCGGCCGCGGGTACCGCGGGCGGAACGCCCTCGCCATCCACGTCCACGGGCAAGAATCGATAAGGCGCCTCCATGATCCTGCGCGAAAAAGACTACAAAGAGCATTTTCACGGCTACCACGTCATCGACTGCGTGGTCCGCGACCGCAACATCCTTTACTGGACCTTGCTGTCGTCGTACGACGACGCCCGCTCGCCGCCGCCCGACGAGCAGCGCACCACCAGCATCGTGTCGTGCTTTCTCGACGAGCCCGACGACGCCTGGGGATGGACCCGCATGACCGGCATGCGCGACCTGCACGCGGGCGTCAGCCTGAAGCCGCAGGAGCGTTTCGTCGGCGTGGACCTCGCCGATGACGCGGCGGCGGCGATCACCTGAACGCCGCAGCCTGGACGCGCCGCGGCGCGGTCACGCGGCTGAAGACGCTGTTCGGCCATCTGTACGCCAGCGGCGGCCTGCGACCTGCGCCGATCCCAACGCCTGGACCAACCGCGCCGCGGCGCGGTCACGCGGCTGAAGACGCTGGCCGCGCGCGCACGCGGCTGCGGCGCGCAGCGGCGCTGCGACGGCGCTGTCCGGCGCGACGGCCGCCGGCGCGTCGCAACCCGCCGCCGCGCGAGCGAGCGGCGCGACGCCGCGGACGGTCGCGGGCGACGATTTCGATGCACCGGCCGATCCTTTGGGGCCGGGGTGTGGCTGTGGCTGGCGGCGTCCCCAGGGCGTGGCGCGGAAGGCGGGGCGATCGTTCAGCTACGCGCTGTGGGCCACGGCGATCGGGCAACTGAGCGACCTATGCGCTCGCCCGAATTCGGTTCGGCGCTGCACGATGGCCGGCAATGGCGGCTGCTGTTCGATCTCGCCACGCTCGCACGCGATCAGGCCAAGAAGCCGTCCGCATGACCGCGCTTGCGACCATCGCGATCGTCGTCTATCAACACGCGTCCGACGCCGCGTTCTATTGGCAGTTCCGCGACGAGGGATCGCGCTCGCCCGAGTTCGACCTGGACGAACTCGCGCACGGCGACGGCCTGCTCGAAGCCAACCTGGAAGGCCTGCGGGTCAACGGCGAGGCCGGATGGCGCCAGGCGCTGGCCGAGCTTGCGCGTTGGCGGATGCCCGGCGAGGCGTTCGTGTGCGCGGTCCTCGCATTCGACCGCGCCGCGACCGACCGCGCCGGCACGCGCTGGGACGAATTGCTGGCATCGATCGAAGACGCCACCGAGACCTTCGCCGGCCTGATCGATGCTTGCCGATGGCTTCCGTGGTCGTGCGTGGCGGCATCGGCGTCGGCGTGGCTCGACAGCCCCGATCCGCGCCTGCGCCGCCTGGCCGTGGCCGCGCATTCGTTCCATCGGCACAGCCTGGGCGACGCCTTCGATGCCTTGTCGCACGACCCCGATCCGCACCTGCGCGCGCAGGTCCTGCTGCATGCCGGACAGACCGGCGATCGCGACGCCTCGTGGCGCCTGCATGCGGCGCTGGACGATACGGATGCGGCGTGTCGGACAGCCGCGGCCTGCGCGCTGGCCTTGCTCGGCGACGACCACGGGCTGCCGCGCTTGCTCGAAGCGCTGCGGCACGGCCAAGCCACGCCGCTCGCGCTGACCGTCCTGGGGCTGCGGTTGAGCGCGCCGGAGATCGATTCCCTGATCGGCGAGGACGATCTGCGGCCCGAGTTGCGTATCGCGCTGATCCGCGCGGCCGGCGCCGCCCGCTGGATTCCCCGCTTGATCGACTGGGTCCGCGACCCCGCGATTGCAGCCGCGGCCGCTTCGGCCTTCATGCACCTCACTGGCGCGGAACGCGAAGCGCTCGCCGCCGAGCCGGTCCAGGCCAATCCGTCGCCAGACGATCCGAGCCCGGCCCAGGCCGGCGACTTGGCGGCCGCCGACGCGGCCGTCGACAGCGACGATGAAGAAACCGACGACGAAGGCGACGGCTGGCATCCCGATCCCGAGGCGTTCGCCGCATGGTGGAACACTCATCGCGGCCGCTTGAGCGAGCCGAGACTGCTGGCGGGCCGCGCCAGCACTCCCGAGGCCTGGCAGGCCCTGCTGCGCGACGGCCAGCAGCCCGCGCGTCAATACGCCGCCTGGGCCCTGGCATTGCATCGTCCCGGCAGCGGGGTGTTCGATGTCGCCGCGCCGGCTCCGCGGCAATGGGCCGCGCTGAACGCTCCGACGCCGGGCTGACGGCGCCGTGACTGCGGCAGCACGCTGCCCGCAGGGGTTAGCAATGGCCTGACCGCGAGAAGGGCGGCGTGGCTCGATCGCTCGATCGGTGCCGGACTTGGCCCAGACCGTCTCGACTGCGAAGTTGCCCGCAGCAACTTCGACGCAAGGATAAGCGGGGCGCCGCATTACGGGCCGGTGTCGGCATCCGGGCGAAAGAAACCCTCGTCTTCAGGTCCCTGCGCGACCGAAGCGAACGCACGCGAAGGTTTCATCGCAATACCTTCCCGGCGCATGCGTCGTCCTCATGTCGCCGAGTCGGCGTCGACCCGCTCCAGCCACAGCGCCACCTGCGCCGCATCGAACGGCCAATCCAACTCCATCCCGCGTCCCTCGTCGCGCAATACCGGCACCCGCTCCCCATACCGCGCCTCCAACGCCTCATCGTCATCGATGAACACCGAGTCGAACTCCGGCGCCCGCGCCCGCGCCAGCACCGCCAGCGCCAGGTCGCACAGATGGCAATCGTCGCGTTGGAACAAAGTCAGCACAGTCGGCTTCGGGCTCATCGTCAATTCGCTGCGGTATGGCGGGAAAACCCGCCGCCGTCGATACAGCGCTCGTGAACAGCGCAGCACTCGCAGCAGCAGGGCGCGCGTAGAATAAGCCGCTTAACGCCCCCGCGGCCGGATCCAGCACGCCGGTCCGCGCGGCACGCCAGCAACGCCCGACCCCCTTCGTTGGAGCAGCAAGCCCGTGGCAGTCAGCAGTTTCGACCTGTTCAAGATCGGCATCGGCCCGAGTTCCTCGCACACCGTCGGCCCGATGCGCGCCGCGGCGCGCTTCATCGAGCGCTGGCTGATCGAAGGCAACGGCAGCGGCGAACCCGGCGCCGACCTCGCCCGCACCGCGCGCGTGCGCGCCGAGGTGTTCGGCTCGCTGGCCCTGACCGGGCGCGGCCACGGCACCGACAAGGCCGTGCTGATGGGCCTGGAAGGCCATTGGCCGAACCAGATCGATCCCGACATCATCCCCGCCGCGCTCGAACGCATCCGCAAGAGCAAGCGCATCAATCTGTTCGGCCGTCACGAGATCGGCTTCGACGAGAAGCACGACCTGATCATGAACAAGCGGCAGAAGCTGCCGTTCCACACCAACGGCATGCGCTTCACCGCGTTCGACGCCGACGGCAACGTGATCGCCACGCGCGACTACTACTCGGTCGGCGGCGGCTTCGTGGTCAACCAGGACGAAGCGGCCGAAGACCGCATCGTCGCCGACACCACCGATCAGCCGTATCCGTTCCATTCCGGCGACCAATTGCTCGCGCAAGCGGCCAGCAGCGGCCTGACCATCGCCGAGATGATGATGGCCAACGAGCGCGTGTGGCGCACCGACGAGCAGATCAACGCCGGCCTGGACGAAATCTGGAACGCGATGCAGGCCTGCGTGGCGCGCGGCATCCGCCAGACCGGCACCCTGCCCGGCGGCCTGCACGTGTCGCGTCGCGCGCCGGCCTTGTTCGCCGAACTGTCGACCAAACCCGAGGCGGCGATGCGCGACCCGCTGACCGTGCTCGACTGGGTCAACCTGTACGCGCTCGCGGTCAACGAAGAAAACGCCGCCGGCGGCCGCGTCGTCACCGCGCCGACCAACGGCGCGGCCGGCATCATTCCCTCGGTGCTGCATTACTACGACCGCTTCTGCCCCGGCGCCAACCTGCAGGGCGTGCGCAATTTCCTGTTGACCGCGGCCGCGGTCGGCATCTTGTACAAGGAAAACGCCTCGATCAGCGGCGCCGAAGTCGGCTGCCAGGGCGAAGTCGGCGTGGCCTGTTCGATGGCCGCCGCCGGCCTGGTCGCCGCGCTCGGCGGCACCACCAGCCAGATCGAGAACGCCGCCGAGATCGGCATGGAACACAACCTCGGCCTGACCTGCGATCCGATCGGCGGCCTGGTGCAGATCCCCTGTATCGAACGCAACGCGATGGGCGCGGTCAAGGCGATCAACGCTTACCGCATGGCGATGCGCGGCGACGGCAAGCACAAGGTCAGCCTGGACAAGGTGATCAAGACCATGCGCGACACCGGCCGCGACATGCAGGACAAGTACAAGGAAACCTCGCGCGGCGGCCTGGCGGTCAACGTCATCGAGTGCTGAGCGCGCGGTGAGCGAGCCGGTCCGACATCGCGACGGCGGCCTGTGGCTGACCTCGTTCGCCGAGCGCGTCGAGGTGTCGTGCCCGCGCTGCGGTCACGCCGGCGTCGTCCGCGCCAGCTTGGCGCAACGGCGATGGACCACGGTGTTCCGATGCGCGCATTGCCGGCTCCAGGCGCATAGCGAACGCGACGATTGGCTGGGCCAGGTGCGGCTGATCGGCCGCCGTCCCTGCGGCTATTGCGGCCACCAATGGCTGTACGTGAATCAGGTTCAACGCACGAGCGGCGCGATCGCGATCGCGCTCAACGAATACCAACAGCGGCCTTCGGCCGATCCGGTCGCGGTGCGGTGCCCGATCTGCCGTCGCAGCAGCGAGGTCGCGGTGCAGGCGCAGCGCGAACGCGACCGCGAAGGCCACGACCCGCATTTCGGCCTGCCGCTGCGGTTGATCGAACGCACCCGCGCCGGCCTGTTGTGGGCCTACAACATCGAACACATCGACGAACTCAGGCGCTACATCGCCGCCGACCAACGCGAGCGATACCGCACGGCCGGCAACAAGACCATGATCTCGCGCCTGCCGACCTGGATGAAACTCGCGCGCCACCGCGCGATGATGCTCAAGGCCCTGGACCGCCTGGCCGCGAAACTGGAGCAACCGCGCGCGTCATGACCGCGATGCGCTGCCTCGTCCTGCCTGGCATGGACGGCACCGGCGCCTTGCTGGACGAGTTCGTCGCGGCGATGGCGCCGCGCTTCGACACCCAGGTCATCGCCTATCCGCGCGATCGCAGGCTGGGTTACGCCGAGCTTGCAGAATTCGTGCATCCGCAATTGCCGACCGACCGGCCTTACCTGTTGCTCGGCGAATCCTTCTCCGGGCCGGTGGCGATCGCGTTGGCCGCGCAACGTCCGCCGCATCTGGCCGGGTTGGTGCTGTGCGCCTCGTTCGCGCGCGCGCCGCGACCGCCGGGGTCGCCCTGGTCGGCGGCGATGTTGCCGCGTTGGGCGACGAAGCTGCCGGTGTCGCGCGTCCCGGGTTGGCTGGTCGCGCAGATGATGCTCGGCCGCTGGTCGGACGCGCGATGGCGCGCGCGCATCCGGGCGACATTGAATGCCGTGCAGCCCGCGGTGCTCGCGCATCGGCTCGATGCGGTCCGCGGCGTCGACGCGACCGCCGCGCTGGGCGAGATCGATCTGCCGATGCTTTATCTGCGTGCGGCGCACGACCGGCTGGTCGGCCGCGACAGTCTGTCTGTGATCCAGCAGGCGCGGCCGCAGACTGGCTGCGTCAAGCTCGACGCGCCGCATTTCGTGCTGCAAGCCGTTCCTGCGCAAGCGGCGAGCGCGATACAACAGTGGTGCGATGAAGCGGTGGAATCCAACACGGTATCCACTCACCTTCCTTAGCAGGAACCTGAAAGATCGCGAGACACGCCGAGGTCTGTGTGGAAGGGGCTTCAGCCCCGACGCTGTTCGATCCGGGGCGACATGGCTTCGATGCGACCGGATCGAACAGCGTCGGAGCTGGAGCCCCTCCCACAAAAAACCTCGCACGGCCGCAGCCGCGGCCATCGCCACCGGCACGGCCAGACCACGCCGCCTGCGCCCCCTGCGAATTTCACCGTGTTTTCCCACGCCACATGGGCCTACTATCGGGCAGAGCCAGCCGGAGCCACCCGCCCATGCCAGCCCGCTTGAGCCGTCGCGACTTCCTCAAATGCAGCGTGGTCGCCGGCATTACGGTCTACGTCGCCGCCCCCGGCAGCGCCGCGCTCGCGGCCTTGTTCGAAAAAGAACGGCTGCGGCCGATGCCCTGGGACCCGGCCACCGGCCGCATCCGCTACCGCACCGACGCCACCGCCAAGGTCACCGGCGAAAAACTCTTCAGCTACGACATGCGTTCGCACGACCTGCCCGGCTGGCCGCGCGAACAGGCCCACGCGATGCTGCTGCGCCTGACCCAGGCCGACCGGGTCTACCAGGGCTTCGACCTGTCCTCGCTGCCGGCCGACCTGCAACCCGACCGCACCGTCACCGCCGCCGATCTGGCCCGCGACGGGGTCGCGTTTCCGCCCTTCTACGGCGAGGACCTGCTGCTGCCCGAAGGCAAGACCCCGGCCTACCTCGGCCAGGCGGTGGCGCTGCTGATCTGGAACGACTTCGCCCGCTTCCGCGCCGCCAAGAGCCGGCTCAAGTTCCGCGACGAACTGATCCGCTGGGGCGCGCAGACCGGGCCGATAGAACGCGACCCGTGGGCGACGTTCCGCTACGTGCGCGTCGGCGGCGCCAGTGCGTTCGATGACGATGCGTACTCGAGCTACAAGGACACCGTGCTGTTCCCCAGCGGCTACAAGAAGCACAACCCGCAATGGGTCACCGGCGACGCCGGCGGCAAGCTCGACGCGCAGGGCGTGGCGCACGCCGATGCGATGGCGGCCGAACTCGATCGCCCCGGCGACGGCAAGCTGGTGTTCGAACGCGAGTATTTCTCGCAATCGATCGACACCGCGGCGATGGAACTGGACAACGGCAACGGCTGGTTCGATGCCGCGACCGGCACGCTGCACCTGGTCAGCGCGACCCAGTCGCCCAACGAGATCGCCGAAGACGGCCCGCGCATGCTCGCGGCCAGCAAGTTCGCAGTGAAACGGCTGGTGCTGCATCCGTGCTACACGGTCGGCTACGGCTCCAAGGACCACAACGCGTTTCCGTTCGTGGTGTTGATGGCCGCGCTGTACGGCGGCGGCCGGCCGGTAAGGCTGGCCAACGACCGTTACGAGCAGTTCCAGTCCAGCCTCAAGCGCCACAGCTTCCGCATGCACTATCGGCTCAAGCTCGATCGCGCGAGCGGCCGCTTCGAAGTGTTCCAGGGACGCATGCTCGGCGACGGCGGCGGACGGATGAATTTCTCGCCGTCGGTGTGTCTGGTCGCGGCGACCGCGGCGCAGTCGATCTATTACTTCCCGCGCAGCGACCTGAGCAGCACCGTGATCGCCTCGCGCGCGCTCGACGCGGGTTCCGCGCGCGGCTACGGCACCTTGCAGAGCATGGGCGCGACCGAGATGCTGATCGACGAGATCGCCGCCGAACTCAAGCTCGATCCGATCGAACTGCGCCTGCGTAACGTGTTCGCGACCGGGATGAAGAACACCCAGGGCGCGATCCCCGCCGGCCTGCAACGCGCCGACGAAGTACTGAAGAAATCGCGCGAGCATCCGTTGTGGACGCGGCGCGCGAAGCGCAAGGCCGAGTACGACGCCGCGCATCCGGGCAAGCGCTATGGCGTGGGTTTCGGTTGCGTGCAGAAGGATTACGGCACCGGCGGCGAGTCCGCGTTCGCCGAAGTCGCGCTCAGCCGCGACGGCCGCATCGCGCTGCGCCACACCGGCATCGAGATGGGCACCGGCATGGCCACCAGCCAGGCCGCGGTGTGCGCGCAATGGCTCGGCCGGCCGGCCGACGAGGTACTGACCGGCGAAACCCAGTGGCCGGAATTGCCGATGGTCGCCACCGACGACCCGTGGCTGATGTCGCAGGCCACCCAGGACGCGCGCGTCGGCAACCCGCGCTGGACGCCGAACTACGCCAGCCCGAGCAGCGCCAGCAATTCGGCTTACTTCTTCAGCCACGCCAGCCGCGAAGCCGCGCGCCTGCTGTTCACCCAGGGCCTGTGGCCGGCGGCGCAGGCGCTGTGGAGCCAGGGTTTCGGCGGCGGCCAACTGGCGCCGCTGGTGGCGCGGCGCGAGGACGCGCGCTGGGTCGAAGGCAAACTCACCACGGCCGGGTTGCAGCCCTTGAGCCTGCAGCAACTCGCGGCCAAGGCCTACGAACTGGGCCTGGCCACTGGCGCGGTGGTGCATTACTTCAATCGCTGGCAGTGGACGCAGGCCGAGTTCCCGCTGCGCGAGGATCCCCGCCTGCCGCTCGACGGCCTCGCCCTGCGCTGGGGCGACGGCAGCGCCGACGGGCCGGGCACACCGACCGCGAACGGCTACCGCATCGTCGAACGCACGCGCGTGTTCTATCCGCCGGTGCAACGCAACAACGCCGGCGTCGTCTACTACAGCGCGATCGGCACGATCGCCGAGGTCGCGGTCGATACCGCCACGGGTCATGTCGACTTGCTCAACCATCATTCGATTCTCGAATGCGGCAGCCAGATCGTGCCCGAGCTGGTGTCGAGCCAGTTGCAGGGCGGCGTGGCGATGGGCATCGGCCATGCGCTGCACGAATTCCTGCCGCTGTACGAAGGCGGCCCGGGCGACGGCACCTGGAATTTCAACCGTTACACTTTGCCGCGCGCGCGCGATGTCGCGGTGTGGCGGCAGACCGGCGAGGTGCTGCCGCCGCTGTCGCCGACCGATGCGCCCAAGGGCATGGCCGAAGTGGTGATGATCCCGATCGTGCCGGCGATCGCCAACGCGATCGCTCACGCGACCGGGCTGCGCCTGCGCGAACTGCCGATCACGCCGGACAAGATCCTCGCCGCCTATGCGCAGGCGCAAGCGCCGAAGACGCCGCCGCAAGCCACCACGATGACGCAATCCGACCAGGAGGCGCGCGCATGAGCGGCCCGAGCATCCGCACCCGCCCGCTGACCTTGCACATCAACGGCCGCGCGCAAGCGCCGGTCGAGGTGCCCGAGGACATGATGCTGGTCGACGTGCTGCACGAGTACCTCGGCCTGACCGGCACCCGCTTCGGTTGCGGCCAGGGCGTATGCCGCGCCTGCACGGTGATCGTCGACGACGAACACGGCCCGCGCGAGGTGCGCAGTTGCATCACCGGCGCGCATTACTTCAACGGCAAGCGCATCCGCACCGTCGAGGGCCATGCCAAGCGCGACGACAGCGGCGCCATCGTCGCGCTGTCGCCGGTGCAGCAGGCGTTTTTGGACCATTTCAGTTTCCAGTGCGGGTACTGCACGCCGGGGTTCGTCAATGCGACTACGGTGTTGCTCGAACGCCTGGCGAAGCGGCCGATCGCGAGCGCGCAGGTCGAAGAGGCGATCACCGAGGCGCTCAATCCGCATTTGTGCCGCTGCACCGGTTACGTGCGCTATTACCAGGCAGTGAAACAGCTGGTGCTGGAAACGCCGGGGCTGGTCAGCGATCGCGCGTCCAAGCGCAATGATGCGGAGAAGGCGCCATGAGCCGACGCCGCTGGAAACGCTCGATCCTGCGCCTGCTGTTCTGGCTGGCGGTGATCGCGCTGGTGTGGCTGCTGGTCGACTGGCTGATCGCGCGTTGGTACCACCGCGGCCCGGCCGTGCAAGTGCAAGCCACGCCCGCCCAGATCGAACGCGGCCAATACCTGACGGCCGCGGCCGATTGCGCGGCCTGCCACACCGCCGACGGCGGCGCGCCGTTCGCCGGCGGCGTGCCGCTGGCCTCGCCGTTCGGCGTCATCCACGGCACCAACATCACGCCCGATGCCGAGACGGGTATCGGCCGCTACAGCGCCGACAACTTCTTCCACGCGATCACCCGCGGCGAAGCGCGCGACGGCCATCAGCTGTATCCGGCGATGCCGTACGTGTCGTACAAGACGATCACACGCGAGGACAGCGACGCGATCTATGCCTACCTGATGACGCGCCCGGCGGTGCGGCAGGAAAACCGCAAGAACGGCGTAGGCTTCCCGTTCAATATCCGCACCGGCATCCACGCCTGGAACTGGTTATTTGCGGGCGCTACCGCCAAGCCGGCCTCGCAGGGTCAGTCGGCGATGTGGAAGCGCGGCGAATACTTGGCCGAAACGCTCGGCCACTGCGGCGAATGCCACAGCCCGCGCGGGATGCTCGGGCAGGTCGATCGCGATCGTCCGCTCGCCGGCAACAACGCGCTCGGCCGCTTCGCCGCGCCCGCGCTGACGCCGCAAACCCTGGCCGCGCGCGGCTGGGATCGCGCCGGCCTGCGCGCTTATCTGGCCACCGGCATCGGCCCGCATGCGGTGGCCTCGGACGAAATGCTCAAGGTGGTGAATCTGTCGAGCAGTCGGCTGCGCGCCGACGACCTCGATGCGCTGACGATCTACCTCACCGGCGACACGCCGCTGCCGGCCGCCGCCGCGCCGACGCTCGCGTCCGGCGACGATGCGTCACCGGCGCGGCAACGTTATTTCGCCCTGTGCGCCGGTTGCCATGGCCGCGACGGCGCCGGGGTGCCGCATGTGGCGCCGGCGCTGCTCGGCAACAGCGGCCTGCGCGATGCCGATCCGCACAATCTGATCGTCGCGATCCTCGACGGCCTGCCCGAACACGACCTGCCGGGCCTGGAACGCATGCAGGACATGCCGGGGTTCGCCGATCAACTCGACGATGCGCAGGTCGCCGAACTGGCGCGGTGGCTGCGCAGTCGCTACGGCGGGCAGGCCGGCGCGGTGGACGCCAAGCAAGTCCGCGAGTTGCGCGAGTCCGGCGGCGAAGCGCACTGAGGTCGATGCGCTGGCCCGGACCGGTTCGAGCCGGTTCGGGCAGGCGGAATCGAGCAAGCCGGTTCAGGCCGGCCAATTAGCACAAGCCGATTGGAGCAGGCCGATTTGAGCGGGCCGATTCGAGCAGGCTGATTCGAGCAGGCCGTGTAGAGCCGGCTCGGACCGTCATGGCGCGAACGACGCGCCGTCCATGCGCGCGTCGATCACTCACCGGCGCATTCGCCGCAACAATCGATCCCACGCAATCGGCGCGACCCGATCGATCCGATCGTTCAATCCGATTGATACGCCTTGTCCGAAGTCGTCTGCACGATCTTGTCGCCGTCGCGTCGCTGCGAGTACTCGCGCGGATCGACCACGACCAGCCGGCATGCCGCCGGATCGCCGTCGACACGGATCGCCGCGCCGCTGAGCTGCACATGCACCGCCTCGGGCGTGCGCTTGCCCGACCGGGTGTAGTAAGTCGCACGATGCCGCCGCAGCACCACTGCATTGCCGCCCTGCTGCGCCGCCGCGTCGGCCAGACGATCGAACGCGCGGGCGTAATTCACCGGGCTCGGATTGCGGTCCATGCTCACCTCGGTGACGCGATTGCCGGCCTCGATCGTCACCACGCCGAGTTTGCGATGCGCGCACGCGGGCGATTCGTCCAACACCGGCAGGCGTTCGCCGGCATGGGCCGCCGCGATGCTCAGACCGAGCATGAGACCCGTGGCGAGCGCACCGCACTTGATCGTCGATTTCATCCGAGCGGCCTCCCTGGCGGCGGTGACGGGAACTGCGCGCTGCGACTATAACCCCGGCATCGCCCACCCGCGCACCTGCTTTAGGATGAGCGCTCCCCCCTTCTCCGGCCGACGACCATGCGCCTGCCCGCCGCGATCGTGTGCTCCCTGCTTCCGGCGCTGAGCCTCGCCGCCACACCGCCGGCGAACGAACCCGCCAGCGCCCGCTACGGCATGGAGCTGCAGGGTTTCCACTACCCCTACCCGGTCGCCTACCGCGAATTCCGCTCGCAGGGCGAAGCGGTGCGCATGGCCTATATGGACGTGCGGCCGGCCAAGCCCAACGGCCGCAGCGTGGTGCTGCTGCACGGCAAGAATTTCTGCGCGGCGACCTGGGAATCGACGATCGCCGCCTTGAGCGATGCCGGTTATCGGGTGATCGCGCCCGACCAGATCGGCTTCTGCAAATCCAGCAAGCCCGCCCATCATCAATACAGCCTGCACGAACTGGCCGCCGACACCCAGGCCCTGCTCACGTCGCTGGGCATCGAACGCGCGGCGATCGTCGGCCATTCGATGGGCGGCATGCTCGCGGTGCGTTACGCGCTGATGTATCCGCAGGCCACCCAGCGCCTGCTGCTGGTCAACCCGATCGGCCTGGAAGACTGGAAAGCGCTCGGCGTGCCGTGGCGCAGCGTCGACGAGGCCTATGCGCGCGAACTCAAGACCTCGTTCGCGACGATCAAGCAGTATCAACAGACCGTGTACTACAGCGGCCAATGGAAACCCGAGTACGACCGCTGGGTCGGCATGCTCGCCGGCCTGTACGCCGGCCCGGGCCGCGAGCGCGTGGCCTGGAACCAGGCGCTGACCTCGGAGATGGTGTTCACCCAGCCGGTGGTGCACGAGTTCGCGCGGCTGCGCGTGCCGACCACCTTGTTCATCGGCCAGCGCGACCGCACCGCGATCAATCGCGATCTGGCCGACGATGCGCTCAAGGCCAGGCTGGGTTTGTACCCGTCGCTCGGACGCGCCGCCGCCGGCGCGATCCCGGGCGCGAGGCTGGTCGAATTCGAAGACCTCGGCCATTCGCCGCAGGTCGAAGCGCCGTCGCGCTTCAATCAAGCCTTGCTCACCCAGCTCGACGCAGCGCCTTGAACTCGACGCGCATCGCGATCGCACGCCCGACCCGGTTGAATTTCAAGACATGACCAACGCGAACGAAGCAGCGGCCAACTGGCGCGGCATCATCATCGGCGAACAAAAATCCTGGGTGCTGTTCGCGCACGGCACCTGCGTGATCCTGATGTCGCCCGAGGGCGATCTGGCGACGCAGGCCCGCGACATCCTGCGCGAGTACGGACCGGTTCACGTCGGTTCGCCGGCCGCCGACTTCAGCGTGATCGATCTGGACCCGCTGCCGGGCTGGATCGTCACCTGCCATCACCCCGACGTGCTCACCTACGTCGAGGACGACGGCGAGATCGAGGCGAGCGAGCTGGTGATCGGGTTGACCGGCCGGGGCCAGCGCGACCTGGATGGCCGTGAGCTGACTGTCGTGCATGTCGAGGACAAACGGACCTAGCGTCCGCGATCCGATCGGACCGGTGCGCGGCGACCGATAGCGCTCGTTCGCCGGTCCACGCCCGTTCGCCGCGCTGGAGCGTCGCAATGACGCCATCAGACATGCCCGGACGCTGAGCGCGCATCGCAAGACCCGCGCGCGGAACCTGTGTTCGTTCGCGCGCCGCCCCAGTGCAAGCCCCGCACGCCTGTGCGCACATTTGTCCTTCGGACATCCGCTTGTCCTTTTTGAGGCAAATCGCCGCGCGGCGGCGCGCTGCGGCGCAGCAAAACAGACCACCCACTACTCACGTTGTCAGGGCCTATCCTGGCTTTCTGTGAACTGCGGCGCAAAGAACGACGACCTAAGTTGACAACGTTGTCAGCCAACTCCAGCTTGCTTCGCAATCGCACTCGGTCGAGCGCCGTGAACGAGGCCGTGAGGGAGGCGGTGCGTGGCGGGATCGCGCGGGCTCGCAGGACCAGAACCATCGGCACCAACGCACGGACCGGTTATCGCCCGGTCGCGCCGTTACCGCGGCAGTGCGCGGCAGGCAATGCATCACCGACGGCGGACCTCCGCCGATCACTCGAGGAGGCCCGAGCCTCCCATGCACGACGGAAGGTTCGAGGGCCTTCCTTCAACACGGGCGGGAACCGCCGCTGGCCGGCCATGGCCGGCAATGTCTTGACTATGCACGGGAGAGAGGAAGCACCATGAGACACACTCGGTCCGCCCACCTGCTGTTGTCGACCATGCTTGCCGCATCGTCGCTATCGACGGCCTACGCACAAGGCGCGTCCTGCGCCGGCGTTGCCGCCTGGAACGCCTCCGCCATCTACGCCGCCGGCGACAAGATGACGTATCAAAATCACCTGTATCAGGCCAACGGCCCGATCTGGAACACGCCGCCCAACTACTGCCCGAGCTGCAACTACTACGCCGACCTGGGCGTGTGCGGCACCGGCCCGGGCAACCAGGCACCGACCGTATCGCTGACCTCGCCGACCGCCGGCGCCAGCTACAACGTCGGCGCCAACATCGCCGTCAGCGCCAACGCCGCCGACAGCGACGGCACCGTCGCCAGCGTCGAATTCTTCCGTGGCGCCAGCTCGCTCGGCGTCGACACCAGCGCGCCGTATGCGGTGACCTGGAACAACGCCACTGCCGGCAGCCACAGCTTCACCGCGGTGGCCAAGGACAACCTCGGCGCGACCAAGACCTCGGCCGCGGTCAGCATCACCGTCGCCTCCGGCCCGGCCGACACCACCCCGCCGAGCGTGCCCGGCGGCCTGAGCTCGCCGTCGCAGACCTCCAACAGCGTCTCGCTGAGCTGGAACGCATCGACCGACAACAGCGGCGGCAGCGGCGTGGCCGGCTACGACGTCTACCGCAGCGGCAGCATCGTCGGTTCGCCGGCGAGCAACAGCTTCACCGTCAGCGGCCTGGCCGCGAGCACCAGCTACAGTTTCACCGTGCGTGCGCGCGACAACGCCGGCAACGCCTCGGCGCAGAGCGCGTCGGTCAGCGCGACCACCAAGCCGCCGGTCGTCGGCGGCAACAAGAAGGTGATCGGCTACTTCGCCCAGTGGGGCATCTACGGCCGCAACTACCGGGTCAAGAACATCGACACCAGCGGCTCGGCCAGCAAGCTGACCCACATCAACTACGCGTTCGGCAACGTGCGCAACAACCGTTGCGAAGTCGGCGTGACCGTCGCGTCGGATCCGAACACCGGCGCCGGTGGCGATGCGTTCGCCGATTACACCAAGGCCTTCCAGGCCGGCGAAAGCGTCAGCGGCGCGGCCGACACCTGGGATCAGCCCTTGCGCGGCAGCTGGAACCAGCTCAAGCAGCTCAAGGCCAAGCATCCGAACATCAAGGTGCTGATCTCGCTCGGCGGCTGGACCTGGTCGCGCAACTTCCCCAGCGCGGCGCGTCCTGAAAACCGTCAGGCCTTCGTCGCTTCGTGCGTCGACGCCTACATCAAGGGCAACCTGCCGGTGACCGACGGCGCGGGCGGCCCGGGCGCGGCGGCCGGCGTGTTCGACGGCATCGACATCGACTGGGAATACCCGGTGGTCTGCGGCATCGAGTGCCCGACGGCGCAGCGTCCGGAAGACAACGCCAACTACACCGCGTTGCTCGCCGAGTTCCGCCGTCAGCTCGACGCGGTGCGTCCGGGCCTGTTGCTGACCGTCGCGGTCGGCGCCGGCATCGACAAGATCCGCGTGACCAATCCCGGTGCGTACCACCAGTACCTGGATTTCATCAACGTGATGACCTACGACTTCCACGGCGGTTGGGAAGCCAAGACGAATCACCACTCGGCGCTGTTCGCTTCGCCGAACGATCCGTCGACCGGCGACGTCAAGCTTTACAACTCCAACGACGCCATCGAAGCCTTCCTGTCGCGCGGCGTGCCGGCCAGCAAGCTCAACCTCGGCATCGGTTTCTACGGCCGCGGCTGGACCAACGTGCCCAACGTCAACAACGGTCTGTACCAGAGCGGCAGCGCCGCACCGGGCACCTACGAGGCGGGCATCGAGGACTACAAGGTGCTCAAGAACCTCGCCGGCACGGTCTACACCGACAACAACGCGCAGGCCACCTGGAAGTACAACGGCACCACGTTCTGGAGCTACGACACGCCGCAGCTGATCGGCCAGAAGATGCAGTACGTCAAGACCCAGGGTCTGGGCGGCGCGTTCTTCTGGGAGTTCAGCGGCGACGACGCCCAGGGCAGCCTGGCCACCGCGATCAACGACGGCCTGAAGTGATCGGCCCGAAGCCAATCGTGAAGTAAGCCGAAGCAGCGAAAAGCCCCTCTCCCGCCCGCGGGAGAGGGGTTGGGGTGAGGGCCGCAAGCCCGCTCCCATCCACGCGACACACGTTCCACCCGACGCCATCGCGCGTCACTTATTCGCAGTTTTGCAAAGCCGTGGCGAGCGATACGCCACGGTGATCTGCAACGGAGCGCCGATCACCCCCCCGATCGGCGCTCCGATTTCGTTTTCGGCGGCAAGCATTCGCCATCGCTCGACACCGGTTTAGCCGACATGCGTTCGCGCGACGACGACCCCGTGCGTTCGACCAGGATCGCGACCGCGCGATCACCGTGGGCCGACGCGCTCACGTCCGCGCGCCGGCAGGCGGCCGGAGCGATCGCTTACCGTGCCGTGGCCCCGCGGCTCAGTCGATGGGCCGCCACGACGGCTTGCCGTCGCGACCGGGCACTTGCCGCATCGCCGCCGGCATCACGTACAGCGTGTCGAGCACGAGATCGGGCGGCAGATGCTCGATCCGGTCGACCGCATCGTCGTACTGTGGCGGCAACAGGAAACCGACGCTTTCGGCGCGGTCCAGGTACACGAATTCATTGTGTGGGTGGATCGCCTTCAGCAAGGCGCTGGAAGCGCCGGCGATCAGCTCATGCACGCGCATGCCGGCATGGATGTAGCCGAACAGGCGACCGCGGTAACCGCGGCGCGCGGCCAGGTTGGCGACAACGAAATCGCGATTGCCGACGACGATCGTCATCGCCTCGTCGATGTCGTAGCAGGTGTAGTCCGGGTTCAAGGCCGGCCGTGCGCTCACTCGGTGGCGCTGTTGCAGACCTTCGATCAGTTCGAGCGCTGCCTGGCCCAGGACGATGTCGCCGATCGATCGGCCCGGCACGATATCGGCGTCGAGATTCATCGGCGCAGTGTAATGCGCCGCGCCGTTTGCGATCCGCCGCATCGCCCGAGCGGCGACGCGGATCGCTCAGCGTTTGGGTTTGCGCGCGGGCTTGGCCTTGCCGCGCGTCGGCGTGGCCGGTGCCGGCGCCGCGTTCGAACCCTTGCGCATCGCCGCCACCCGCTGCGCGGCGTTGGCGCGCAGGTCCATGTAGAACAGCTGATAGTCGTTGACGTGCTGGTCGCCGCCGAACCAGAACCGGCGCCATTCGCCGTCGGGCAAGGTCACCGACAACAGGCCGTCCTGGCATTGCGCGCTTACCCGGCCCCTCTGCGGCTCGGGCAAGGGACGACGCGGCTCGGCATGCACCGAACCCAGATGCGCCGAAGCCACGCTGGCGGTTTCGTCGGCCCACCAGGTCACCGGGTTCACGCACAGCAGCGAGGGATGCTCGATGGTGCGATAACCGTCGGGATACCACGCACGCACCCGTTCGAACCGCTTGGGCCGGTCTTCGCCGGCCTCGACCGAGTTGTAGAACACCACGCAGCCGGTCTGGCTCGGCGCGTTGCACAGCGGCACGCCGGGAATCACCCGCTGCAGGCTGTCGCGCGGCACCGGCGCGCCGATCAGGTAGGCCGCGACCAGGCGCTTGCGCAGGCTCGGATCGGTGGCGAGGTCGGACATCAGCTCCGAGACCAGGCGCAGGCCATGGCCGCTGCCCTGGCTGTGCGCGGCGATGATGAACGGCCGTCCGTTGGAGTAATGCTGCAGATACACGGCGAATGCGGCGCGCACGTCGGCATAGGCCAGATCCAGCGCTTTGTCGCGGTCCGCATCGGACGCCGACACGTAGCCGGCGAGCGACATCTGCCGGTAATTGGGCGCGAACACCCGGCCGCTGTCGTTGAAGGCGCTGGCCTGCGCGCGCAGGGTGAAGTCGGTGCCGCGATCGGCGCGTTCGTCGCCGAGCGGCTGGTTCCAGCTGTCGCGCGAGAAGTACGTGGTCGGATGGATGAAGAACACGTCGACCGGCGCATCGGCCTGGCGGTTGCGCATGCCGATCGGGGTGGCGTCGGCGTCGTCGCGCCGGCTCGGCAGCGCCGCCCAGCTGCGTTCGTCGCGGTAGTCCGGCACGCCCGGCACCGGGCTGCGGTCGAATTCGTCCTTGGGGTCGAACAGCCGCGCGCAGCCCACGCTCAGGCAGAGCGTCGCCAACACGGGGAGCCAACGGGTCGCGGTCGTGCGTGGCGAAATCATGCGTGGCGAGGCCTGGTTGGAATACGCGGGGCGCGCGGATCGGCGGGTCTGCGCCGAAGGGTCCGGGCATTCTAGGGCCGGCATTCGCCGATGCGGCGAATGTTATGCACGATGCGTGGCATTGATGTGGACGCGGCGTGAGTTGTGCGTCGCAGGCGCCAAATGGGTGGCGCGCCAAGTCGCGGGTTACGCAGAAGTTGCGAATTCGCGGTCGCGGCTCGCGCCGCTCCTGCATGGGCTACCTGTAGGAGCGGCGCGAGCCGCGACCGCGCTACCTCGACCGTGGCCAATCGCGTCAGTGCAAGAGCAAATCCCCCCTGCCCCTTCTCCAAAGGGGGAACAGCAAGAGCGGATGAAGCGGCGAACTGCGCGGCTCAACCAATCAACCGCAACACATCGTCCAGCAACCCCGCCGCCGTCACCTCGGCGCCCGCACCCGGCCCCTGGATCACCAGCGGCTGCACGCGATACCGGTCCGACCAGATCGCGACCTTGTTGTCGGTGCCCGCGCCACCGGCGAGCGGATGGTCGCCCGGCAGCGATTCCAGCCCGACCCTGGCGCTGACCCGCCCGTCCTCGCCGCGCTCCAGGCGGGCGAGAAACCGCAGCTTCGCGCCGTCCTTGTAGGCCGCGGCATAGCGCTCGCGCAGCGGGCCGTCGAGCGCGGGCAAGGCCGCATCGACACTGTCCTTGGACAGGATCGCCAATTCCGGCGGCACCAGCGAGGCGACGTCGACCTCGCTCGCATCCAGCGCCACCCCGGCGGCGCGCGCCAGGATCAGCAATTTGCGCCGCACGTCTTCGCCGGACAGATCGTCGCGCGGATCGGGCTCGGTGTAGCCGGCGTCGCGCGCCTGCCGCACCAAAGCCGAGAACGGACGCATGCCGTCGTACTGGTTGAACAACCACGCCAGCGAGCCCGACAACACCCCGGCGATGGCGTGGATGCGATCGCCGCCGGCCTGCAACTCGCGCAACGAGCGCAGCAGCGGCAGACCCGCGCCGACCGTGGCGCTGTCGCCGTAACCGCTGCCACCCAAAGCGCAGGCCTCGCGGATCGCGCGCCAGCGCGCCAGCGTGGTGCCCTGGCCGATCTTGCACGCGGTCACGACATGGATGCCTTGCGCCAGCCACTGCGCGTGACGCTCGGCGACCGCTTCGCTCGCGGTCGCGTCGATCACCACGCGCACGCCGTCGCCCTTGAGCGCGAACGCGACCTCATCGAGCGAACTGGCACGGCTCGATTCGGCCAGCGCCGCCACCGCCCGCTCCGGCGCGATGCCGTCGGCGACCGCCGCGCGCCGCGAATTGGCCACATGCACCAGCGACACGCGTCCGTCCAGCGCGCCGCCGCGCCAGCCGGCCAGCCGCGCGATCACCGCGCTGCCGACCGTGCCGGTGCCGAGCAGGGCGACCCGCGCGGACGCGTTCGCGGCGCGGGCCTGCGCTTGCGGCGCGAGCGCCCGCAACGTTTCCGAATGCGCAACGCCGGCCGCGACGTTCATCGTTTGACGCGCGCGGCCGTGGCCACCGCCGCGCTCGCGCGTTCCAGCGCGGCCTGCAGATCGGCGATC
Source organism: Lysobacter capsici (assembly GCF_018732085.1). Taxonomy (NCBI): domain Bacteria; kingdom Pseudomonadati; phylum Pseudomonadota; class Gammaproteobacteria; order Lysobacterales; family Lysobacteraceae; genus Lysobacter; species Lysobacter capsici. The sequence goes on along the minus strand of NZ_CP076103.1, from coordinate 1,420,709 downwards.
AGATCGTCGAGGTGCTCGATACCGACCGACAGACGCAGCAGGCCGTCGCCGATGCCGGCGGCGGCGCGCGCTTCGGGCGACATCGCCGCATGGGTCATGGTCGCCGGATGCGCGATCAGGCTTTCCACCCCGCCCAGCGATTCGGCCAGGGTGAAACAGGTCAGGCCGTCGACGAACGCGCGCACCGCTTCGACGCCGCCGTCGATCTCGACGCTCAGCATCGCGCCGAAACCCTTCTGCTGGCGCGCGGCCAGCGCATGGCCCGGATGCGATGGCAGGCCCGGGTAATGCACCACGCGCACCGCCGGATGGTTGTCGAGCAGCTCGGCGATAGCCTGGGTGTTTTCCTGATGCACGCGCAGGCGCGCATCGAGCGTGCGCAGGCCGCGCAGGGTCAGGAAGGCGTCGAACGGCGAACCGGTCAAACCGAGCGCGTTCGCCCACCAGGTCAGCTGCTGCTGATGCTCGGCGGTCTTGGCCACGACCGCGCCGCCGACCACGTCGCTGTGGCCGTTGATGTACTTGGTGGTCGAATGCACGACCAGGTCGGCGCCGAACGCGATCGGACGCTGCAACGCCGGCGACAGGAAGGTGTTGTCGACCACCGTCAGCGCGCCCTGCGCCTTCGCGGCTTCGATCACGAAGCGCAGATCGGTGATGCGCAGCAGCGGGTTGGACGGAGTTTCGATCCACACCACCGCCGGGTTGGTCGCCAGCGCTTCGGTCAGCGAGCGCGGATCGGTGAGATCGGCGGTGACCAGTTCGAACGCGCCCTTCGCCGCCAGTGCATTGAACAGGCGCCAGCTGCCGCCGTAGCCGTCGTGCGGCACCACGATGCGGTCGCCGGGCTTGAGGAAGGCGTGCAGCACCAGGGTGATGGCGGACATGCCGGTCGAGGTGATCACGCCGCCGGCGCCGCCTTCGAGTTCGGCCAGCGCTTCGGCCAGCAGGTCGCGGGTCGGATTGCCGCTGCGGGTGTAGTCGTACTGACGCTTCTGGTCGAAACCGGCAAAGCTGAAGTTCGACGACAGCACGATCGGCGGGGTCACCGCGCCGTGCGCGGTATCGCGATCGATGCCGGCGCGCACCGCGGCGGTACAGGCGTTGCGCAGGGGCGTGGAATGCTGCGGGTTATGGGGATTGCTCACGTGGGCCGCTCCGTAGGGGTGAATGCTCATGCGGCCACCGACGTGCAGTCGGCCAACGCTTCGCGAAGAATGGTGTCGATCTGGGCTTGTTCTTTCAGGCACGCGTCGTGGCCGTAGATCGAACGCAGCACGCGCAGGCGGGTTTCGCCGCGCAGGCGTTCGACTAGGTCGTAGGACTCGCTCAGCGGGATCAGGCGGTCCTCGGTGACGGCGACCACGGTGACCGGCGCGCGGATGCTCGACGGATCGACCTGCTGCAGGTCGATCGACTCGGACAAACGCAGGAACGCGGTCGGCGAGGTGTGCGCAACGTACTTGTTGCCGCAGTGGTCGAGGTAGTCCTCGGCAGCGACGCGCACGCGGCCGTCGACCACCTGCGCGGCGCCGAAACGCTCGGCGAATTCTTCCGGAGTGCGGTAGCTCAGCACCGCCAGTTCGCGCGCCAGGGCCAGGCCTTGGCTTTCGTCGCACTGCAGCGCGCCCAGCGCGACCGCGCGGCGTTGCAGCGCACGCCATGCGGCGGCATAGGGATGGGCGCGGTGGGTGCCGCTGATCGAGATCACTTCGCCGACCCGCGCCGGATGGCGCGACGCGAACTGCAGGCCGACCATCGCGCCGTAGGAATAACCGACGAAGGCCTGCAGGCGTTCGATGCCCAGCGCATCGAGCAGCGCGGCGATCGCGTCGGCCTGGTCGGCCGGATCGAGCGCGATGTCGAGCGAACCGTCGGCACCGATCCAGTCGAAGGACACCAGGTGATAACGGGTCGGGTCGAGCGAACGGCCGGCGCCGACCTGGCATTCCCACCACCCCTGCTCACCGAACTCACGGCTCGGCGACAAATGCTTGTGAGCCGAGATCCCGCCGGCCACGAACAGCGCAGGCAAGCTCGCATCGCCCTGGGTTTCGTAGCGCAAGGTCAGCGTGCGGCGGCCGGAGTGGCGCAGTTCCAGCTCGATGCCGATCTCGCCGCGGGTCGCGGTGACGCGCGCGGCGGGACGTTCGAACGCGGCGCGCTCGAAACCGATGGGCGCAGCGGCGGCGGAATAGGAGACGAAGCTTTCGGCGCGGTCGGCGGCGGCGGTGCTGGGGGCGAAGCTCATGGCGGTCATCCGAAGTGAACGGGGCCACCGAGTTCGCAAGTCGCGCACCCGCATCGCTGCGAGTGTCCGCAACCATCTTCCGACCGACGCCTCAAGGGCGGGCCGCAGGAATTGGCACCTTCACGCGGCTTGCGCCGCCTTGGGTTGCCCCGGCTTCAAAGGGCCTGTCCCTCTGCCGGTCTCGATGGATGGCCACAGTCTGCCGACGCTCCGGGGGCGTGTCAATCGCTTCATCCGCATATAGCGATTTATTATTTAGCCCCCGATCCCGGCCGCGACCGCCACCCGGCCGACATCGCCCGCGCATACACTTAAGCCGATGAATAGCCGCCTCCTCGCCGCCGCCCTGACGACGCTGTTGCTGTCCTCCTGCGCCCTGACCCGCCCCGCCCTGGAATCGGAAGCGCGCTTCACCAGCGTGGCGCCGGCCGGGCTGCGGATCGTGCCCGAGCGGTTCGTCTCAGCCGAAAGTCCGCAGGACGAGCTCGATTCGCTCGCCACCTGGCCGACCCCGGACGGTTCGACCTGGCTGATCGCCAGCGCCAAGTCGACCCACCGCCTGGCCGTGTACGACGCCGACACCGGCCAGCGCCTGCGCACCTTCGGCGAAAAAGGCGGCGCAGCCGGCCAGTTCAAGCGCCCCAACGGGCTGGCGGTGTTCGGCGACCACCTGTTCGTGGTCGAGCGCGACAATCACCGCGTCCAGGTCCTGCACCTGCCCGACTTCGCCCCGCTCGGCAGCTTCGGCGAGGCGCAACTGCGCAGCCCCTACGGCGTGTGGATCAACGAGACCGCGCCGGGCGAGCTGGACGCCTACATCACCGACAGTTTCATGTACGGCGAGAAGTTCGATCAGGTGCCGCCGCTGGCCGAACTCGATCAGCGTGTGCGCCGCTATCGGCTGCGCTTCGACGACAACGATGCGATGAGCGCCGAGTACCAGGGCGCGTTCGGCGACACCACGGCCGACGCCGCGCTGCGGGTGGTCGAATCGATCGCCGGCGACGCCGCCGGCGACCGCCTGCTGATCGCCGACGAAGACCAGCGCCACCTGTCGACCCTGCGCGAATACACCCTCGCCGGCCACTACACCGGCCGGCGCGTGCCCGATCGCAGCTTCCAGGCCCAGGCCGAAGGCGTGGCGCTGTGGAGCTGCGGCGCGGGCGACGGTTACTGGATCGCGGTCGACCAGCTGATGCCGCGCACCATCTTCCACGTCTACGACCGCGACAGCCTGGAACCGCGCGGCAGCTTCAGCGGCGAGGTGACCGCGCACACCGACGGCATCGCCCTGCACGCGGCCGGCACCAACGCGTTTCCGACCGGCGCGCTGTACGCGGTCCACGACGACCGCTCGGTGACCGCGTTCGACCTGGGCGATGTGGCCCGCGCCCTGCAGTTGCAATCGAGTTGCCTGAACTGACCCCGCCCCCGCCCGACCCGACTATGCCGCGCCTGCCCGCCCCGATCGCCATGTGCCTGTGCCTGCTCCTGCTCGCCGTCCCCGCGGCGCAGGCCGGCAAGCTGTATCGCTGGACCGACCGGAACGGCATCACCCATTACGGCGATCGCGCGCCGTCCGCGGCGCCGCCGTCGGAGGTCAAGGTCATTCCGTTCCGCGCCGAGCCCGGCGCGATCGCGCGGCTGCGGGTGCAGCAGGACGGCGACCGCTACCTGGCCTGGGTCGACAACAGCCTGTCCGGGCCGGTCGAAGTGCAGCTCGACTTCACCCACAGCAACAACATCGCCGGCAACCCCAGCCTGCCCGCCAACGCCACCGTGGACGCACGCGGCAGCGCCGTGGTCGCCGTGCTCAGCGCCCAGGACCCGACCCGCGGCGGCGATTTCGAACTGACCATGCGCAGCGTGCCCGGCGACCCGCGCGCCCGCGCGCGCAACGTCGAGTACCTGCTGCCGCTGCAACAGCAGCAGTTCCGCATCGACCAGGGCTACGGCGGCCATTTCAGCCACACCGAGCCCGAACACCGCTACGCGATCGATTTCGCCGCCGACATCGGCACCCCGGTGCTGGCCGCGCGCGACGGCGTGGTGATGCAGGTCGAATCGGATTTCGACAAGGCCGGGCTGAACCTGGAGAAGTTCGGCGACCGCGCCAACTTCGTGCGCATCCTCCACGACGACGGGACCATGGCCCTGTACGCCCACCTCAAGGCCGACAACGGCGTGATCGTGCGCGTGGGCCAGCGGGTCCGCGCCGGCCAGCAGATCGGCCTGTCGGGCAACACCGGTTTCAGCACCGGCCCGCACCTGCATTTCGCCGTGCAGATCAACCGCGGCATGCGCCTGGAATCGATCCCGGTGCGGATCAACGGGCCGCAGGGGCCGTTGCGGTTGACGGGTGGGACGCGCTGAGGGGGCGGGATTCGGGATTCGGGATTCGAATGAGTCTCGGGGCTTCGAGGTCTTTGTGGGAGGGCCTTTCAGGCCCGATGCTTTTCTCTCAGATCGCGGCGGCTGACCGAACAGCGTCGGGCCTAAAGGCCCTCCCACAGAGACCTCCAGGCTGCGAAGCCCTCCAGGCGACGACCAGAACGGGTCCTCCAAACGCCTCCCCAGCCCCGCCGCCATCCACAGGTATAATCGCCGCCTTCCCCTTACCGGCCGACGCGCCCCCGGCGCGCCGTACTCATGTCCGAAGTCTCCCAACAAGTCCTCCGCCGCCGCACCTTCGCGATCATTTCGCACCCCGACGCCGGCAAGACCACGCTGACCGAAAAGCTGCTGCTGTTCGGCGGCGCGATCCAGATGGCCGGCAGCGTCAAGGGCCGCAAGGCCGCGCGCCATGCGACCTCCGACTGGATGGCGCTGGAAAAGGAGCGCGGCATCTCGGTGACCTCGTCGGTCATGCAGTTCCCCTACGAAGACCACATCGTCAACCTGCTCGACACCCCCGGCCACGCCGACTTCGGCGAGGACACCTACCGCGTGCTGACCGCGGTCGACTCGGCGCTGATGGTCATCGACGTGGCCAAGGGCGTGGAAGAGCGCACGATCAAGCTGATGGAAGTCTGCCGGCTGCGCACCACGCCGATCATGACCTTCATCAACAAGCTCGACCGCGAAGGCAAGAGCCCGATCGACCTGCTCGACGAAGTCGAAAGCGTGCTCGGCATCCAGTGCGCGCCGATCACCTGGCCGATCGGCATGGGCCAGCGCCTCAAGGGCGTGGTCCACCTGATGACCGGCGAGGTGCATCTGTACGAACAGGGCCGCAACTTCACCCGCCAGGATTCGACCATCTTCGCCTCGATCGACGACCCGGCGCTGGAAGCGCGGATCGGCGCGCCGATGCTGGCCGAACTGCGCGACGAACTGGAACTGGTCGAAGGCGCCTCGCATCCGTTCGACAAGGCCAAGTACCTCGCCGGCGAACAGACCCCGGTGTTCTTCGGTTCGGCGGTCAACAACTTCGGCGTGCAGCTGCTGCTCGACTTCTTCATCGAGCACGCGCCCTCGCCCAAGCCGCGCGAGACCACCACCCGCGACGTGCAGCCGGCCGAGGAAAAACTCAGCGGCTTCGTGTTCAAGATCCAGGCCAACATGGACCCGCAGCACCGCGACCGGGTCGCGTTCATGCGCATCTGCTCGGGCAAGTTCAACGCCGGCATGAAGGCCTTCCACGCGCGCACCGGCAAGGAAGTCAAACTCGCCAACGCGCTGACCTTCATGGCCTCCGATCGCGAGATCGCCGAGACCGCGTTCCCCGGCGACGTCATCGGCATCCACAACCACGGCACGATCTCGATCGGCGACAGCTTCAGCGAAGGCGAGCCGCTGTCATTCACCGGCATCCCGAACTTCGCCCCGGAACTGTTCCGCCGCGCGCGCCTGCGCGATCCGCTCAAGCTCAAGCAGTTGCAGAAGGGCCTGGCGCAGTTGTCGGAAGAAGGCGCGACCCAGTTCTTCCGCCCGCTGATGAGCAACGACCTGATCCTCGGCGCGGTCGGCGTGCTGCAGTTCGACGTGGTCGCCTATCGGTTGAAGGACGAATACGGCGTGGACGCGAGCTTCGAGCAGGTCAGCGTCGCCACCGCGCGCTGGATCCGCTGCAACGACGCCAAGAAGCTCGAGGAATTCCGCGACAAGAACGCGCTGAACCTGTCGCTGGATGCGGCCGGGCAACTGGTTTACCTGGCGCCGACGCGGGTCAACCTGCAACTGGCGCAGGAACGCGCGCCGGGCGTGGAATTCCTGGCAACGCGCGAACACGCGCACGCGGTGGCGCTGGACTGATGTCGCCGCTGCGCCGCTGGTGGACGTACTTGTTGAGCAAGCGCAGCGAAGTCGCCGCGCTCGACTACAAGGACGCCTACATGGGCAAGGTGATCATGGACATCCACCGCCTGCGCAGCGACAAGGCGCAGGCGATGGTGCCGCTGCAAGCGCTGCATCCGATCCACCGCATCGACCGCGAATCGGCGTTGCAGGCCACCCGCGCACGCGCGCAGGCGCTGGGCGCGCGCCGCGACGAGTTGCTGGCGCACGGCCGGCTCGACCTGGCCGCGTTGAACGACATCATCCCCTCGGTCTCGCAGATCAAGGTCGTCCAGGACGGCGAACGCTGGCTGGCGTTCGAAGGCAACGGCCGCCTGTACGCGATGCGCGAGGCGTTCGGCGAGGATTGCGCGCTGCTGGTCGAAGTCGAGCAGTACCGCTTCGCAAGGCCGCACAAGATCCAGCGCCGGCTGCGACGGATTCGGCGGCTCAACGCGCTGGAGTGAGCGCGGCGCGCGGGCGCCCGGGTCGTCCGGCGACGCGCAGCGCACCCGGCTTCGCCACGGCGATCAACGGCCTGCCGGCGCAGGCCGGGTAAGCAGCGCAACGCATTCGGGCCGCAATCCCGGCGCCTGTCACGCCGGACCGCCTGAGCATCGCCCTTCCCCGTCGAACCGCCTCGATGAACCCGCCCGCGGCCACCGTCCGCAAGCGCGTGACCGAAGTCGCGAAACCGACTCCACGCTGTCTTGCCGTTGCGGTCGATTCGCATTCGCGACGAGCTTTGGCCCCAGACCGCGCTAGGATGCTGGAACCATGACCATCGCCCATGCCCCCGCTCACGGCGAGCACTCGATCCGCGAAGAGATCGCCAATGCCCTGACCCACGGTCTGGGCGCCACCGCGGCCTTGGCCGGCGGTGCGGTGATGATCACCCTGGCCGCGCTGTACGGCGACGCCTGGCAGCTCGGCAGCGCGATCGTATTCGGGATCAGCCTGTTGCTGCTGTACCTCGCCTCGACCCTGTACCACGCGATCCAGCACCCGATCGTCAAGGGCCGGCTGAAGGTCTTCGACCATTGCGCGATCTACCTGCTGATCGCCGGCACCTACACCCCGTTCACCCTGATCGGCCTGCGCGGTCCGTGGGGCTGGGGCCTGTTCGCGGCGATCTGGGCGCTGGCCGTGGCCGGGATCGTGTTCAAGCTGTTCTACACCGGCCGCTTCAAGCTGCTGTCGACCATCATCTACATCGCCATGGGCTGGCTGGTGATCGTCGCCGCCAAGCCGCTGCTCAACGCGCTCGACGCCTCGACCCTGGGCTGGCTGCTCGCCGGCGGCATCTGCTACACACTGGGCACGGTGTTCTATCACCGGCCGTCGCTGAAGTATTCGCATGCGATCTGGCATCTGTTCGTCGTCGGCGGCAGCGTCTGCCACTACATCGCGGTGCTGTCGCAGGTCGTGCCGGCCTCGCGCCTGATTCCGGGCGCCTGATTCAAACAACGTGGTTGCGGCGGTGCGTTTGCGGCGCGTGGCGCCGGGCGCCCGCTCCACGGCAGCCGCGCGGGCTGAACGCCGCACGCCGCGTCCACGACGCATTCACTCTCGCTTTACCGGCGTATGGCGATGGTGGGGTCAACCTCACCACAGGTCCCGCCGCGCGGGCCGACAGGGCGCCGCGCCGCATTGTGGCCGCATCGCCGCTACGCCCCGGCCTTCGCGCTTACGCGATGAGCACACCTGATCCCACCGTCTCCGCTTCGAACAACGCCGCAGCCAGCGCCGTTCAACCTCCCGCCGCGCGCGGCTGGTTCGCGCCGGTTCGCCGTCATCCCTGGCTCAGCCTGCTGGGCGTGATCGCGCTGGCGATTGCGGTATTGATCGCACTGTGGGACTGGAACTGGTTCAAGGGCCCGATCGAACGCCAGGTCGAAGCGCGCACCGGACGCAAGTTCCAGATCGACGGCAATCTCGATGTGGATCTTGGCCGGGTGTCGGTGATCCGCGCCGACGGACTGAGCTTCGCCAATGCCCCGTGGGCCAAGCAGCCGATGATGGCGACCGCGCAGCGCCTGGAACTGGCGATCGAAGTCTGGCCGCTGCTCAAGGGCGACATCCGCATTCCCGACATCCGCCTGACCCAACCGCGAGTCAATTTGCAGACCGACGCCAAGCACGGCGGCAACTGGGTGTTCGAAAGCGGCGGCGGCGGCGAACTGCCGAAGTTCCGCAAGATCTGGATCCAGGACGGCCGCATGGAATTCCTCGATCCGTCCGGCAAGACCGACATCCGCCTGAGCGTCAACAGCCGCCAGCCGCGCCGCGAAGACGCCGCGCCGCCGATCGAGGTCGACGGCGGCGGTCACTGGAAAGCCAACCGCTTCACCCTGGAAGGCCGCGCCGAATCGCCGCTGGAACTGAGCAACAGCCAAAAGCCGTATCGCTTGAACCTGCGCGCGGTGGCCGGCGCGACCCGTGCGCATGCGCGCGGCGAACTGGTCGACCCGTTCCATCTGCGCGACTTCGACCTGCAGTTCGCGCTGGCCGGCAAGAACCTCGCCGACCTGTATCCCTTGATCGGCGTGGCGATCCCGCCGACTCCGCCGTACGCGCTCGACGGCCGCCTGCGTCGCGACGGCATGCGCTGGAACTACGACGATTTCACCGGCAAGGTCGGCGACAGCGATCTGGCCGGCGACGCCAGCGTCGACACCGGCGGGCCGCGGGTGTATCTGCGCGCCGACCTTATTTCCAAACGCCTGGACTTCGACGACCTCGCCGGCTTCATCGGCGCCCCGCCGCAGACCGGCCGCGGCGAAAGCAGCAACCCGGAACTCGCCGCGCAGAACGCGCAACTCGACGCGAAACCCAAGCTGCTGCCCGACACGCCGTACCGGCTCGACAAGCTGCGTTCGATGGACGCGGACGTGAAGCTCAAGGCCGCGCGGATCAACGCGCCGGGCTGGCCGCTGGACGACATGCAGGCGCATCTGCTGCTGGAAAACGGCCTGCTCAAGCTCGATCCGCTGAACTTCGGCGTCGCCGACGGCGACATCCGCTCCAACATCACCATGGACGCGCGTAACGCCACCATCCGTACCCGCGCCGACATCAACGCACGCGGTCTGACGCTGTCCAAGCTGTTGCCGGACGTGAAACTGGCGCAGGACGCGGTCGGCAAGGTCGGCGGGCGCATCGCCCTGAGCGGCAGCGGCAACTCGATCGCCAAGATGCTCGGCAGCGGCGACGGCAGCATCGCGGTCGGCATGGGCCAGGGCCAGATCAGCAACCTGCTGATGGAATTCGCCGGCATCGATCTGGCCGAAATCCTCAAGTTCAAGCTGACCCACGACCGCAAGATCCCGATCCGCTGCGCGTTCGGCGATTTCGCCGTCAACAACGGGGTGATGACCGCGCAGTCGCTGGCGTTCGACACCAGCGACACGGTGTTGGTCGGCAGCGGCACGATCAGTCTGCGCGAGGAAAAACTCGACCTCACCATCCGTGCGCGCCCGAAGGATCGCAGCTTCCTGTCGCTGCGCGCGCCGTTGATGGTCAGCGGCACCTTCAAGCAACCCAACGCGCGTCCCGACTACAAGCGCCTGGGCCTGCGCGGCGCGGCGGCGATCGCGCTGGGCGCCATCGCGCCGCCGGCGGCGTTGTTGGCTACGTTGGAGTTGGGGCCGGGGAAGGATGCGGGTTGCGCGGGGCATGTAGTGAATTGAGTTTGCCACGCACTGAGTGCTGCGCTGCTCGACCTTCGTACATGCAATCGCTGTACGCATTGCGAAGCGCCAGGCATCAACGCTCGATGCCGCTATTGCTTCAGCGTGACTGAGATTCCAGCTCTGGCTCTGACGCTGACCAAGTCCATGGCTTTGGCTTGAGCCGGAAGTCACGGCTCCCATCCAGCACTGCGAAGCTTGTAACTCGCGTTAGCAAAAGCACACCCGAAGGGCGACGCGCAGGGATGCGCGTCGCGCGCCACCGGGACATGGATGTCCCGTGTGGCGCGTGCCTGCGTCTGCTCCGCACTTGCGGGCACTTGATTCAAAGAAAAGCGTTTTTCTTTGGTTACCTTTCTTTTGTCGCTTTTGACAAAAGAAAGTAACTCGGCCGCTTGCGGACGAAAGCTGTTGCCTTTGCCTCAAAGGCTCTAAAGCTTCAAAGCTTTTAAAGCTGCAAGCAGGATCAAAAGCTTCCGCCACTAAAGCGGCGGGTAACTTTCTTTTGTCCAGAGCCACAAAAGAAAGTCACCAAAGAAAAAGGCGTTCCTGTTTCGAATCAAGAGCCGCACGATCGGTGCCGACGCAGGCATGCGCCACACGAGACATCCTGTCTCGGTGGCGCACGGCGCACATCCATGTGCGCCGCCCTCCGGGTGTGCTTTTGTTCTCGCGAGTTACTCGCCTCGCAGCGCTGGATGGGAGCCGCGACTTCTGGCTTGGGCGACAGCGACAGCAGCAACGTGACTGCACGCGTCGTCAGATCAGAAGTTGATCGACTTCTTGAAATCCACGGTTTCGTAGTGCAGGTAAACGTCGCTCTCGCTGCCGTCCTCGTGGCCTTGCTTGAGATCGTACTCAAGCCGCCCATCGGGCTCCCGACGTTCGGCGACGACGCGCAGTCGATCCAGGCAGGACTCGAAATCGCTTGACGAGCTGGTCGTGGTCGAACCGGTGTCGAACGCGATATGCCGCATCGATACTTCGCGGCCCTTGGCGCAGCGTCCGCCGTCCTGCTTTGGATCGCTGGGAGCCTCGGCCCGCAACAGCACGTCGTAGCGATCGCCCTGGTGCCCTTGCGCGACGATGATGGCCTTGTCGAATTTGGTTTTCTGCATGCCGAACACATCGGCCACGCTCAGCTCGATGGTGCGCTCGGGCACCTGGATCGCGATGAACTCGCCATCGGCCGAGACGGTCGCGGTGGCCGGTCCTTTCGACACGTCCACCGGCGCGGCCGCGACGGGGGCAACGGGGGCAACGGGAGCGGCTTCAGCGTCGGCTTCGGGCAATTTGGCGTTGCAGGCGGTCAGGGACATCATCAGCGCCGACGTCAGGCCGATCGCAATACGTTGCACACAAGTCATGCGTATCCTTCGCTCAATTGAATGCCGGCCCGAGCCCACGCCCGAGCCGTACGGCAAACAGATTAGGCGATCAGCTGGCGATGTAGCGCTGCAACTGATCGAGTTCCACCTGCTGATCCTCGATCACCGCCTTGACCAGATCGCCGATCGATACGACCCCGATGACTTCGCCGCCTTCGAGCACCGGCAAGTGGCGGATGCGCCGCTCGGTCACGATCTGCATGCAGTGCTCGGCGCTGTCGCCCAGGCTCACGCTGACGACCTGCGCGGTCATGATGTCGCGTACCGGAGTGTCGGCCGACGAACGGCCCTGCAGCACGATCTTGCGTGCGTAGTCGCGCTCGGACAGGATCCCGGCCAGTCGCGATCCCTCCATCACCAGGACCGCGCCGATCCGCTTTTCGGCCATCAACCGGATCGCGTCGATGACCGGCGCATCGGGGCCGATCGCGAAAACCTCAGCCGCCGCCTTGGCGTCCAACAGCTGTCGTACGGTGCGCATGAGGGTCTCCTTCCGCGATCTGGGGATCAAGCTGGGAAAACCGGGTCTGCCCCGAGGATACTCCTGCCGCGGGCTGCCAGGTGTCGATCAGGTACAGCGGCCGCTGCTTGGATTCCTCGTACAGCCGGCCCAGGTATTCGCCGATCAGGCCCAGCGCGATCAGCTGCACGCCGCCCAGGAACAGGATCACCGCCATCATCGTCGGCCAGCCCTGCACCGGGTCGCCGAACAGCAGCGCCTTGATCACGACCTTGAGCGCATACGCGAACGCCACCAGCGCCGTCGCCAGCCCCAGGTAGGTGGCCAGGCGCAGCGGCGCGGTCGAGAAACTGGTGATGCCCTCCAGCGCCAGGTTCCACAGCCGCCACAGGTTGAACTTGCTGGCGCCTGCCACCCGCGGCTCGCGGTGATACGGCACCGCGATGCGGTTGTAGCCGATCCAGCCGAACAAGCCCTTCATGAACCGATGGCGCTCGCGCAATTGCCGCAGCGCGTCCAGCGCGCGCGGCGAGAGCAGGCGGAAATCGCCGGTGTCGGCCGGGATCGGCGTGCGCGACAGCCGTCCGATCACCCGGTAGAACGCGTGCGCGGTGCCGCGCTTGAGCCAGCCTTCGCCTTCGCGTTCCAGGCGCGTGCCGTAGACGTCGTCATAGCCTTCGCGCCACAGCGCGACGAATTGCGCGATCAGTTCCGGCGGGTCCTGCCCGTCGGCGTCGAGGATCAGCGCGGCGCCCTCGTCGACCAGATCCAGGCCGGCGGTCAACGCCGCCTCCTTGCCGAAGTTGCGCGACAGCCGCAGCAGCGACACCCGCGGATCGGCCGCGGCGATCGCCTGCAGGATCGGCCAGGTGCGGTCGCGGCTGCCGTCGTCGACATACAGCACGCGGCCGTCGACGCCGTCGGCCCGCAACGCGTCCAGCGCCGCGGCGATGCGCGGCTGCAGCAGGGGCAGGCTGGCGGCCTCGTCGAAGGCGGCCAGGACGACGGTGACGCGATCGCGGCTCATGCTGCGCATAGTAGCCGCGGGCGCATCGCGGCGGGCTTCACTCGAGTTGCTTGAGGTACTCGCTGCCGCCGATGTAACGCATCTGGCGCTGGATCGCCCCGGCCCGCCGCTGCACGTACGGTCCCGGCTTGGCGACGCTGTAGCGCTTGGGGTTGGGCAGCACCGCGGCCATGCGCGCGGCTTCGGCCGGCGCCAACTGGCTGGCGTCCTTGCGGTAGAAGGTGCGGGCCGCGGCCTGGGCGCCGTACACGCCGTCGCCGAACTCGGCGATGTTGGCGTAGACCTCGATGATCCGATGCTTGGGCCACATCGTCTCCAGCAGCAGCGTGTACCAGGCTTCGATGCCCTTGCGGATCCAGCTGCGCCCGCTCCACAGGAACAGGTTCTTCGCGGTCTGCTGGCTGATCGTGCTGCCGCCGCGGACCTTGCGGCCGCGCTCGTTGTTCTTGCGCGCCTTCTCGATCGCCTTGAGATCGAAGCCGAAATGCTCGGCGAAGTTCTGGTCCTCCGAGGCGACCAGCGCCACCGGCAGGTTCGGCGAGATCTCGTCCAGATCGCGCCAGTCGTGGGCCAGGCGGAAGCCGAAATCGCCCGAACCCCAGGCCTCGAACTGGCGGATCATCATGAAGGCCGAGAACGGCGGATCGATGAAACGCAGGCTCGCGACCTGCAGGATCGAGGCCAGCACGAACAGGAACGGCAGCGCGATCAGCCAGCGCAGCCAACGCCGCAACCGGCGCGGACGCGGCGCGGTCTGGCCCGGGCCGGCCGCCGTGTCGACCGGGCCGAGGTCGGGCACGGCCCGGCTCAAGCCTTGCACCATGCCGTTGCCGTCCCCACTGTTGCCGCGTGGCGGCAGCCCCGCGTTCGTGATCCGAGCTCCGATCGCATCGGCATAGCCTTCACCTCCCCCCTAACAGAATCCTGCGCATTATCCGCGATGCCGAAGCCGCTGGCTTCGGAATGCGCGCGATCCGCGCCGCAGCCGCCAGAGTACGACGATGACCGACGCCCCTTCCGCCGCAACCACCGCCCCCGGCACCGACACGCCCGGCGAGCACGACCGCCTGACCCGCTTCATGATCGAAGCGGCCGGCGTGCGCGGCGTGCATGTCCACCTGCACGACACCTGGCGCCAGATCCGCGAACGCGCCGAGTACCCGGCCGCCGCCGCCGAACTGCTCGGCGAAGCGGTCGCCGCGGCGGCCTTGTTCACCGGCCACGCCAAGGTCGACGGCCGCCTGTCGGTGCAACTGCGCGGCAACGGCGCGCTGCGCACCTTGTTCGCCGAATGCACCGCGGCCGGCACCTTGCGCGGCATCGTGCAGTTGTCCGAGGACGGCGGCGAGGTCACCCGCGACCTGCGCGAACTCGGCCCCGACGCGATGCTCGCGATCACCATCGAAAACCCCGGCCTGCACGGCCGCGATCCGGTCCGCTACCAGGGCCTGGTCGGGCTGGAGTCCGATTCGCTGGCCGGCGCCTTCGAGGGCTATTTCCGCCAGTCCGAGCAATTGCCGACCCGCCTGCTGCTGGTCGCCGACGAACACCGGGCCGCCGGCCTGATGCTGCAGAAGCTGCCCGGCGACGAAGGCGACGACGACGGCTGGATCCGCGCCGGCGCCCTGTTCGACACCCTGCGCACCGACGAACTGCTGACCCTGCCGGCCGCGACCGTGCTCAATCGCCTGTTCCACGAGGACGGCGTGCAGTTGCTGGGCGACAAGCCGCTGGCGTTCGCCTGCTCGTGCTCGCGCGAGCGGGTCGAGGCGATGCTGGTCTCGCTCGGCCGCGAGGAAGCCGACGCGGCGGTCGACGCCGCCGACGGCGAGGCCCACGTCCGCTGCGAGTTCTGCGGCCAGCGCTATGGTTTCGATCGCAACCAAATTGCCGGCCTGTTCGCTGCTGCAGCCGTGCAAATACAGGCTCCGCAGCGAGTACAGTGAACCTGTCGAATGCCGATCTGGGACCGTTTTCAGATTGTTAAATAAACATAAACCGGCTATAGTCGACGCCAAGGATTTGGGGAACTCGACCGGCTTCATCCGGTCTTAACGTTGGTCCGCGCTCTACACACACTCCAGGTATGCCCAAGCATCTGCGCTCATTGCCGCTTGCCCTGCTGCTCGCCCTAGGCGTTGCAACGGGCGCGCATGCGCAGACCAAGCGCGATACCACCTACCTGCCGGTGTGGAACCAGAACAACGGCAAGCTCGAATACGTGCTGCAGCTGGAACCGGCCGAAAAACAGGCCGCCGGCGCGCGCTGGAAGTCCGGCGCCAACACCTTCGACGCGACCCTCGGCCTGGACGGCGGCGACGGCCTCGGCCTGGTCTGCGACCGCAAGACCGGCCTGGCCGGCGCGATCGGCAACCTCGCCAATCACTGCCTGCTCGCCGCTCTCGACGAAGACGACGACCACGCCAACAACCGGCAACTGTCCGCGGGCGCCAGCCTCAGCCGGCCCGGCGGCAAGGTCGGCGTGGCGATCGGCAGCGGCCGCGACGCCCTGCCCGGCTGGCTCAGCCCCAACAATCGCAACAGCCGGGTCGACCAGAACACCCTGACCGTCTACGGCCAGAAGAACATCGGCCGCGAAGCGATGGTCTCGATCGGCGGCACCTGGGCCCGCGCCAAGCTGATCCCGGCCGGCGAAATGCCCGGCCTGGCCGACCGCTGGAGCAGCAAGAGCATCACCATCGGCGCCGGCATCGGCAATTTCGGCGCCAACATCGTCGGCCGCGTGGTCGACACCCCCGGCCAGCCGGGCCAGTGGGAAGGCCTCGGCGTCGGCCTGACCTGGCGTACGCCCTGGAGCGGCCAGCTCACCGTCGGCGCGGAAAACGTCGTCACCCGCGGCAAGAACCCGTTCGCACCCGGCAACGGCGAGAAAGACGAAGGCACCGTGCCCTACGTTCGCTACGAACAGGATCTGTGATCCCGCGGCACGCCTCGTGCCCGCGCCTTGGTGTCTCCCCCGCCTGATTGTCCATCCGCCCGGCTCCGTACAGCGGCTGCGCGCGTGCGATTGCGCGCCTCACGGCGATGTCACACTCCTGCGCTGCATCGCCGCTATCTCGACGTCGGCTATCGGTCGCTGGCCGAGACATTGAGCGTCTGCGCCGCCCACACGGCGGCCTGATCCAAAGCACATCCGGTCCGGCTGCAGAGTGCCTGGCAGGCCATAGTCGCCAGCCCAAACCAGAGAACAGGTCCGGCGCAAACACCAACCAGGTGCCTGGATGCGGCTCCAATCCGCCCAGGGTCCGACTTACCGGGCTCAGACATACCTGGCACTTTTGACGTGCCTAATGAGCCTTGCGCAGTGCCTCATCTTCTGCCCTGCGGACCCCATTTGCGACGCCGAGACTCATTGTGCATCGCAACATAAACAGGGCTCGGCCGCTCGCGGCTCACACCTGGTCGACGATCGGCACCTCCTGTCGGGCGCGCCTGATCGGGATCGGCACACGGCCCCTCGGCGCCTGCTCGCCCAAGCCGCAACGTCCCGCGCACAGATCGCCGAAAACCCCTGAAATCAAGCGATTGCCCGGCAGAAAAGGCTGCTCCGGGCGGCCCCACGATCACGCAGGCGGCGCCCTTCAGCCGGCCCAGAATCAAGCAGGGCAGTGGCTTTCTGGCATCTCCAGGTCACCAAGTCGCCCTCCCCGCAGGCGACCACCGGAGGTCCACCCCTCCGCCCCGCCCCTCACTCAACCTGACGTTAACGTCGGCGCCCTAAAGGCCCTCCGCTCATCCATACGCCAAAGTCAGCAAACGTTTGGACACTCTCTAAGTGCCTGGTTGTCGTACTTAAGTGAAATTTAATGCTTAACAACACTTTAATTTTTGTGTCTAGGCAGTTACGATCCGGCCAACTTGCTGGATTTGGCGTTTGCATTGACTCCGCCAGTGAGTCCACGGGTACAACACGACAGACTCGGAGAGAGAGAGATGACCTTTAAGACCACCCAGCTCCGCGAAGCGATTTCCTTCGCTCTCGCAGTGGGTACCACCGCCCTGGTCGGCACGGGCATTGCGTCCGCGCAAGACACGGCCGGCAGCAAGGACGCCACCACGCTTGACCGCGTTGAAGTGACCGGTTCGCGCATCCGTCAGGTTGACGTCGAAACCGCCGCACCGGTTCTTCAGATCACCCGCGCCGAGATCGAGAAGCAGGGCTTCAAGTCGGTCGCCGACATCCTGCAGAACATCACCGCCGCTGGCTCGCCGGCGATCAGCCGCACCTCGCCGCTGTCCTCGGGCGAATCCGTCGGTGGTTACTACATCGATCTGCGCAACCTCGGTGCCAACCGCACCCTGGTGCTCGTCAACGGCAAGCGCCTGGGCGCGACCAACGACGGTCTGCAGGACGTTTCCTCGATCCCGTCGGGCATGGTCGAACGCATCGAAGTGCTGAAGGACGGCGCGTCGACGATCTACGGTTCCGACGCCATCGCCGGCGTGATCAACATCATCACCCGCAAGAACTTCGAAGGCGCCGAAGCCAACGCTTACCTGGGCCAGTGGAGCCAGGGCGACGGCACGCGTCAGAACTACGACTTCACCATCGGCTTCACCGGCGACCGTGGCTCGGTCACGATCGGCGCCGAATACGCGAAGGAAGATCCGGTTTGGGCCCGCGACCGCTGGTTCTCGATCGCTCGCTTCCCGACCGGCGAAAAGAGCGAACCGCGTGACTTCGGTTACTCCGGCACCACCCAGTGGGGCGCGCTGCTGATCCCGACCGGCGCCACCCTGCCGAACGGCACCCCGGCACTCGGCGCGGCCCGTTTCCTGGCTCGCGAAACCCCGGGCCTGGATCCGCGCAACATCGCCAACTTCCGCGCCCGCAACGGTTCGGACGTCTCGCTGCCGGCCGAACAGTCGACCGTGTACAGCGGCATCGAGCGCAAGTCGCTGTTCGTCAACGCCGGCTACGACATCACCGACTGGCTGCGTTTCGACACCGACATCCAGTACAACGACCGCGACTCCTTCGCGCAGAACGCCGGCTATCCGTTCCAGTCCGCCGTCCTCTCGCCGGGCTTCAACACCCCGATCTCGGTCGACAGCTACTTCAACCCGGTCGGCAACCAGCGCACCGGCGCGCTGCCGGCGGGCGTCACCGCTCCGACCTTCGTGCACTTCGTGCGTCGTGGTTGGGAAGTGCCGCGCCAGGTCCGCAACAGCCTGACCTCGTACCGCTTCACCGGCACCTTCAGCGGTTCGTTCGAACTGGGCGAAGGCAAGATCTGGGATTGGGACGCGGGCTATCTGTACAACGAGAACAAGGCGACCCAGATCAGCACGGGTAACCTCAACGTCGCCAACACGCGTCGCGCGGTCGGCCCGTCGTTCTTGAATGCGCAGGGTCAGGTCCAGTGCGGCACCGCCGCCAACCCGATCCCGCTGGGCTTCGGTGGCGGCCAGTGCACCCCGTGGAACCCGCTGCTGCCCTACGGCTACGCCGGCTCCAACGGCCTGAACGACCCGAACGTGCAGAAGTACCTGTACCAGGAAGGCCAGGCGCTCGGTAAGACCAAGACCACCGACTACTTCGTCAACTTCAGCGGCACCCTGGCGACCCTGCCGGCCGGTGACCTGAGCCTGGCGGTCGGTTACGAGCACCGCAAGGAACAGGGCAACTTCTCGCCCGACGCCCTGTCGCAGACCGGCGGTTCGACCGATCTGGCCAGCGGCCCGACCGGCGGTTCGTACACCCTGGACGAGTTCTACGGCGAGTTGCAGATCCCGGTCCTGGCCGACGTGCCGGGCGCGAAGGAACTGACCTTCAACCTGGCGACCCGTTACTCCGACTACGACACCTTCGGCGACACGGTCAACAGCAAGTTCGGCTTCAAGTGGAAGCCGATCGACTCGCTGCTGGTCCGCGGTACCTACTCCGAGGGCTTCCGCGCTCCGACCATCGCCGACCTGTACGGCGGTCTGGGCCAGTCGTTCTCGTTCTACACCGACGCCTGCGACACCTTGTTCGGCGATGCCGCCGGCAGCGCGCGCTGCTTGCAGAACGTCCCGGCGAACTTCCGCCAGGCCGCCAACACCCCGTCGGGCCTCGCCCCGGGCCCGGGCACGCAGACCAACACCCCGTTCCTGTCGGGTTCGAACGATCAGCTGACTCCGGAAACCTCCAAGTCGAAGACCTTCGGCGTGGTGTGGAGCCCGACCTTCGTCGACAACCTCAACCTGTCCTTGGACTGGTGGAACATCAAGATCGAAAACGCGATCCGCGGCGACGATCCGACGGCGGTGCTGGCTGACTGCTACACCCGCGGCATCGAGTCGCGCTGCAACACCGGACAGGATCCGGCTCGCTCGCGCTTCGTGCGCGATCCGATCACCGGCAACATCACCAGCTTCATCTTCGCGCCGATCAACGTGGGCTACAACGAAGTCGAAGGTTTCGACTTTGACGTGAACTACCGTCTCGACACGCAGTGGGGCCGCTTCGGTTTCGCTTGGTTGAACAGCTACACCACCAAGAACGAACTGCAGACCGACATCCTGGGCGTCGCCACCCCGAGCCAGCAGAACGGCTTCAACGGCAACTTCCGCCTGCGCTCGAACCTCAACATGAGCTGGGACAAGGGTCCGTGGGGCTTCACCTGGGGTCTGCGTTACTACTCCGGCGTGAAGGAAGACTGCTACTTCGACGAACGTTGCACGCTGCCGAACTACACCGCTCCGGAGCTCAACGGCGCCATCTCGCCGAAGAACGAAATCGGTTCGAACACCTTCCACGACATGCAGGTCCGCTTCAACGCGCCGTGGAACGCCACGATCGCGGTTGGCGCGAACAACGTGTTCGAGCACTACGCCGCTCCGCAGTACGCTCAGCCGAACTCCGGCTACTCGTACTACGGCGGCTACGACATCGGCCGTTTCGTGTACTTCAAGTACCAGCAGCGCTTCTAAGCAACACTGCGGTACCGCACCACAAGAACGGCCCCTTCGGGGGCCGTTTTTTTGTGCCAAAAATTTGCATAAATACATTTAAAAATCACGACAAATACATTTACAAGCAATCGAATCTCCGCTCACTTACTTACTGAGCGTGTATTTAGTACGTATTTAAAGCGATATTTACGCGCATGGCGTTTTAACGACACTTTAATTATCGAAATGAGGTGACTAGTATCCGGGCCGCGGTTAGTCGAGATGAGGCTTTTTCGTTTGCACTCTCCGGCCAACCTTGCATATCGATATCCGCTTATCAGGCCCTTGAAGAGAGAGAGAGAAATGATCCTGAAGACCAACCAGCTGCGAGACGCGATTACGTTCGCTCTTGCGGTGACTAGCGCCGCTCTGGTCGGCACGGGCGCCGCGCTTGCCCAGGAAGCCGGCAGCAAGGAAGCCACCACGCTCGATCGCGTCGAAGTGACCGGTTCGCGCATCCGCCAGGTCGACGTCGAGACCGCCGCCCCGGTTCTTCAGATCAGCCGCGCCGAGATCGAGAAACAGGGCTACAAGTCGGTCGCCGACATCCTGCAGAACATCACCGCCGCCGGCTCGCCGGCGATCAGCCGCACCTCGCCGCTGTCCTCGGGCGAATCCGTCGGTGGTTACTACATCGATCTGCGCAACCTCGGTGCCAACCGCACCCTGGTGCTCGTCAACGGCAAGCGCCTGGGCGCGACCAACGACGGTCTGCAGGACGTTTCCTCGATCCCGTCGGGCATGGTCGAACGCATCGAAGTGCTGAAGGACGGCGCCTCGACGATCTACGGTTCCGACGCCATCGCCGGCGTGATCAACATCATCACCCGCAAGAACTTCGAAGGCGCCGAAGCCAACGCCTACCTCGGCCAGTGGGGCCAGGGCGACGGCACCCGCCAGAGCTACGACTTCACCATCGGCTTCACCGGCGACCGCGGCTCGGTCACGGTCGGCGCCGAGTACGCGAAAGAAGATCCGGTCTGGGCGCGTGATCGCTGGTTCTCCGCCGCTCGCTTCCCGACCGGCGAAAAGAGCCCGCCGCGTGACTTCGGCTTCTCCGGCACTACTCAGTGGGGTGCTTTGCTGGTTCCGATCCGTCCGGATCCCACCGATACTAATCCCGACCCCACCAAGCGCAGGGGTATCGATCCCTGGACCGGCCGTGTGGTATCTCGCGGGACCAACCCGGCCAGTGGCTTGCCGGTGAGCGCTCCGCGCTTCCTCGCCCGCGAAACCGCCGGCCTGGATCCTCGCAACCCCAATAACTTCCGTCCTCGAAACAGCTCCGACGTCTCGCTACCGGCCGAAGAATCGACCGTGTACAGCGGCATCGAGCGCAAGTCGCTGTTCGTCAACGCCGGCTACGACATCGCCGACTGGCTGCGCTTCGACACCGACATCCAGTACAACGACCGCGATTCCTTCCAGCAGAACGCCGGTTATCCGTTCCAATCGGCCACCCTGTCGCCGGGCTTCAACACGCCCATGTCGGTCGACAGCTACTACAACCCATTCCGCAACAGGCTTCCTGGGGAAGCGGGCTACACCCCACCCAACTCGACCACAGCTACTCCACCGACCGCCGTGCAATTCGTACGTCGTGGCTGGGAAGTGCCGCGCCAGGTCCGCAACAGCCTGACCTCGTACCGCTTCACCGGCACCTTCAGCGGTTCGTTCGAACTGGGCGAAGGCAAGATCTGGGATTGGGACGCGGGCTATCTGTACAACGAGAACAAGGCGACCCAGATCAGCACGGGTAACCTCAACGTCGCCAACACGCGTCTCGCGGTCGGCCCGTCGTTCCTCAATGCGCAGGGTCAGGTCCAGTGCGGCACCGCCGCCAATCCGATCGCCCTGGGCTCCGGCGGCGGTCAATGCACCCCGTGGAACCCGCTGCTGCCGTTCGGCTACGCCGGCTCCAACGGCCTGAACGACCCGAACGTGCAGAAGTACCTGTACCAGGAAGGCCAGGCGCTCGGCAAAACCAAGACCACCGACTACTTCGTCAACTTCAGCGGCACCCTGGCGACCCTGCCGGCCGGTGACCTGAGCCTGGCGGTCGGTTACGAGCACCGCAAGGAACAAGGCAACTTCTCGCCCGACGCGCTCTCGCAGACCGGCGGTTCGACCGATCTGGCCAGCGGCCCGACCGGCGGTTCGTACACCCTGGACGAGTTCTACGGCGAGTTGCAGATTCCGATCCTGGCCGACATGACGGGCGCGAAGGAACTGACCGTCAACCTGGCGACCCGTTACTCCGACTACGACACCTTCGGCGACACCGTCAACAGCAAGTTCGGCGTGAAGTGGAAGCCGATCGACTCGTTGCTGATTCGTGCCACCTATGCCGAGGGCTTCCGCGCCCCGACCATTTCCGACCTGTACGGCGGTCTGAGCCAGTCGTTCTCGTTCTACACCGACGCCTGCGACACCAGCTTCGGCGATGCCGCTGGCAATGCGCGCTGCAACCGTGACGTACCGCCCGCCTTCCGCCAGCTCGCCAACAACGCCGCAGGCGTTGCCCAGGGCCCGGGTTCGCAGACCAACACGCCGTTCCTGTCGGGTTCGAACGATCAGCTGGTTCCGGAAACCTCCAAGTCGAAGACCTTCGGCGTGGTGTGGAGCCCGAGCTTCATCGAGAACCTCAACCTGTCCTTGGACTGGTGGAACATCAAGATCGAAAATGCGATCCGCGGCGACGATCCGAGCCAGGTGCTGGCCGACTGCTACACCCGCGGCATCGAGTCGCGCTGCAACACCGGACAGGATCCGGCCCGCTCGCGCTTCACCCGCGATCCGGCCACCGGCGCCATCACCAGCTTCATCTTCGCGCCGATCAACGTGGGCTACAACGAAGTCGAAGGTTTCGACTTTGACGTGAACTACCGTCTCGACACGCAGTGGGGCCGCTTCGGTTTCGCTTGGTTGAACAGCTACACCACCAAGAACGAACTGCAGACCGACATCCTCGGCAAAGCCACCCCGAGCCAGCAAAACGGCTTCAACGGCAACTTCCGCCTGCGCTCGAACCTCAACATGAGCTGGGACAAGGGTCCGTGGGGCTTCACCTGGGGGGTGCGTTACTACTCAGGCGTGAAGGAAGACTGCTTCTTCACCGCGGACGACGGCCCTGCGCTGGAACGCTGCTCGCTGCCGAATTACAGCGCTCCGGAGCTCAACGGCGCCATCTCGCCGAAGAACGAAATCGGTTCGAACACCTTCCACGACATGCAGGTCCGCTTCAACGCACCGTGGAACGCCACGATCGCGGTCGGCGCGAACAACGTGTTCGAGCACTACTCCGCTCCGCAATACGCTCAGCCGAACTCGGGCTACTCGTACTACGGCGGCTACGACATCGGCCGTTTCGTGTACTTCAAGTACCAGCAGCGCTTCTAAGCGACACCGCAGTATCGCGACACCCAACACGGCCCTTCGGGGCCGTGTTTTTTTGTGGCTGGACAACTGCTGTCGCAAGTCTTCATGCGACGCTAATCAGACCTTAACAACACTTTAATTATTCCCCCAAGCCGTCTACTATCGGCCCGGCTTTGCCAATTTAGGCTGTTGCTTATACGCCGTTTGGCAAGCCCCCAATCGCTTGGCATTCCCGTTCGTTCAGGACACTTGGAGAGAGAGATGACCCTGAAGACCACCCAGCTGCGCGACGCGATCGTATTCGCGCTGTGCGTCGGTGCGACCAGCTTGGCCGGCACCGGACTGGCCTCCGCTCAAGACGCTTCGGCCCCCGCCGCGGCTCCCGCCGACGCCGACGCCACGACCCTGGATCGCATCCAGGTCACCGGCAGCCGCATTTCCATCCCGGGCCTGACCACCAACAGCCCGGTCATGACCGTGGATCGCGAAGAAATCAATCGCAACCAGCCGGTCACTGCCGAAGATTTCCTCAAGATTCTGCCGGGCGCCACGCCGGCAATTGGTCCGGGCGTCAACAACGGCGCCAACGGCGGCGCCACGATCAACCTGCGCGGCCTCGGCGACAATCGCACCCTGGTGCTGATGGACGGCCGCCGCGTGGTTCCGTTCAACCTGTTCGGCGTGGTCGACACCAACGTGATCCCGCTGGCGCTGATCGACAGCGTGGATCTGGTCACCGGCGGCGCCTCGGCGGTGTACGGCGCCGACGCGGTCTCCGGCGTCGTCAACTTCGTGCTCAAGCGCAACTTCGAAGGCATCGAGGTCAACTCCAGCTACGGCCAGTCCAGCAAGCAGGACGCCGACCGCCGCAACACCACCGTCACCATGGGCGTGAACCTGGACGACGGCAAGGGCAACGTGGTGCTGAGCGTCGGCAAGACCGACAACGACGCGCTGCTGCAGGGCGCGCGCGACTACAGCGTGTTCACCCTGGATTCGACCGACGGCAGTCAGGGCGGTTCCAGCGTGGCCATCCCCACGCGCATCGGCGGCATCGGCCAGTTCAACCCCGACACCGGCGGTTTCGGCGGCATCAATCAGCGCTTCAACTACAACCCCTACAATTATTTCCAGACCGCGCTGGACCGCTGGCAGGCCACCGCGCTGGCCCGCTATGAGGTCAACGAGCACGCTGAAGCCTATGCGCAGGTGCTCTACACGCGCTCCGACGTGGCTTCGCAGGTCGCCCCGGGCGGCCTGTTCGGCGCCGCGTTCGACATCGGCATCGGCAACCCGATGATCCCCGAGCCGGCGCGCCAGCAACTGTGCTCCACCTTCGGCGTAGCGGCGGCCGACTGCCATGTCGGCAGCAGTTCCACCGTCAATGCCGCGGTGCTGCGCCGCTCCACCGAGCTGGGAACCCGCACCACCGACTTCCAGAACAAAGTCTTCCAGACCACCCTGGGCCTGCGCGGCAAGATCAACGACAACTGGCGCTACGACGCGTATTGGTCGCACGGCGAAGCCGACCAGCTGGTCGTCAACGGCGGCTTCCTGTCCTACACCCGCAGCCAGCAGGCGCTGCTGTCGACCGACGGCATCAACTGCGTCGATCCCAGCGGCGGCTGCATCCCGATCAACCTGTGGGGCAAGGAAGGCACCTTCGACCCGAAGACCAAGAAGTTCCTGGAAGTCATCACCTTCGCCACCCAGCGGGTTGAGCAAGAAGTGTGGTCGGGAACGATCAACGGCGATCTGGGCGACGAGTTCAAGAGCCCGTTGGCCGACTATCCGATCGGCCTGGCGTTCGGTCTGGAAGGCCGCAAGGTCGACGCGATGAATCAAGCCGATGCGGCGTCGCGCGATCCCAACGAAGTCCAGGGCGCCGGCGGCGCCAACCCGGACGTGCGCGGCAACCTGACCTTGCGCGAAGCCTACGTCGAAACCATCGTGCCGCTGATCAGCGGCAAGACCGGCGCGTACGCGTTGAACTTCGAAGGCGGCTACCGCCACACCCAGTTCAAGTCCGGCCAGACCGACGTCGACTACGGCAGCTACAAGTACGGCCTGGAATGGGCGCCGATCGAAACCCTGCGTTTCCGCGGCATGTTCCAGCGCGCGACCCGCGCCCCGAACGTCAACGAGTTGTTCCAGCCGCTCACCAGCAGCCTGGACAACAGCGCCGTGGATCCCTGCCAGGCTTCCGAGCTGGCCAAGGTCGGCGGCCCGACCAGCGCCACCGGCGCGCTGTGCGTCGCCACCGGCGTGCCGGCGGCGATCCTCAACAGCGCCAACGGCATCGACGGCCCGAACTCCGGCCAGGCCTATGCCTACATCGGCGGCAACCCGATCCTGGGCCCGGAAAAAGCCGACACCCAGACCCTCGGCCTGGTGTGGCAGCCGACCGAGAACCTGTCGGTCACGCTGGACTACTGGAAGATCGACATCAAGGACGCGATCACCCGTCCGCTGCTGGGCGACGCGCTGTTCGGCTGCTACGACCAGAAGCTCAATCCCACCCTCAGCGTCACCCACCCGATGTGCCAGCTGATGCTCGGCGCCCGCAATCCCACCGACGGCTCGCTCAACGAAGGCGCGCGCGGTCCGTTCCTGGATCGCTCCAACAAGGGCCGGATCAAGACCGACGGTTGGGACCTGGGCGTGCGCTACGGCATCCCGCTGAGCAACGAATGGGGCCGCCTGGACTTCGCGCTCGACCTGACCAAGACCGATTCGTTCGACTACCAGGCCGATCCGCTGGTCAACAACTACGACTGCGTCGGCGTCTACGGCGTTTCGTGCAACGTCGCCGCCGGCATCATCTACGACTACAAGTCGAGCTTCCGCGCGGTGTGGTCGGTCAAGGACTTCGAGCTGGGCCTGAACTGGCGTCACCTGAGCTCGGTCGACGTCGAACCCGGTCCGATCACCTGGTACCAGCCGTACACCTCGATCGACGCGTACGACTACTTCGACCTGACCATGGCCTACGAGCTGCCGTGGAATGCGCGCGTCAACTTCACGGTCACCAATCTGGCCGACAAGAAGCCGCCGGTCGTGGGCGGCAACATCGGCAGCACCACCTACAACAGCGGCAACACGTTCCCGCAGTACTACGACACGCTGGGCCGTTATTTCACCCTCGGCCTGACCATGCGCTTCTGATAAGAAACACGATCCGAGTCGAATTCAAGGCGGGCTTCGGCCCGCCTTTTTTTCGTTCGGGATTCGGGATTCGGGATTCGGGATTCGGGATTCGAGATTCGAGATTCGAGATTCGAGATTCGAGATTCGAGATTCGAAGATGATGCGCGTGGCCGTCAGCGGCCGGCCAGAAAATCCCGGTGCGCGCCCATCATCGCGTTGACCATGTCGCGTTCGGCCAGCGACAGCAGCGGATTCCATACATCGAAGATCAGCACCACGCGCAGCTCGTCGCTGTCGTTGTGGGCTTCGTGCTCGATCGAGTCGTCGAAGATCAGCACTTCGCCGACCTTCCATTCGCGCCGTTCGAACCCGACCCGATAGCGGCAGTGCTCCGGCACGATCAACGGCAGATGCACGACCAAGCGCGCGTTGGTCTCGCCGTGATGCGGCGGGATGTGCGTGTGCGGCGCCAACGCCGAGAACATCGCGTTCGGGCACACGTCGGCGATCGCCGCCATCTCCACCGCTTCCAGCGCGGCGCGGGTCTGCGGGCAGCGCGCCAGGTGCTCGTCGACCGGTTGGGAATAACTCCACAGCTTGTAGGTGCTCCAGCGCCGCGAATGATTGAGCTCGCGCCATTGGTTGACCGGGTCGCCGGGCTGGTACTCGATGTACGGGGTGAACTCGGCCTGCTCTTCGCGCAGCACCACCCGCATTTCCTTGATGATGTCGTAGGTGCGGCTTTCCAGTTCCTCCACCCAGGCGAACTGCGAGCGATCGTGGAACGGGATCGCCGGCAAGCGCGGCACGCATAGCTGATTGCAATCGGCGTGATACGGCTTGGTTCGGCCGACCATGATCGACGCCGCTTCGTCCCAGCGACCGAGCGTGCCGACATCGAGCGCGGCGCGTGGGCCGCCGACGCGATGAGCGAGGAATTCAGCGAACTCCTCGCGATACGCCTCGACTCGCCGGCTGGCGTGAAGCAACTGCTCCTTGAGCATGTCCGGCCAATGCGGCTGCGGCGGCGCGACGGTCAGCGCGTTGCGATACGCATCCGCCGCCGCGCGCTGCTTGCCTTGGCGCTCGAGGAACGAAGCCTTGGCCAGCAACCCGGCCAGGAAGTACGGATCGGCCGCCAGTGAGGCGCTGATCGCCTCCCACTCGGCGGCGGCGTCGCCACGTTCGCGCTGGACCACGCCGATCGACAACAGAATCATCGGGTCGTTCGGCGCGGCGCGGTGCGCGGCATGCAAAAGCTCGATCGCGCCCTGGGTGTCGCCGCGCTGGAAGGCGTGGATGCCCAGGCTGTACAGCGCTTGCGGATGCTGCGGCGCGATCGCGCGAACCTGTTGCCAGAGCGTTTCGGCCTCTTGCCAACGGCCCGCGCGCGAGGCCAGGCCGGCGGCCTGGACCAGTTGATTGACCTGTTCGTTCAAAACCGCGTCCTCGCCGGGCTGGATGTCGCGGCCGCGCCCCTGCCGGCCGTCGCTGCGGTGCTTGCGCAGCGGACGCTGCGTGCGCGTCCTGGCGAAGAAAATACACTGCCGGCGCGGTCGCGCACAGGCCGCGCCGCGGCCGCCTGCATGCGGTTCGCAATCACCGCAGCCGACGCGACCGGCATCGCGCCGGCCGCGGGATCGATCAGTTCAGTTCCAGCGTCGCATCGCCCGAGAAGGTCTCGAGCTTGATCTTGCCGTTGCCGCTGCCGTAGCGGTGTTCGAAGCTCGAACCCGGGCCGTGCTTGGGCCGCTGGATCTGCGCATCGGGCGCGCGCAGGTCGCCGCTGAAGCTCTGCCCACGCACGTTCGCCGACAGGCTGCGCGGCAGGCTCAGGCGGATGTCGCCGCTGACGGTTTCCAGCGACATCTCGCCGCCGTCGCCGAGCGATGCGGTCACGCGCAGATCGCCGGACACCGAGTTGCCGGACAGCTTGTTCAAACTCGATTCGCGCGTGGCCACGTCGACCTTGCCCGACACGGTCTCGACCGAGACCTCGCCGTTGAGCCGCCCGCGCAATTCCAGATCGCCGCTGACCGTCTGCGCCGAAACCTTGCCGCTGTTGAGGGTGAGGCGCAGGTCGCCGCTGACGCTGTCGATCTCGGCCTCGCGCGGCGCACCGGCGACGACGACATCGCCGCTGACGCTGTCGATGCTCAGCTCGCGCGAGGCCACGCCGCTGACGTCGACATCGGCCGAGACCGCATCGATCTCCAGCTTCACCCGCAGCGGCACGGTCACGCGCAGTTCGGTCGGTTCGCCCTTGTCGCCGCCGGCGAGCAGGCCCATGCCGCTGCCGCGATTGGGGTAACGCACCTTGATCGACAAGTTCTCGCGGTCGCCTTCGATCTCGAGCTTTTCCACGCCTTCGCCGAGCGAGCCTTCGATCTTGACCTCGGGCCGGTCCCAGGCGCGGACCTGGATCAGGCCCTTGACGTTGTCGATCTCGACGCTGCCGAGCGGATCGATCGGGCGGGTTTGGTTGATCGGGGTCGCGGCGAACACCGGCAACGCGGCGGCCAGGCCGAATGCGAGCAGGCCGAACGCGGGCAGACGCCGGAGAACGCGAGCGGTGGTGCGGGAGCGTGTGTGGGTCATCGGGGCGTCCTCCTGGATCAGGTGTAGGCCACGCGCTGAGCCAGCGCGAGGCGACGTGCATAGGTGCGGCGCAGCTGTTCGAGCAGCAGGCGCGAATCGGGGTCGTGGGCCATCGCGTCGAGGATCAGCGCGGTGTTGCGATCGAGCTCGTCGAACGCCGGCTTCAGCGCGAGCGCCTGCTGGCTCACCGGTTCGATCTCGCGCATCGCCGCCTGGTACTGGCGGGTCATGCCGTCGGCTTCGCGTTGGACCAAGCTAGCCGGCGTCGTCCCGGCGTGAACGATGCCTGTATCCGTTGAGGCAGAGGAATTCCGACCACCGGCGCGACGATCTGCCGACTTCGTTCCGGCATCAGCGATGCCCGTGGCCGTCGAAGCAGTGGAATTTTGAGCAACGGCGCGACCATCAACCGGCTTCGTCCCGGCATCAGCGATGCCTGCAGCAGTCGGCGCGGAAGAACCTTGACCGGCAGCGCCGCCGACGCCAGCCATATCGCCCGCCGCCGAACCGTCCACCGCCGCTCCGCCCTTCCACATCACGCCCAACGCCACCGCCAGCACCGCGACGCTCGCGGCCAGCGCCATCGGCGCCAGCCAGCGGCGGCGCGAGGTTTCGCGCGAACGCAGGACGATCACCTGCGGCGCCGGTGCCGCTTCGATCGGCGCCGCTTCGACCGGCGATGCGTCGCCGGGCGCCGCCACGATCGGTGCGAGATGGTCGACCGGCGCAGGCTCGTCCTGCGGCGGCGCCTGCTCGCCCAGACGCGCGGCGATACCGGACCACAGATCGCGCGCCGGCGGGGTGTCGCGACGCAGCGCGCGCAACTGCCAGCGCAGCGCGTCGGGCAACTCGCCGTCGGGCGTGTGCGAAGGATCGAGGGGTTTGTCGCTCATGCCTGTTCTCCGAGCCGGGTGCGCAGCAGGCTGCGCGCGCGGTGCAACTGTGCCTTGGAACTGCCGACCGCCATGCCGAGTTCGACCGCGATCTCCTCGTGTTTCCAGCCTTCCACGTCATACAGCACCAGCACCGCGCGAGCACGCGGCGGCAGGCTGGCGACGGCGCGCTCCAGGTCCATCGACAGCGCGGTGACATGGCCGGCGGAATCGGCGCTGCCGATGCCGTCGAACGCGTCCTCGTCGCTGTCCTCCAGCGGCCGGCTGCGGCGCCCGCGCAGTTCCATCAACGCGGTGTTGACCGCCAGGCGGTGCAGCCAGGTGCCGAACGCCGATTCGAAGCGGAAGTTCGGCAGCGCCTGCCAGGCGCGGACGAAGGCTTCCTGGGTCAGGTCCTCGGCGCGGGCGCCGTGATAACCGACCAGGCGCGCGATCACGCCGTGGACCCGGCTGGCATGGCGGCGGTACAGGGCCTCGAAGGCGGCGACCCCGCCCGCGGCCGCCGCGGCGACCAGCGCGCGATCGTCCTCGGCTTCGGGCGAGACGGTGGCGTCGGCTAGGGATTCGTTCACGGCGGTCAGCATACTGAGTCCGATGCGGGGTCGGGGCTCAGGGTTTAAGGGACGGGTGGCGGAGTCGTTGTGGAAACCGACGCGGAGTTCAGCGACGCGCTGCAGCGCCTGGCGACACACGCCAAGCCGCTTTCAAGCCCTCTCCCGCGCAGCGGGAGAGGGTTTGGGTGAGGGCCTACCAGCGCTCGCAGCCCCTCATCCGGCCCTTCGGGCCACCTTCTCCCGCAAGCGGGAGAAGGGAATAGCGATCAACCCTTCAACGCAGCCGCAATCCGCCGCTGCTCATCGTGCAGCGCCTGCGGCATGCGCGGACCGTACTCGCCCAGGTACTCGCCGATGCTGTCGAACTCCGCGCTCCAGCCGGCATGGTCGAAACCAAACAGCTTGGCGTGGGCTTCCTCGTTCAGCGCGACCCCGTCGAGGTTCAGATCCGTCGCCTTCGGCAGATAACCGATCGGCGTCTCGTTAGCGCCGGCCTCGCCCTTGACCCGGCCGATCATCCACTCGATCACCCGCAGGTTGTCGCCGAACCCCGGCCACAGGAACGTGCCGTCGTCGCCCTTGCGGAACCAGTTGACGTGGAAGACCTTCGGCAACTTCGCGCCGGCATCGTCGAACGACAGCCAATGGGCGAAATAATCGGCGAAGTTGTAGCCGCAGAACGGCTTCATCGCCATCGGATCGCGGCGCATCACGCCGACCGCGCCGGTCGCGGCGGCGGTGGTTTCCGAGCCCATCGCCGCGCCGACCAGCACGCCGTGGGTCCAGTCGCGCGCTTCGAACACCAGCGGCACCAAGGACGCGCGGCGGCCGCCGAACACGATCGCCGAGATCGGCACGCCGGCCGGGTTCTCGGCTTCCGGCGAATAGCTCGGGCACTGCTTGGCCGACACGGTGAAACGCGAATTCGGATGCGCAGCCGGGCCCTTGCCGGCGTCGTACGCGTTACCGCGCCAATCGGTGACCGGGGTCTGGCCGTTGTCGAGCCCTTCCCACCACGGCTGGTGGTCGGCGGTGACGCCGACATTGGTGAAGATGGTGTTGGTCTGGATCGACGCGAGCGCGTTCGGATTCGACTTGGTCGAGGTGCCCGGCGCGACGCCGAAATAACCGGCTTCGGGATTGATCGCGTACAAACGCCCATCGGCGCCCGGACGCATCCAGCAGATATCGTCGCCGACCGTCCACACCTTCCAGCCGGCCTGGCGATAGCCTTCCGGCGGAATCAGCATGGCCAGGTTGGTCTTGCCGCAGGCCGACGGGAACGCGGCGGCGACGTAATGGGTCTCGCCCTGCGGGTTCTCGATGCCGACGATCAGCATGTGCTCGGCCAGCCAGCCTTCGCTGCGCGCCTGATGCGACGCGATGCGCAGCGCGTGGCACTTCTTGCCGAGCAGCGCGTTGCCGCCGTAGCCCGAACCGAACGACTTAATCGCCAGCTCGTCGGGGAAATGCATGATGAAACGACGCTCGGGATCGAGCTCGCCGATCGAATGCAGGCCGCGCACGAAGCGGCCTTCGCGCTCGATCCGCGCCAGCGCCGGCGCGCCCATGCGGGTCATGACCCGCATGTTGGCGACCACGTACGGCGAATCGGTGATCTCCACGCCGCAACGCGCCAACGGCGAATCGATCGGGCCCATGCAGTACGGAATCACGTACATGGTGCGGCCGCGCATGCAGCCTTCGAACAGCGCATCCATCTTGGCGTGCGCCTCGTGCGGCGCCATCCAGTGATTGTTCGGACCGGCGTCCTCGCGTTCGTTGGTGCATACGAAGGTGAGGTGTTCGACGCGGGCCACGTCGTCGGGATGCGAGCGGTGCAGATAGCTGCCCGGATGGGTGGCCTCGTTCAAGGTTTCCAGGGTGCCGTCGGCCAGCATTTGCGCGACCAGCGCCTGATGCTCGGCCTCGCTGCCGTCGCACCACTGGATCGTGTCCGGACGGGTCAGCGTGGCGACCTGCGCGACCCATTCGTTGAGGACGACCAACAGACTGCCCGCGCTCCCCGGCACGGCAGTGGCGGGGGCGGCGTCTTTCGATAGTGCATTCACGGCATTGCTCTCCAGCCGGGGAAACGAAAAATGAAACGGTTCAAGACGAGGGGATCAGCGTCGCCATCATGTGTTCGACATAGGCTTCGAACTCGTCGTGCTGCATGCGGGTCTGGTGCAGTTGCAGATTCAACTGCAGGAAGCCGACATAGGCGGCGTAGAGCAGGCGCGCGCGGTGCTGCGCATCGGTGCGGCTCAGGCCGGCCTGGCGGAACGACGCGGTGAGATAGTCCAGGCGACGTTCGGACACGCGCCCGATCACCGGCTGCACGGCCGGATGGTCCAGCGCCTTGAGCAGCTCGGAATAGATGACGTGCGACTTGACCTCGTGGGCGACGAGGTGGAACAACGAGCGCAGGCGCTGACGCGGATCGGGGATCGGTTCGAGCTGACCGAACACGGTCTCCTGCTCGACCTTCTCCCAACGCTCCAGCGCGGCCACCAGCAAGGCGTCGCGCGAGGGGAAATGCCAGTAGAAGCTGCCCTTGGTCACGCCGAGCCGGCGCGCGAGCGGTTCCACCGCGACCGCGGCCACGCCCTGCTCGGCGATCAGGTCGAGCGCGGCCTGGGCCCAGTCGTCGGCGCTCAACCGGCCGCTGCGTTCGGGCTTGGCCGGCTCGGCCGGTTTGTCGGCCGATTTGTCGGCGGGCTTACCGTCGGGCCGAAGATCGGCGGACGGCGCGTCGAGCTTCGGCTCGGGCTTGTTCGAGGCGGGCTGGTTCATGGATGACAAGTTTAACCATACGCCATGGTCGGGGACAGTACGCGGCGAAGAAGAGACCCGATTCGGGATTGGGGAATCGCGATTAGTGGGAACCGCGGCGGAAAACGCCGCCAATATGCTGCAACGCAACACAATCGGCGGCGAACCGCCGGTCAACGTCGCCCTCGGGCCCGCTCCGACGCGGCTGGCGAAACCGGGCGGTCCACCATGGTTGACTTCACTAAATCGCAATTCCATACTCGGCCGTATGTTAAGCGTTTGATGCCAGCGTTTGAATGCCGGCCGGCCGATCCATCCAACGCGCGTTTCGCGCACACACGCCGCCCCGGTTTTCCGCACTGACATCACGCGCGCCCCACTAGCCTGAGTGCAGCTGCATCCTTCGGAGCGCCGTCATGAGTATCGCGATCCCCTTCCTTGCCTTTCTCTTCATCGGCGCGATCGCCGCGTATCACCGCCTGCGCCTGCCGGTCTGGGCCGCGCTGACCGCGACCGCGCTGGTCGCCTGCTGGTTGCTGGGCGCCAACCCGACCGCGGTCATCGTCGCCGCGGTCATCGTCGCGCTGATCGCGGTGCCGCTGATGATCCCGGCGATCCGCCTGCCGTTCATCACCAAGCCGCTGCTGGGCTTCTACACCAAGATCCTGCCGCCGCTGTCGGAAACCGAACGCACCGCGCTGGAAGCCGGCACGGTCGGTTTCGAAGGCCAGCTGTTCTCCGGCAAGCCGGACTGGCAGCAGTTGCTGTCGCAGCCCAAGCCCGAGTTGAGCGCCGAGGAGCAAGCCTTCCTCGACGGCCCGACCGAAGAGCTGTGCAAGATGACCAACGACTGGCAGATCACCCACGTCGATGCCGACCTGTCGCCGGACCTGTGGGCCTTCATCAAGAAGAGCAAGTTCTTCGGCCTCAACATCCCGAAGGAATACGGCGGCCTGGGTTTCTCCGCGCTGGCCAACCACAAGGTGATCCAGAAGCTGGCGACCGTGTCGAGCGTGGTCAGCTCCACCGTCGGCGTTCCCAACTCGCTCGGCCCGGCCGAGCTGCTGATGCACTACGGCACCCAGGAACAGAAAGACCACTACCTGCCGCGCCTGGCCGACGGCCGTGAAGTGCCGTGCTTCGGCCTGACCGGCCCGTGGGCGGGTTCGGATGCGACCTCGATCCCGGACTACGGCATCGTCACCATGGGCGAGTGGAACGGCGCGCGCGTGGTCGGCGTCAAGCTGACCTTCGACAAGCGCTACATCACCCTGGCGCCGGTCGCCACGCTGATCGGCCTGGCCTTCCGCATGTACGACCCCGAAGGCCTGATCGGCGACAAGCGCGACATCGGCATCACCATCGCGCTGCTGCCGCGCGACACCGCCGGGGTGGAAGTCGGCCGCCGTCACTTCCCGCTCAACTGCACCTTCCAGAACGGCCCGATCCACGGCCGCGAAGTGTTCATCCCGCTGAGCCAGCTGATCGGCGGCGAAGCCTACGCCGGCAAGGGCTGGCAGATGCTGGTCGAATGCCTGTCGATCGGCCGCTCGATCACCCTGCCCTCCTCGGG
Source organism: Lysobacter capsici (assembly GCF_018732085.1). Taxonomy (NCBI): domain Bacteria; kingdom Pseudomonadati; phylum Pseudomonadota; class Gammaproteobacteria; order Lysobacterales; family Lysobacteraceae; genus Lysobacter; species Lysobacter capsici. Next base: position 1,385,744 of record NZ_CP076103.1, on the reverse strand, counting down.
CAGCGGCGGCGCCAAGATGGGCGCGATCGTCACCGGCGCGTATGCGCGCATCCGCAAGCAGTTCGGCCTGTCGGTCGGCCGCTTCGAAGGCGTGGAAGAAGCGCTCGCGCGCATCGCCGGCAACGCGTTCGCGATCAGCGCCCTGTCGCAGGCCACCGCCGCGGCCGTGGCGCGCGGCGAAAACCCGGCCGTGCCCTCGACCATCGCCAAGTACCACTGCACCGAGATGGCCCGCGAAGTCGCCAAGGACGTCATGGACATCCACGGCGGCAAGGGCATCATCCTCGGCCCGAAGAACTACGCCGGCCGCAACTGGCAGGCGCTGCCGATCATGATCACGGTGGAAGGCGCGAACATCATGACGCGCTCGCTGATGATCTTCGGCCAGGGCGCGATCCTGTGCCACCCGTGGGTGCTCAAGGAAATGAAGGCGGCGATGCTGCCCGACAAGAAAGAAGCGCTGCGCGAGTTCGACAAGAACCTGTTCGGCCACATCGGCTTCGCGATCTCCAACGCCGTGCGCAGCTGGTGGTTCGGCCTGACCGCCGCGCGCATCGGCGCCGCGCCGGGCGACACCTACACCCGTCGCTACTACCGCAAGCTCAACCGCTACTCGGCGACGCTGGCGTTGATGGCCGACACCTCGATGCTGCTGCTCGGCGGCAAGCTCAAGTTCAAGGAATCGCTGTCGGGCCGACTGGGCGACGTGCTGAGCCAGCTGTACATCGCCAGCGCCATGCTCAAGCGTTACGAAGACCAGGGTCGTCCGGTCGGCGACCAGCCGCTGCTGGCCTGGGCCTTCCACGACGCCGTGCACAAGATCGAACTGGCCTTGTCGGGCGCGCTGCGCAACTTCCCGATCCGTCCGGTCGGTTACCTGCTGTGGATGCTGATCTTCCCGTGGGGCCGCCGCGCGCAGGCGCCGAGCGATCGCCTGGGCCACCGCGCCGCGTCCTTGCTGATGTCGCCGAACGACGCCCGCGACCGTCTGGCCGAAGGCGTGTTCCTCACGCCCTGCGACAACAACCCGGCCGGCCGCATCAACAGCTACCTGCAGAAGGTCATCCTGGCCGAGCCGGTCGAACGCAAGTTCCTCAAGGCCCTGAAGAACAGCGACATCGAAGCGCTGGACTTCCCCGGCCAGCTCGACGAAGGCGTGCGCGAAGGCTGGATCACCGCCGAAGAACGCAAGCAACTGGAAGAGCTGCGCGAGATGACCATCGATGCGATCAGCGTCGACGACTTCGACGCCGCGGAGTTGCGCTCGGCCGGTTACAAGCCGTACGCGCAGGACGTACACCACGGCGACAGCGACGCGCGCGCCGCGGCATAACGGCGCGTATCACGCACGCGGATCGAAAGATCATGGATCGCGTCGAGGCTTGAACGAAACGGCGGACCTTCGGGTTCGCCGTTTTGGTTTGGGGATGCGGACGCGGATTCGGATTCGGATTCGGAATCGGAATCGGAATCGGAATCGGAATCGGGAATCGGAATCGGGAATAGGGAATAGGGAATAGGGAATCGAATCAGTATTCGCCCCCACTCGAAGATACGAAACCTCCAGAACCACTCGCATCCTCCCTACCGTCATTCCCGCGAAGGCGGGAATCCAGGGCTCCACCGCGACATGACTCTGAAGTCTCTGGATTCCCGCCTTCGCGGGAATGACGGTAGGAAAGTACGCGTGAACAAACCCGCTCACGAAAGACACTTGCCCGACAGATAAACATGAAAGTCGAGACATCACCGCCGTCGCGAACAACAGCAAATCGACGACCGCCATCACGCACAGAATCAACAACGGACTACCCATGAGCGCCAACGTCCTGACCCTCTACAAAAAACTGACCCGCTACCCCGCCGGCCACTGGCTGTTCACCCGCGCCGTGTGCTTCAAGGCCCCCTACTTCGCCAGCATCCGCCCGCGCTTCGAATCCCTCGAACCCAACCGCTGCAGCGCGACCATGCCGCACCGTCGCGCAATCACCAACCACCTGGGCACCGTCCACGCCATCGCCATGTGCAACCTCGCCGAACTCACCGGCGGCGTGATGACCGACGTCAGCATCCCGAACTCGATGCGCTGGATTCCAGTCGGCATGAGCGTGGAATACCTCAAGAAAGCCGTCGGCACCATGCGCGCCGTCGCGACCCCAGGCGCCGCCATCGTCGAATCCGCCAGCGGCTACGACCTGCCCGTAAACGTCGAAGTCACCAACCCCGCCGGCGAACCCGTGTTCCGCGCGACCATCGCCATGCGAGTTTCCCCAAAACCAAAGCGCGACTGACCTGCACCCAACGTCACCGTGCTTCAAACTGTAGGAGCAGCGCGAGCCGCGACCGCGCCGCCACAACCGCGTCGCAGGCATGATCGCTACGTAGCTTCCCGCGACGTGCTCCACGAACGACCCAATCACACCATCTCATCCCACCGCCGACGGCCCCACCATGACCGCAACCACATGGATCCACCTCGGCGGCCTGCACAGCCTGGCCTTCGCCCTATTCCACATGGCCTTCTGGAAACTGTTCCGCTGGCGCGACACCCTGCGCAGCGCGACCGTCGCCGACCGCGCCATCGTGCAAATCCTCAACCTGCGCCTGATCTACGTCTTCCTCGGCATCGCCGTGCTGTGCTTCGTCTACACCGACGAACTGCAAACCACCGCCCTGGGCCGCGCATTGCTGCTGGGCATGTCGCTGTTCTGGGTAGGCCGCACGATCGAGCAATTCGTGTTCCTGCGGATCAACCGGCCGATGGTGCATGTGCTGACCGTGCTGTTCGTTCTGGGTGCCGCGATCTTCGTCATGCCTTTGTTGCCGGCGACGTGCTTGCACACTGAGTGTGAGTGACGATTGCGTAGTTTCAACACGGTCAATATCGTTGCGCATCCGGCAGTTGACACTGCGATTTGGCGGTAGCAATCTTCGCCACGGAGCGTAGAAACTCCTCAAGCAACGGTAGTAGCCACTCCGAAAACGGTGGCACCTACGCAGAGGAATATCGCTCATGTCCCGAAAAACCATGCCCGCTGCGCACGCGGAAACTATCCTGTCGCCCGCCGATGCATTCGTGGAATTGAAAACCCTTCACGACGAACTGGTCCGCATCGCCCACACCATCGATCCCGCCGACGCACCGGCGCCGGGCATCCGCAAACACCAACAATCGCGACGCCGCGCCCTGGCCAAAGTCTTCCGCCTGTGGGCCGAACAAATAGACCGAAGCCTCAGCGCCATGCGCCCGGCGTAATCCCGTTCGACCTCGGCCGCCGTCCGGCCGGCGGCGGCCTTGGCGATATTTGCGTGGCTTGAATCAATCAGAACTGCGAACGCCGGTGTATCCGGCCCAAGCGCGGCCCTCGGCGGGCCATCGCCCGGCCATTCCTAACCACTGGCAGGTGCTTTTCGTCGCGGCGAAACCCTCCGCGCTCCCGACGCATAGGTCCAGTCCCCGAAGCCGGCGTCCCGCGCTCCACGGGCAAGGCGCCACGCCCGAACCGCAAGCCTGCGAATCCCAACCGCAAGCCTCAAAGGCTTGCGCGCGACTCCCGACGCCTTGCGATCGCAACCCTCGGAACCTTGCGCGCAAGCCCCAAACCCCGGGCGCCGGCCGATTTGCCTTGCGACCGGCCTAGCGGACCTCGCGCGCGACGCCATTCGCCTTGCAATCGCAAGCATCAGAGCCTTGCGCCCGGGCTGAAACCGTTGCGCGCGCAGTTCAAAGGCTTGCGCTTGGGCATCAAGGCATCGCGTGGCGAACATCGGGCTTCAGAACCAACGGCGCACTTATCAACTACCGAATTCAGCTCGGGCAGCGCCTCGACGGCCAGTCCCACGAACTGATCGGCCTAATCTATTTCCCTCATCATTCAAGAAAATGCACTCTGACCCCTGCTTCTACCTGCTTCCAAACTACGGCATCAAGAAGAGACGCACCCGTGCAGATCGCGATCACGGATCCGCCACTGATACAGAATGAACCGCTTTGCGGCCGTCATTCGCGAACCGTCAACACAAGCGCATCTTCAATGTTTTCAGCAATTACGCCCTCAACGGGCTCCATGCCTGACTCGAAAAATTTCAGCCAAAACCCGAGAATGGACAAGTATTCATATGTCGAAATCTCTCCGCCTTTGTCCTCAGTCAATTGATTCGAAAAAGTAACGGCAGCCCTATCCACTTCTATCAAATAAGCATTGCCGGAGAAATCGAGCGCATCAAGCTCGCCTCTCAAAACAGCCATCACATGACCCAGGTGCTCCTGGCACGATTCGGCGCTTTGAAGGTCGCTCTCGAGCGCGTCACACACGAAAGCTCCATAGTGACTGGACTCGCCCCCACCCTCGTAAACGCGGGCGGTTCGGAACCCAGTAGGGCCGATGAAAGCTCGAAATATCTTCTGCATGGTTAACGCACCGGGTAGATAGTTAGCTTAGGCGAATCATATCCCCTGACCATCACGCCACTAGGCGTGATCGAACTCCAGGCGGATGGTGAGTTTGGGTTGAGATACTGCCTGGTCCTGAACCCTTGGACAGATTCGTACATCACCTCGTTACGCGACCAGCTTGTTGGGAAAAAACTGGATCGTCCGCTGCCACCCTTGAGCTGCCAGACGTTAGGCGCAACTTCGAGCTCAACTGTCCCCTCATAGACACCCAACGCATTTTCAGGCGACTTTGAGCCAGGAACAACTCAAGTTCAAAATAGGGGTCAGAGTGCACTTTCTAAGAAAAGTCCACTCTGACCCCTCTTTACTCCTCCTAGACCCATGCTTCTAATCGCCCATATGAGCTGCCGCTTCTTTGTTGCCATCCTTCCATGCCACCACGGCCAGCAAGATCGAAGGAACGCCAATAAGCGGCCCGACAACAAAAGCCAAGAAAGTCCCGTCGCCTCCTGCTTTGGACAGCAAAGCACCGCCGCTCACGAGAAGTGTTGTGACCATTGGATACACGTACCGCTCCCATTGTGGTTTCAATCTTGCTGTCAATCCGACCAGTGTCAGCCCGATTAGAACAAGCCCCAAGGACGCAAGCCCCCTGAACACACCGCTATCTACGCATGCCAAGATAAAAATCGCTGCATAAAAGAGCGCAATCGCCGCGTAAAGCGTTGAGATTCCCCATTTGCACCATGTCAGCGTGTCCTTGCGAAGTTTCAAAAGCCGCCAACCTATAAAAACAGAAAATAAAACACCGAAGGCTGCAATGAAGAACCATTCGGTGGCCCGCGGCGTCACGGGATCAGTCAATGCAACCACCATAGAAAGAGCCAGAATCAGCCCGATCAAAATAATCTGATAAGGCAGCTTCTCGGAAAAGGAGTATTCATCGGCCCTTATATGCATCTCGACTGCCCGCCCAGGTATATCCCTTTTCAATGGCGACGCTGGTCAGGATACCTACACCGAACCCCACACCAAAGCCGATCGCGGTTCCGAACCCAGGAACCATGGAGCCAATAAATGCTCCGGCAGCGGCGCCGGTCGCACCAGAAACTATAGCCTTATTGAGATCCAGGTAGGCATCCGCCGCAAAGTCACGAACCGTGTCACCGCCTTCATTAACACCTTTAACACCTTTATCGTTACCGTAGTAATTGGCCAGGCCATATTGCAGTCCGGTACCCAGGACTGACAGCAACGGAGCACTCTTAGCGCCCTCTACGAGCCCCATGCGAGCAATGGTTCCAAGAGGCAGCTTGGCATTGGCGATAGTCGCCGTCGCCGTCGTAATTACTGCCGGTCTTAGAGGAGACACTTTGCCATTACTCATGATCCCGGTGACAACCGGTCTGTTACCAGTGGCGTTCGGATTGACATACACCGTGTTGGTCATTCGGCCTTGGCTCGTGTTCAACTCGCTCACATTGATCCGGACCGAGGTTCCTGCCTGAATTTCCGACACTCGGCCAGCGCTCATGATGGCAGTCACCGCCGGCCTAGTGTGTGTTGGATTCGGGTTGATGAGTATCGTATTCGTCAATTGAACGCGGTTGGTGCTGAATTCACTCACGGTGACTGCGACACTAGCCGCGTTGTTGACTACTTGCAGCGCACCTTTAGTGGCCGCCCTGAGAGCAACAACTTTCTCCATCACATCGCGCAACGTAGTCGGCGCGCTCTGTACACCGATCGACTCGCTCAAGTAAGGACTGGACTCAGCGATCGCATTCCACTTTGTATAGAAATCTTTGCCGAATTGCTGATCCTGGATTGTATTACTTAAGCCAAAGGTGCTTACGGCCTGGGGAGCGGTCACCATCACAGGCGCAGCGGATCGGTTGTCGCTGTAAGCGTTCACCCACGGCGCAGATATCCCGAGATATGTGGGGTTTGGCGGCGCCGTTACCGTTATTGTTTCAAGCTTCGGTATCGATTCATCCAACTGGCCATTGAATATCGGAGCATAATCTTTCTCTAAGGCGGCGAGCTCCTCGTAACTTATGTTCGGGCCAAGTGGCTGATCGAACAGCGCATTGAGTTTGGCTACGCGATCAGCTTTGCTTGCTCCCATAAGGGCATCAAGGCGCGCCTCATAGCTAGATACATCCTCACCTGCAGCCCGGATCTGATCGATCTCATGCTGCATCTGACCGAACATAGCCAAGTCTTCGGCTGTTTTAGCAAGAGGCCCATCGACCTCCATGATTTCCAAGCGCGCACCGTCTGTCGACATGATGTCCGGCGGCCCTAGCCTATTCGTCGAGCCATCCGAGGCAGCTGTTGCGTATGGATAGCGCTCAAGGAACGATTTGGCCTGATCCTGACCAACGCCGCGCTTGTAGGAGTTGATCATCCCGGTGACCGCAGCGTTCGCCAACGCGTTCCCAAACGCGTCTACGAGCATCCGCCCCCAATCCTGCTTGCCCTCGCCCATCAGGCGTTGCGTGGTCGCTTGCACCGCCGAATCCGCAAACCCTCTGGCAGTCTGGTTGAGTATTCCTTTGATGGCTCCTCTGCCTCGAATTTGAGGAGTGCGCTGCAAAACAGGCTCGGTCACGTAAGCGGTGATTGCCGTTGCAGCGATGTTCTTCCAGGAGAAGTCAGTGCTCTGCCCGGTGACTGCTTTGCCTACAACTGAAGCGCCATAGTTCAACACTCCGCTCGCGACGCGCCCCAGTCCGGTATTTACCATCCGGCCCGCGCTATTTATTTTGGACAGCGCTGGAAGAGTCTGCAAATAGGAGCCGACACCCGCTGTTATGCCCGCGGTTATTCCATCGGCAGCTACTTGCCTCCAGCTAAAGGAACTCACCCCCATGACACTGCCGATACCTTGGCTGACAGCACTTCCCGCCGCCACTGCCAAACCCATCGTTACGCCGGCCGCCAATGCGCCAGTGCCCAAAAAACCTTGCACGACGGGCGCAATGTATGGCGCAACAATCGCAACGACAATCATCGCGACAACTGCGAGGATCATGCCTACTGCGCCGCAATGGCCCTTCGGCGGCGGCGGAATATACGGAAGGCTCGGCGTAGTCGACCCGATCGCATCCGCCGGGTTGTACGGCTTGAACGTATTCGCGTCGTTGCCGCTCACCGTCGCATTCGGCGCAATCAGCTGCGTGCCCGCCGCCAGTTCCTGATCGGGGTTGCCCAGGCCGTTGGCGTTGGCGAGCACGTACCACATCTGGTCGCTGCCGTAGACGCGCTTGGCCATTTCGCGCAGGGTTTCGCCGGGCACCGCGGATACCAGGTTGCCGCCGCCGGCTTCGTAGTTGCCGCGACCGCTCAGGCTCTGAATCTGATCGGTGTAGTACAGCGTCTGATCGGCCCGCGCTATCGCGAAGCCCTGCTTCAGTTCGGCTTGCTGCTGCCCGCCGGCATGCACCAGCAGGTAGTTGCCCGGGCCGAATTCGCCGTTCTGGGTGAATACGTTGTTGCTGAGCGACCCCTCACGACGCGTCTGCACGCTGCCGTCGCCGTTGTAGCCGTAATAGCGCATGCGGTCGTCGATCGAACCGTTCTTGAGCGGCGTGACTTCGCGCTGCGACATCAGCCGGCCGAACGCGTCGTAGCTCAGGGTGTTGGTGGTGGTGCGGTAGTTGTTGTCGCTGCTGGTGCCGGTGACGCTGCCCTGCAGGTAGCTTTCCCAACCCACGTAGGTGCTGGTGTAGGTGTGGATGTAACCCTTGCCGGAAATGCTGTAGCGCATCAGGCGACCCGCCGCGTCGTAGCCGGACGTGACCGAGCCGTCGGCGGGAAGGCGGTAATCGGCGTTGCTCTCGAGCTCCAGCACGCCGAGGTTGGTAATTTGGTCGCCGCCGGCGAAGCGGACCCAATCGGGCTGGCTGGTGTTGCGCTGCCGCGTCTCTTGATACATCAGCCGGCCATCGGCGTCGTATAGGTAGTCCTCCGAACTCATCAGCCAGCCGCCGTAGTAAAAGCGCTGGTAGAACTCGTCATTCTCGGTATCGCCGGAGGTGTGATCCCAAAACTCCGAAGCGCCGAAGTAGCTGCGCGTCCCGGTCAGGCGGTTATTGGCGTCGTAGGTCAGGACTTTGCGCACGCCGTTTTCGCGCGTCTCCGGGGGGCCGATGACCTGTTCCCAATATTCGACGGTGCGGTTTCCGCGCAGATCGAAGTCGAACCGCTCCAGCCACAGGTTGTAGACGCCTGGGCCGCCGCTGGGCCGCAGGTTGATGCGGGTGACCGCGCGTCCACCGGCGTCGTAGACGAGTTCGTAGGAGTCTTCGCCGTAGGACACCAACTGGATCTGGCCGTTGACCATTTGGCCGTTGTTGATCTTGATCCGGTTCTCGGCGTCGTAGGTGTACCAGAACTCCTTGACCTGGGTCGGCACCGGACCGGCGCTGGCGGCGGCCGCGGTCGCCGACATGGTGTTGGCGGCGGGCGATTGCAGTTGCTCCGACGATGTTTCCGCGCCGCTCTCGGCGAGCACGGACGCACCCATTTCGAAGGTGTTCGCGTCCGCCGCGACCACCGACACCGGATTGGGCAGACTCGTCGGGTCGGTAGGATTGCCGGGATCGTAGTGGTCGTAAGTCGTATGCACATAGAACGTCAGGTCGACGTACGCGCCGCTCGGATCCTGCGCGCGCATGATGATGCGCTCGGTGATCGTCTGCCCGGGTGGATAGCCGCCCAGGATATGGCCGTACTGAGGCGAGTAGCTGTAGCTGAGCCAGCCGGGCAGTTCGACGAACGAGTACGTCAGCGGATTGCCGTCCGGATCGATGAAGATGTCGCCCGGGAAGGACATATCCTGGCGCTCCACGAGCCAACGGTTGGTCGAGTAGAACTCGCCGCCGGGAATGGGACGCGCGGGATTGATCTGCGGCGCGCGGTTCGGTGGCGGCGCGGCGTTGACGGTGATGACGAAATAGGTCGACGCCGACGCGCCGTACGGGTCGGTGCCGACCACGGTGACGCCGTAGCTTCCGGCCGTGCTCGGCGTGCCGACGATCTGCGCGTTCGCGTTCAACCACAGACCCGGCGGCAGGCCGGTCGCGGTGTAGCTCACCGGGTCGTAGTTCGCGTCGCTGAACGGCGGCAGCGAGTAGCTCCAGTTCACGCCGACGCCGGCGCTCTGGTTAGGAATGCTCGACGCCACCGGCGCGGCGTTGCCGCGTGTGTGCAGCACGAACGAAGTCGCGGTGCGGCCGCCGTATTCGTCGGTCGCGATGTAGATGACGTTGAGCGGTTCGGAGCTGGCCTGAGTGAGCGTGCCCGATATCGTCCGCGTCGCCGCATCGAAGCTCAGCCCGGGCGGAAGATTGGCCACGGCGTAGGGAACCACGCCGTAGGTCATCGCATCGCCGTCGGCATCGGTGAACGCCGGCAACTGATACCAGTAGTAATGGCCGATCACCGCCGGCGGCGGATAGATCGAGGCTGGCGCGGTCGGATTGCTGTTGCCGCTGCGCAAGGTCACGCTCAGCGTGGTGGTGCGGCTGGCGCCTTCGGGATCGGTCGCGGTGAACGCGATGGTGTAGTTGGTTCCGCCGACGGCGGAATCGGGCACGCGCCCGATCAGGCGAATTTCGTCGCGCCCCTGAATGCGCACGCGCTGGAACGTCATCCATGCGGGCAGACCGGACGCGACGATCTCGAGCGGATCGCCGTCGGCATCGGAGAAGGCCGCCGATACGCCCAGGCTCCAGTTGAAATCGCGACCGACCATCGCGGTCTTCGGCGGCAACGGCGCCGGACCGCCGGGTGCGTTGTTGGGCGCGACGATGATCTGCACGGTCTTGATTTCCGCGCCGCCCATCTCGTCGGTCGCGCGCACCGTGAACGTATAGGTGCCGGTCTGGGCCACGCCGCTCAAACGCAGGGCGCCTGGGTTGTTGGCGTCCAGCGACATCCACGCCGGCACCGCGCCGGGGTTGTCGAGGCTCAGGCGCAGGCGATCGCCGACATCGAGGTCGTAGAACAGATCGGTCGCCAGCAGATCCTTGTTCCAGGCCTGGCCGGTCTTGATCCGTATCGTTTCCACCGCGTCGTTGTGACGCTGCGGGCGCGCATTCGCACTGACCGACAAACTGAAGCTGGTGGCGATCTGCTTGGTGGGCTGATGGGTCTCGTACGCGGTCAGCCGGATCGTCAACGCCTGGTCGGGCAGGTTGGCCGGCGGGTTGGCGGTGAAGGTGATGCGCCCGGTGCTGGCGTCGCGTTGCACGCTCAGCCATGCCGGCAGTGCGCTGCCGTCGGCGAGGGTGATCTGCAAGGTCAGCGGGTCTTGTTCCGCGTCGCGGAATATGTCGCTGAACAACAAGGTGAATTGCGAGGTCATGCCGCGACGCAACGAGCGCGGGGCCGGCGCCTGGGTGACGGTCGGCGCGTTGTTGGTCACCTCGATGCCGCCGGCGTCCGGTCCGTACGCCGCGGCGGCCTTGACGCGGCGACGGTTGCCGACCGCATCGTAGCTGTAGCTCATGTCGAACACGCGCTTGCCGCTGGCCAGATCGTCCTGGACGACGCGCGCGATGCGGTTTTGGCTGTCGTACCAAGTGCGGGTGACGGTACGCACGGCCAGACCGCCGCCGTCGGTGGTGTTCACTTCCTCCACGGTTCGATTGCCGGCGGCGTCGTACTCGTAGCGATAGGTCGGCGCGGCGCCGTTCTCGTGCAGCGCCTTGACGCGGCCGTCGGCGTAGTACGTGGTGAAGCGGTACGAATACGCGGCCGGGCCGCCGGACTGGCTCTCGGCGGTGAGCTGGCCCGTGATCGGGTCGTAGGCGTAGTCGAAATCGCGGCCGCTGAGGTTGTTGTGATCGATCAAGCGCCCGTAGACGTCGTAGTTCCATGACAACTCGTCCACGCGCACCGATTCGCCATCGCGATCGGTGAGGGTCGATGAGCCCGACCGTGCGTTGGTCTCGAGGATCTTGCGGCCCTGCACGTCGTAGGCATAGCCGGTCACCACCCCGGCCGCGGTTTGCGAGCGCAGCAGCAAATGGCGGCTATCGAAGTCGTACAGCGCCTGCTTGTTGAGCGCATCGGTCACCACGATGCGATCGCCGTTCTGATTGAGCCAGTAGCGCTGCAATGCGGTGCGGGTGCGTCCGCCGGCGCCGTTGGCGAGGTAGTCGCCGATCTCGACCAGGCGACCGAGCGCGTCGTAGTCCTTGTAGGTCAGATAACCCAACGGATTCTGGGTGATGCGCTGGTTGCCCAGCGCGTCGTAGGCGAACAGCGTCGCCTGGCCGAGCGCGTCCTTCGAGGAAACCATACGACCGACCGCATCGTACTGGTTGGTGCGAGTGTTGCCGTTGGCGTCGCGGGTGCCGATCAGGCGGCCGAGCGCATCGTAGAACCAGTAGTTGATCGGACGCAGCCAACTGCTTTGGCCGGTGTCCGAAACCACTTCGACCAGCGGCCGCTCGTCGCGCGTGACTTGATTGGATTCGTTGTAGCGGTAGTTGGTCTGGTAACCGCGCGCGTCGATCACTTCCAGCACGTTGCCCCAGCGATCCAGACGCTGCTGCACGCTCAGGGTGGCATTGGGATCGGTGGTGTTCGACGGCAGGCGGGTGGCGGTGGTGCGGCCCAAACGATCGGTGGTGTTGAACGTGGTGGCGTCGACGCTCTGGCGGCCACCGCCGGTCTGGCCGTCGCTGATGACGACCACATGCGGTTCGCGTACCTGATGACCGGCCAGGTTGTAGCCGAAGTTCCGCGCGCCGAAGTTTTCGTTGGAGGTGATCAGGCGCCCGGCGGCGTCGTAGGCATAATTCAGGCTGCCTTGCAGGCCGGCATAAGTCTTCTGGACGATTTCGCCGAAGGCGTTATAGACCACGGCCTCGGACAGATCGGTGCTGGAACCGCCACCGTTGATCAGATCGCGGGTCTGGCCCACGCCGGTCTGGCGCCCGGCCTTGTCGTAGCTGTACCACGTATGCACGCGAACATCGCGGCTGGCCTGGGTGCCGCTCAGCACATACCAGCGGTGGCTGACGTTGTCGGCGGCGTCGTAGTCGGTATAGGCGGTGTCGCCGTTGGTCGCCGAGGTGGCGACCGCGCGGCCCTGCCAGTCGTAGCGCACGCGTTCGATCTGGTCCTTGTTGGCGTCCTCGACCACTTGGCCGGCGGCGTTCTTGCCGCTGGCGAAGCGGCGGGTCAGCACGAGGTTGCCGAACGCGTCGTAGATCATCCCGGTGTACGGCGATGCATCCGCATAGACGTTCGGATGATTCAGATCGTAGCCGGTGTTCTGCGCCAGGATGCCGAAGGTGCCGTCGTTGATGACCTTGCGGGTCGGCTCGGTGACGCTGACGGCATGGCCCAGGGCGTCGTACTCGGTCGAGGTGGTGCCCGCGTCGTTGATGATCTGGGTGACCCGGTCCGCGCCGTCGTAGCGGAACTGGGTGACGACATCGCGAACACCCGAGCTGCCGTCGTTGCGCTGGAAGTGGCGCACCACGCTTTCCGATATTTTCCGGCCGAGCGCATCGAAGCCCAGACGGGTGATGCGGTCGTAGCCACTGATCTCATCGCCGGCCGACGGCAGCGCCGGCGGCGCGGCGGTGCTCAAGCCGCCCGTCCAGACCGCCTTGGCGTACTCGATGCTTTCGACCACCTCGCCGGTGGCGTTGTAGCGCGCGCGGGTGACGTAGCCCTCCGCATCGACCGTCATCGTCACTCGGCCAACCAGGTCGTAATAGGTGTAGGTGTCGGCCCAGCGTGCGTCGGCCTGACCCGCGGTGCCTTCGAGCAGGATCGATTCCTTGACCTTGTTGCCGAAGCCGTCGTACTCGATCCGCACGGTCGGCGATCCGGTCGCGGCGGCGCCGGTCGAGGTGTAATAGGCGATCTGGGCCTGTTCGATCTGCACGGCGAGGCCGCGCTGGTCGTAACGCGTGGCGATGGTGCGGTCGGACGCGGAGGTCGCGGCGGCGGCTTGCATCTGCGCCATCGACAGCGGCTGGCCTGGAGTCCAGCCGGCCAAGGCTCCGATGTTCAAGGCCTGCGCGTGGCGGCGCAGATTGGTCTGCTGGCCGAAGCCGTCGTAGCTGTAGGCGGTGACGTAGTTTTCCTGATCGACGTCGTAGGCCAGTCGGCCCAGGTTGTCGTAGATCTTGTAGCTGTAGTTGCCGCGCACGTCCTTCTGCGCCACGGCGCGGCCGAGCGCGTCGTAGGTGATCTCGATGGTCGGCTGAATCCCGGAGACAACCAGTTGCTTGCTGTCGGGATCGATCTTGCCGGCATCGGGGAAGATCGTGCGGATCTGATTGCCGCGGTTGTCGTATTCGTAACGGGTAATGCGAGGACGCGCGCCATCGGCATCTTCGAGGCGACGGGTGACGTTGCCGAGCGCGTCGTACTCGGTGCGGGTGACGACCCGGCGCACGCCATAGCTCTGGGTGCCGGCGGCGTCGACGTTGGCGATCCAGACGTCCGGGCTGATTTCGGCGGTGCGGCGGCCGGCGGCGTCGTATTCGTAATTCCAGACATGCCCGTTCTTGTTGCGCAGCGCGGTGACCTGGCTCAGCGGGTTGTAGGTGTACTCCTCATACTGGTTGAGCGCGTCGGTGACGCGCAGTACACGGCCCATCGCGTCGTAGGTCGTCGTGGTCGTGCGCACCTCGGCGATGGCCGCCACCGCGGCGGCGACCGCCGCGTCGTTCATCGGCGTGGAGATCGAGATATACCCGCCATAGCGACGGGTCTCCACGACCCGGCCGGCGCCATCAAAGCGTTGTTCGTTGACCGCGCCGAGATCGTCGACGGTGAAGCGCACGCGGCCGGCGGCGTCGAAGACGTACTGGGTGGAGCGGTAACGATCGGCGGTGGCGTAGGCGCCCGCCGCGTTCAGCGCGGTGCCGACATCGGCCGGTGTCGCCACCGGGCCGAGTGCGATCGGCACGGCGTACTGATACTGCGCGGTGACCCGGCCGGCGCCGTCATAGCGGCGCTCGCTGACCAGGTAGGTGCTGGCGCTGTTCTGCACCAGGGTGTAGCGCTCGCGGCCCGCCGCGTCGTAGATATGACGCACGACCGCATCGGCGGCGTTGTTGACCGGCGTGACCGCGGCGATATCGGCGACGCTCGCGGTGCCAGCGACCAGCTTGGCCAGCAGCGGTGCGGCGATGGTCGCGGCCTGGGCGTGGCGGCGCTCCTGCACGACGCGGCCTGCGGCGTCGTAGCTGCGCGTGCTGACGTAGCCGGCGCCGTCGATGGTGGCGGCGATGCGGCCGGCGCTGTCGTAGACCTGGTAGCTGCGCAGGTCGCGCGCGTCGTTGGCGATCGCCGCGACGCGGTCGCGCACCATGCCCATCGCGGCCGGATCGCCAGCGATGAGCTTGGACTTGAAGGTCGCGTCGGTGTTGACCACGATCGCGGTCGCGTACGCGCGCGTGCCGACCGGGCGGCCGGCGCTGTCGTACAGGATTTCGACCACCGAGCCGTTGCCGTCGACGGTGTAACGCGCGCGACCGGCGCCGTCGTAGCTGGTGTAGGTGACCAGGTCGGTCTCGTTGAACACGGCAACGACATCCACCACGTCCTGCGGCGAGGCCGTACCGGCGACCAGCTTGGCGCGCAGGGTCGGGTTGAGCTGGGCCGCGTGCGCGTAACGCTTATGCACGGTCTGGCGACCGGCGGCGTCGTAGACGTAGGAGATCACCGTGCCGGCGTTGTCGACGGTGGTGCGCAACTCGCCGAGCGTGGTGAACACCTGGTAGGTGACCAGATCGCGCACGCGGTCGGTGGCGGTGTCGTTGCGCAGCGCGTCGAGGTTGAAATCGCTCAGCTGCGCCGTGCCGGCGAACAACTTGTTGAGCATGGTCGTGCCGAAATCCGGCCACAGCGCCGCGTAGTTGCGGATCACCGAGACCCGGCCGGCAGCGTCGTAGGTGAATTCCTGGATCGTGCCGATCGTGCTCAACACCAGCCGCGCACGGCCGTCGCGGTCGTAGACGGTGTAGCTGCCCGGGTCGGTCGAGCCCCATGCGAGACGTCCATCGAGCTGCGCGATGGTGGTGGTGTCGGTCAGCGTCGACGCGTCGGTGGCGATGATGAAGGTGCGCGTAGCGACGACACGACCGTTCACGTCGCGCCAGTTGCGCGTCATCACCCCGAGCGGATCGACCGTATAGATCATCCGGTCGGCTTCGTCGTAATAGAACCGGGTGACGTTGCCGGTCGCGTCGGTGCGGCGCACGACGTTGTCGTTGGCGTCGTAGGCATAACTCGTGATCAGGTTCAGGCCGGACGGATCGAGGCGTTCGGCGGTGCGGCGGCCGAGGGCGTCGTAGTCGTACTGGATCGTGCGCGCCTGGGCGGTGCCGGCGCCTTCGGTCACGGTGATCTGCCGGCCCAGCGCGTCGTAGGTGTAGGCCGTGCGCAGGTTCAAACCGGCCGGGTCCAATGCGACCTGGGTCAGGCGGCCTTCGCGGTCGTAGCTGTAGGCGGTCTTGCGGCCGCTGGCATCGGTGACTTCGCTCTGGCGGCCTTGGCCGTCGTAGCGGTAGGTCGTGGTCAGCGCGAGACCCGCGGGATCTTCGATCCGTTGCAGCAGGCGGCCGACCGCGTCGTAGCGCAGCTCGACCCGGCGCCCGGTGCGGTCGACCGTGGCGCTGAGCAAGCCGCGTGCGTCGTATTCGTTGGAATCGGCGCGGCCGAGCGCGTCGGTGGTGCTCTTGAGGTTGCCGTCGCGGTCGTAGAGGTAGCTGGTGTTGGCGACGGTGCCGCCCGGCAAGGGCGTGGCGACGTTGACCTGCTGGCCGTGGCGATTGAAGGTCGTGGTCACGCTCACGCCTTCGGGCGTGGTGACCGTGGTGGTGCGGTTGGCGGTGTCGTAGGCGCTGGTGGTGGTGCGGCCCATCGCGTCGGTGACGCTGAGCACGCGGCCGTAGGCGTCGTAGCTGGTGCTGACCACTTCTTCGCGATTAAGCACGGTTTGACGCGCCGTCAGCTGGCGGCCGAGGCGGTCGTAGCTGTAGGTCGTGGCGATGCCGCGCGCATCGACGGCCGTGGTCACGCGGCCGAAGGCGTCGTAGGTCCAGCCTTGCGCACGCGCGACCGCGCTGCCGACGCCCTCGCGGCGTGCCGTGGCCAGGCCGCGGCGGTCGTAGTCGGTCTCGACGGTCAACGCGGCAGGAGAACCGAACGCCGAAATTTCACGGATGCGTTCGCCGAACGCGTTGTAGGTGTAGCGCGTCGCCGCGTTCTCGGCGTCGACGCTGCCGACGACCTGGCCGCGATGGTTGTAGCTGACGCTGCGCCGGCTGTCGCTGCCGGCGACATAGGCCAGCGTGGTGATCGCGCTGGCGACGCTGTCGCGACTGCCCGCGGTGGCCAGGGTGATGCGGCCGGTGTAGGCGGTGGTCTCGATCGCTTCGCCGAAGGCGTTGTAGCGGGTCTCGACGACTTCGCCCTGCGCGTTGGCCACGCCGCTGGCGCTGGCGACGCCCTTGACCGTGAAGGTCGGGCGGCCGCTGGCGTCGTAGAAGTACCAGGTCTTGTTGCCGGCCGCGTCGATGCTCTCGCTGCGCTGGCCCAGGCTGTTGTAGCTGTGGCGCACGCCGTACTGGGCGTACAGCGCGTCGAGCTGGGCTTCGGTCATGCCCGGCAATACGCGTGCGGCGCCCTCGCCGTGCAGTTCGCCGATGAGTTCGCCGAACACGTTGTAGCGCATGCGGCCTTCGCGCACTTCCGTGGTGTCGGCGGCGACTTCGCTGCGGATCGGGTTGCCCTGGGCGTCGTAGGTGTAGCGGGTGACGGTGCCTTCGGGGTTTTGTTCGGCGATGACCCGACCGGCGCTGTCGTAACTGATGCGGGTTTCGCGCACGCCACCGGCCGCGGCCGATGCACGCAGCGTCGCCAACGATTCGTTGCCGCTCAGGCCGCCGAGCTTGAGCGCATAGGCCTTGCTCGCGCGTTGCAGGTGCTTGGTGTCGTGGACGTATTCGGTCAGATAGCCTTCGGCGTCGAGCGTCGCCACGAGGTTGCCGCGGCCGTCGTAGAACCAGCGCGTGGTCTGGTCGTTGCCCGAACTCGCCGGACGCAGATCGTTCAATCCACCGTTGGCCTGCTGCGCCGCCGCAGTCACGGTGGCGTAGGCGACGCTGCGAATGCGCCGGCCGGCGAGGTCGTAGCTGTATTCGGTCAGGTAGCCTTCGGCATCCAGGCGCCCGGTCTGGCGACCTTGGGCGTCGTAGAAATAGCGGGTGACGCGCGCGGTCGCCGCGGTGCCGGCGGCATCGGTGGTGCGCGTGTGCAGCAGGCGGTTGGCGCCGTCGTAGCTGTAGGTGGTGATCGCGCCTTCTGCATCGGTTTGGGTAACGACGCGGCCCAGCGCGTCGTAGCTGGTCGAGGTGCCGCGATCGTCGGCGGAGGTGGCCGGGCGCGCGTCCTCGATCAGGTCGTATACGTAAATGCCTGCGATCATTGCGCCCGGGCGAAAGAGGCCCAGACTTTGCGGCCCCGTCGATCCGCTTGTGCCGCCGCCCGGATTGCCGGGGCCCGTATCGCCGGGGCCTCCTGGTTCGCCCGAACCGCCGTCTTGCCACGACGCAGGGTTCACCCGCGTTGCGTACCGTTTTGTCTGGGTGATGCGCCCGAGCGGATCGCGCACGAATTCGGTTACCGCGCCGGTCTCGTCGACCTGGCCGGACAACTGCCCCTCGGCGTCGTAGAAGAAATAGGTGCGGGCGCCACCGCTGTTCTCCGACGCGCGCAGGCGGCCGGTGCTGTCGTAGTAGTTGCGCGACTCGCGCACGCCGCCCGACGTGCCGGACACCGCGCTTTCCTTGACATAGATCAAGCGCCCGGCGGCGTCGCGCTGCTCGCTGCGGATGCGGTCGTTGCTCGGGTCGTTGTCGCCGACCACGCCGCCTTCGATGATGGTGTGCGACAGGCCCTGCGAGTCCTGATAGACCCAGGTCCGCGACTGGATCGTCACGCCCTTTTCGACCACGCGCTCGGAAACCAATCGGCCCAGGCCGTCGTAGGCGTAGATCGTCTGGAACGCGCCTTCGGCGCTGGTGCGGTTCTTCAACAGCAAGCGGCCGCGTTCGTCGTACCGGTAGCCTTCGTAGATCAAGGCATCGGTTTCGATGCCTTCGCCGGCGGCGTCGACACTCGCGAATACCCGCTGGGTCCGGCCTTGCGCGGCGGGATAGGAGTACGTCGTCAGGATGCTGTTGGCCTTGCGCGCCGTGGTCGCCCACGCCTCTAGCCCGGCCAGCGTGTAGGCGCCGCCGTAGCTGTCGCCCAGGTACTGGCGTTGCCTGGACAACTGGCCGATGCCCAGGCCACTGGTGTGGTACTCCTGCTCGCTGACTTCGCCGGCGGCGTTGACGACGAAGCGCAGGCGGCCCTGGGCGTCGTAGAGATAATTCGTGGTCAGCCCGCCGCTGGGTTGTCCGGCCCCGGGGCCGTCGGCATCCAGGCCGGTGAAGACGGTTTCGCTGGCCAGCTGGTTGTTGGCGGTATAGGTGCGCTGCACCGCGCGCGCGCTGGTGCTGCTGCCGCTCTGCACCCGCTCCCATTGCCAGGTGAGGTTGCCGTTGGCGTCGTAGGCGTAGTCGGTCTGGGCCTGCACCAGGCCGCCGTACTTGGTCGATACGCGGGTGACATTGCCGGCGGCATCGTAGGTATAGGTGGTGGTTTCGCGCAGTCCGTCGACCGCGGGTTGGCGGACTTCGGTCAGCTGGCCGGCGGCATCGTAGACATACGTCCATGTGCGGCCGGACGAATCGGACACGCTGGTGGTGGTGGCGCTGTCGTAGCTGAAGCTCAGGGTCTGGCCGAGACCGTCGCCGTCGTTGGTGTTGGTGTCGCCGCGGGTGACGCTCTTGATCCGGTTCTGCGCGTCGTAGGTGTAGCTGGTGACGGTGCCGTCGCTTTGCTCGACCCGCGAGATCAACAGGCTGGTCGCATCGGTGTAGCTGTAGGTGGTCTTGAACAGGTAGCCGTCGTTGGAGCCGGCCGCGGCGGTCCATTGATCGTGATCGGGGGCGCTGCCCGAACTGTCGGGCTGGGTGCCGCGCGGGGTCAGGTCGACGATCACCGAGGCCAGGCGACCGGCGCTGTCGTAGGAATACCAGGCGCGTCCACCGGCGAGCGCCCGGCCGTCGGAATACGGATCGCTGGCCATGCTGGCCAGGCGGCCGTTGGCGTCGTAGGTGAAGACCAGGCGGCCGCCGTAGGCGTCCTGTGCCTGCGGTGTGATTTCCGCGATCCGCCCGTTGGCGTCGTACAGCACGTCCCAGACCTGGGGTTGCGCGCCGTCGCTGAGCGGATTGCGCAACTGGGTCAGGCGCCCCTTGAGGGTGGCGCTGGCGTGGTCGGCGTAACGTTCCTGCTGGCGCGTGCTGCCCTCGGTGTAGGTCCAGGCCGACGTCGCGGCGTCCCAGCTCAGGCTGTCGTGGGCACCGTCGCCGGTGGTCGAGACATAGGTCGCGTTGCCGGCGTAAGTGAAGTCCTGGTACGAACCATCGCCGGTATGCCGGCGCATGACGCTGCCGGCGCTGTTGAGGCTGCCCGAGAGCAGTTCGACCCGGCGCTCGAACCCGGTGACCCACGCGTCCGCGCCGACCTGGGCCAGTTGCCCGCGGCTGTTGTAGGTGCGGTTGAAGCCGACCAGCATGCCGCGCGACAGGACCTGATCGTCCTGGCTTTGCAGCAGCAGGTTGCCGGTGGCGACATTGACGAACTGATTGTCCTGACCCTGACCCAGGCGGGCTCCGCCGCCCAACCCCATTCCGATCTGGCTCGCCGAGCTGTTGAACAGCCCCAGACCATTCCCTGAAATTACTGCCGCCATTGCCCGCGCTCCCGAGTGATCGGGCCGCCCGGCTTCGGGCGACCTCTCTAAGAGCACTAATCCGGCACGCCGGAAGATTGTTTAGGGCACAGCGGCGGCGTTTTTCTGAACTGGGCGCCAGCGCAGGATTCAGCCGTTCACGCCGCCTCGGCCTGGGGCCGCTCGCCGGCCGACATCAGCACGAATCCCAGCAACACCGACGCCGCCACGATGCCCGCGGCGACATAGCCCACCCCGCCGATGCCGATCGCGTCGATGACCCGGCCGCCGACCATCGCGCCCACGCCGATGCCGAGGTTGGCGCCGGAAATGTTCAGCGACGCGGCGAACGCCGGTGCCTGCGGCGCCGATTTCATCACCCGCACATGGCTGACCGGGAACAGCGCGGCCTGGGTGATGCCCCACAGCGCCAGGGTCAGCGCGAACAGCGGCAGCGAATGGATTGCCGGCACCACCAGCACCAGGCCCAGCGCCATCGGCACGCTGAAGATCAGCGATGCGGCGAGCGGGTTGCGGTCGACGATACGGCCGCCCAGGGTGTTGCCGATCAAACCGACCGCGCCGAACGCCATCAGCGCCCAGCCGACCACCGAGCCGTCGAACCCGGCCAGCCGCTCGAACAGGTCGGCCAGGTAGGTGTAGGCGGTGAACATGCCGGTGAACAGCAGGATCGACAGCAGCACGTGGCCGCTCACGCGCGGGTCGCGCAGCACCTGGAACTGTTCCAGCAGTTTCATCTGCGGCTTGTCGGCGCGGCTGTCGGGCAGGAACACGAACAGCAAGGTGGCCTTGAGCAAGGACGCGATCGCCAATGCGACGAAAGCCGCGCGCCAGCCGAACGCGTCGGCGATCAGGGTTCCGGTCGGCACGCCGATCACGGTCGCGCAGATCACTCCGAACGAGATCACCGAGATCGCGCGGCCGGCGCGTTCCTGCCCGACCAGGTCGACCGCGGTTTCGCTGGCCAACGCCCAGAACACCGGCACGCCGAGCGCGGGAATCACCCGCGCGAACGCCAGCACGCCCAGGTTGGGCGCGATCGCCGCGATCAGGTTGGACGCGGCGAACAACAGCAGCACCACGATGAACAAGCGCTTGCGTTCGAAGCGGGAAAAATACGCGGTCAGAAACGGACCGCTGGCGGCGACCGCGAACGCGAACAAGGTCACCAGCAGACCGGCCTGCGACACGCTCACGTTGAGATCGCGCGCGAGCGAAGGCAGCAGGCCCACGAGGATGAATTCGGTCGTCAGCACGGTGAAACCGGCCGCCGACAGCAGGATGATGGGCAACAGCACGGGACACTCCGCAGATGGGATCGCCGCGGCCGTGCGAACGCCGGGCCGGGACGAGGGTCGGGGGAAGGAAGAACGCAGAAGGTCGAAGGCGCGCCGCGTGCCGGCGCATGGGGCTATTTTAGGAAACGGCGACGCGCCGATAAACCGCGCCGCGTTGTTCGCATCGTTCTGGACGAAGGACGATGCGCGCAGGCCTTGGCGATGCAGGCGTTGCTGATTTTTCGAACAATCGGGACTGTAAATCCCGCCGAACGGCCTTATCGAATCTTGCAGCTGCGCATAAGCTCGCGGAAAAACCCGCGATTTCCATGGTTCAGTTGTCGGGTGCGTTGCCCGGCCTTACCCGCCGCCGACGGGAACTTGCGCACGATCACACACCATTGCACAGAGCCATTCCCGACGGTTCGGCTCTTGGCCGGCGATTGCCCTGTTTGTCGTTGAGCTGAGTGCGGCGTGCCGGAGCACGGGTCTACAGCCGGCTTATCGGACCTTCAACACGAAAGGTCGGGCCGACGATCTACGTATTGCGAACGCACGACAGTATGTCGGTCGGCGCTCTCGTCGATACACCGCAGCCGTACCGGGTCCACGCAGCGTTCGAAGATACGGCCGACGCTGGCATTGCTCCGACCTGCAACCGGCGAACGCTTCAGGACGCGAAAATCATCGCCACGTCACATTGACGAAAGCACCCAGCCAATGGAGCGCAAAATGACAGACGAACCACAAATCGAAGAGGTACCCGGTGCGGTACTGGGGCTTTACCATACCGTGCAGGCGTTAGTGCGGGTGCTGACGCGAGAGCAAAAATCGCGTTCCAGACCGAGCTGAGTCGCTTTAGCGAGCCTAACCCAAGCTACGCCTACAAGCGCGTCATCAACAGCGTGATCCGCGGCGCCAGGACTTGAATCGGCGAAGGCTCGCATTTGCCGAGCCTTTCCAACAAAGCCGCAGATGGCCAGGGCCGGGCGTGAGGAAAAAGCGGCGCGCAAATAAACACCGAAAATAGCAACGCATCAAGAGGCCACATGGACCGTCGTATCACCCTGCTCGGATGCATGTTGCTGGCGCCCCTCAGCGCAAACGCAGCCGACGACTACCTTTGCACCCCGGAACCGGCCTACGCGACCGTCGTCGGCTCCGAGGGCTTCTCCGGGAAGCCGCCCGATGGAAAATCCCGGATCTACCTGATGTCCAAAGTGCGCGGCAAGTGGATCGTGCGCGACCACAAGACGAAACAGACGCTCTACAAGGATTGCTCATCGCAGTACTTCTGCGCCAATACCGATGGGGACGGCGGCGTCTTCATCCATGACCCGATCAAGCAGGAGTTCTCCGCGACGTGGCAGCTTGAAAACGAGAAGGCCGGGACCTTTGTTTCTTACCTGACAGGCGGTCCGTGCAAAGAAATCAAATGAGAAGCGCCATGGACGATGGCGTATTCAGGCCGCGATCGCAGACCTCTCCAGCGCCGACACCGGCCCGTCATTGCACCGGCACGAACACAAACCCCATCACATCGCCTGAAACCGGCCCGGCCTAGGCTCGACTCGTGTCGCTGCTCACCCACCCGCGAGGATAAGACGATGGCGAAGGTCCTGGTGCTGTACTACTCCGCTTACGGCCACTGCGAAAAGATGGCCGAGGCCGTGGCCGAAGGCGCGCGCGAAGCCGGCGCGCAGGTCGACATCAAGCGCGTTCCCGAGCTGGTGCCCGAGGACGTCGCGCGCAAGTCGCATTACAAGCTCGACCAAGCCGCGCCGATCGCGCAGATCGCCGATCTGGAGCACTACGACGCGATCGTGATCGGCACCGGCACGCGCTTCGGCCGCATGACCTCGCAGATGGCCAACTTCCTCGATCAGGCCGGCGGCTTGTGGGCCAAGGGCGCGCTGCACGGCAAGGTCGGTGCCGCGTTCACCTCGACCGCGACCCAGCACGGCGGCCAGGAAACCACGCTGTTCTCGATCATCACCAACCTGCTGCACTTCGGCATGGTGATCGTCGGGCTCAATTACGGCTATGCCGGGCAGATGCGCCTGGACGAAGTGACCGGCGGCTCGCCCTACGGCACGACCACGATCACCGGCGGCGACGGCTCGCGTCAACCGACCCAGAACGAACTCGATGCGGCGCGCTACCAGGGCCGCGAGGTCGCCGAAACGGCGAAGAAGCTGCACGGCTGAGGGCGGTCGCGAAGCGGACGGGGCGACGCGCGCCCCGCGCTTCGCTCAACCGCCTCGACCCGGCGGCTCGAGTCGACCGATTCGCTTCAATCGATTCGGTTCAATCGATTCGGTTCAACTCACTCGGTTCGAGTCGGCCCGGCTCGAACCGGCTCGCTTCAAGCCGGCTCGCCTCAAGCCTACTCGACCGCATCGCGATACACGCCGTCGAGCGCCAGCACCAACAGCGCCATCCGTTCGGGCAAACGCGTCGGGTCGACCGCGCCTGCCGCGTCGACGGCGTCGCCGAGCAGAGCGGCGATGCGGCGCAGGCCGGCGTGTTCCAGAGCAGTCGCCAACGCGCGCATGCGTTCGCGCGCGGCCGCGTTCTGATGACGCAACCCCTGCCGCAGCCAGGCCGCCAGTTGCTGGCGGGTCTGCTCGACCTGATGCGCCAGCGCACTGCCGGCGTAATCGAACGTCTGCATCGGCAAGGTTTGCGCCGGCGCCGATTCGGCCTGCAATACCAACGCGCGCTGTTCGGTGATCAACGCCAGCGGCAGCACTTGCAGATGCCCGGCCTGCAGACGCGCGAGCCCGGCGACCACGCGCGGCGCGCCCCATTCCCCGCTCAAGGCCCGCGCCAGCACATCGACCGCGCCGACCGCCGCGGCCGAATGCGGCAGGGCCAGTTGCAGGCAATCGGCGGGATCGATCTCGCTCACGCCGCCCTCGCCGCCGCTGCGCAGGCGTGCGCGCAAAGTCTGTTCGGCCGCGTCCCAGCCCCAGTCGAGCACCGCGTCGACCGGCAGCACATGCAGATGTTCGATCACCTGCCGCGGGCGCACGAAATCCGGCAAGGCGCGGCGCAGATGTGCGCTCAACTCGCGCGCGCCGGGCTGGCGCAACGGCGCGCGCAGTTGGTCCCACGACTGCGGCGCGAGCGGCAGCACATTGGTCTGTCGCGCGCCGGCGGCGATGTCGATCACACCGTTGGCGCGACGTTTCGCCCCGCGCGTGACCACCTGTCCGCTCGCGAACTGACGCAGCGTCTGCCCGGCGATGCGTCGCGCCATCAGCGCGGTCGGCGCCGCGCCCGTCGCCGTACTCGCACCCGTGTCGGCGCGCGGCCACTGCCGCTCCAGCACGGTCACGCTCTGGGTATCGGGGTCAGCGAACAGCACCCGCACGCCTTCGGCCTCCTGGTCTTGCCAGCACTGCGCGCCCAGCGACACCAGACGCAGATGATCCAGCGCGACTTCGCCCTTGACCCCGAGCCCGAGAATCTGGCTCGCCGGCAGCGGCGCGATGCCGGCCTCGACCTGCGCGCGTCCGGCCCGACGCGCGGCATCCACGCGCGCGGTGCATTCGGCGACCGCATCGAGCAACTGCAAGGGATCGAAGCGGGTCGAACGCGCGTGCTGCGCGATCAGCAGATCCTGCAGGCGTTGCAGCGACGCCAGCACCCAGCTCCAGCCCAGTTGCGCGCAACGCTGGCGCAGGCGTTCGAACGGCGCTTCCAGCAGCAGCGGCGATTGGCTGGAGCCGTCCATCCACAGGCGCAGGCACAGCCGGCCGAGTTCGTCGCGCAGCGATTGCGCATCGGCGTCGAAACCGACGACGCCGGCGCGCTCGCCGTGCTGACGCGGCTCCAGTTCGACGGTCGCCTGCGCGCCCTCGTCGCGACTCGCCTGCCATTGCCGGAACGCCCACACCGCCAGCACCACGTGTTCGCAACCGCTGCCCTGCCGGCAATCGCAACGCGCGTGCAGCAGGCTGCTGCGCGAAAAGAACCGCACCGAGCACATTGGCAGGCGCGCGTTCGGGGCGTTGTCGCCGAGCCCGGCCTGCAGCGCGATCACCGGCCGCGCGGCGGCGAGCCGCGTGGCGATGTCGATGGTTGCGGCGGGGAAACCGGCGGCGATGGCGGTGTCGTCGAACTCGGCCGGAGTCCAGCGCTGCGGCGCGGCGTCGGCTTGCGGCGCGTTATCGGTCAGTGCGTCGCGACCGGCATCGTTCGCGTCGGATGCGGCTGGATCGGATGCGGCTGCGTCGCTCGCACCGGCACCCATCGCATCACGCACCCAGCGCTGATACGCCAACACCAGCGTCACCCGATGCCGGCACAGCCCGCTGGCCGGGCAACTGCACACGGCCTCGCGCAAGGACCGACCCGCCGCCAAAGTCGCGTGCTGGCCGTCGTCGTAATGCGCGCGCACCGCGCCGTCGTCGAGTTCCTCGACCTGCGGCATCCGCCCCTCGTCGAGTTCCTTCAACGCGCGCTTGACGAAACCGGCGTTGGCCAGCGCGATCAGCGCATCGGTGCTCAGCTCGAGCAGGTCGGGACGACGCGGACTCATGCGCGCACCTTCTCGGCCAGCCACGCCGCCAGTTCGCCCGGCGTCATCGCGCCGACATGGGCGCCGGCGGCGACCAGGCGCGCGGCCATGTCGCGATCGAACGCGGGCCGCGCCTGCGGATCGAGCGCGGCCAGGCCGAGCACCTTGACCCCGGACTCGACCAGCGCCTTGACCCGGCGCACCAGTTCGTACTCGCTGCCGCCTTCGAAGAAATCGCTGACCAAGACCACGATCGAGCGTCCCGGATTGGAAATCCGCGACTGCGCATACGCCACCGCCTTGGCGATATCGGTGCCGCCGCCCAGCTGCACTTTCATCAGCAGCTCGACCGGATCGGCCACGTCCGCGGTCAGATCGACCACCGCGGTGTCGAACGCGACCAACCGCGTACTCATGCCCGGCAGGTTCCACAGGCAGGCGGCCATCACCGCGGAGTGGATCACCGAATCGACCATCGAACCGCTCTGATCGATCAGCAGCACGATCTCCCAGCGTTCGCTGTAGCGACGGCTACGGCTGACGAACACCGGTTTGTCCAGGAACAGGCGGCGACGTTGCGGGTCCCAGCGGTGCAGGTTTTCGCGCACGGTGCGGCGGAAATCGAAATTGCGCGCGATCCGCTGCGAGGAGCGGCGACGGCGATCGCGGGTGCCGGAAAACGATTGCCGCACCTGGGTCTGCAACTTTTCCATGATCCGCCGCACCACTTCGGCGACCAGCTTGCGCGCCGCCGCCAGCACCTGCGGGTTCATCAGGTGCTTGGTGTGCAGCACCGCGCGCAGCAGCGATTCGGACGGCTCGATGCGTTCGAGCACGTCCAGGCTGGTGACGATCTCGTCGATGCCGTAGCGCTCGACCGCATCGCGTTCCAGCCGTTCGATCACTTCCTGCGGAAACAGCGAATGCACGGTGTTGATCCAGTCCGGCACGCTCAGCGACGAGGGGCCGAGGCCGCCGCGCTCGCCGCGTTCGCCGCGCTCGGGATCGCGGCCGTACAGCCATTCCAATGCGGCGTCGGCGGCGGCGAGTTCGCCCTGCGGCGCGCCCAGGCTTGGGTCGGCGGCTTCGCCCAGCAACAGGCGCCAGCGTTGCAGCGGATCGGGCAGGTCCAGGCTCATCGCGCGGGTTCCTCGTCGGCGACCGCGTCCAGGCCCCACTCGCGCAGACGTTGCAGCACCTGCGCTTCGATCCGCGCGGCCGCGGCGACCTGGGCCGGATCGGCGGCGAGCGTGGCGGTGAGCGCGCGCTGCGACAGATGATCGGCGCCGTGCAACCGCAGCACGCTGTGCGCCAGTTCGCCGCGCTCGCGCGGCGGCAGCCAGGCGAACGCGCCGCGCATTGCCGGCAGCGCGAGTACGAAGTCAGCGTCGTCGAGCGCGGCGACCAGGGCGTCGAGCCCGCTCACGAACGCGCGCTCCTGGGTCAGCCGTTCGCGCGCCAGCGACACCAGCCCGGTCAGCGCATCGCCGAGCCGCGCCGGCGCGAGCGCGCCGAGCAGTTGCAGTGCCTGCGCGATGTCGTCGGGTTCCTGCCCGCCGCGGCCGGCATGCAGATCGAACAAGGCGCCCAGCGCGGCGCCGCGTCCAAGTGGATCGGCCTGCGGGTCCAGCGCCTTGCGCCGCAGCACCGCCAGCGCGCGCGCCGGTTCGATCGCCAGCCGCGGGCCTGGCTGCGACGTATCGGTGTCGATATCGGCATCGGCCAGCGCGTCGCGCACGATGTCGCGCAGCACGGCGATAGTGCGCAGATGCTGGCCGGCGTCGGCCGCGGCGATGCTCGCGGCCGGCTCCAGCAACCACAGCGCGCGATCGAAGCCGGCTTCGATCGCGGCCGCCAATACCGGCGCGCCGCTGATGTCGAGCAGGTCGCCATGCCGCCACAGCGCATGGATCAAGGCCAGGGCCGAGCCGATCGCTTCCAGCCGCGGCTCGGCCGCGATCGCCGCGCGCAGATCGCGCAGCAAGCCGTCGCTGACTTCGGCCAATCCGGCGAACGCGGCCGCATCCAACGCTTGCGCCAGCGGCTCGACCCGTCCCTGCGCGGCGCGCAAGCGTTCTTCCAGACGCGCGCGCGCCGCATCGAGCAAGGTCGCGCCGTACGCGCCGGCTTCGATCAAGGCCGCCTGCTGTTCCAACGGCGCGCGCAACTGCCACAGCTCGCGGCGTTCGCCCGACATCGACAGCCGCGGGCCCTGGCGACGCTCGATCCCCGGAATCTGCAACAACAACAGACGATGCAGCACGCGGCTGCGGGCGCGATCGGCGCGGTCGAGCAGGTCCAGCCGGCGTTCGCCGTCGAACGCCAGGCCGTGCGCGCCGAGTTCGGCCTGCACCGAGGCCAGCAGCGGCGGCTGCGGCGTGCCGGGCGCAAGCATTCCGACCGCGTCGCCGGCGATCACGTCCATGACCTGCATCAGCACCGGATCGGTGCCGGCGCGAATCGGCCCGCGATAACTCCACGGCAAGGGCGCGTCGAGCGCGTCCTTGACCAGCGCGCCGGCGATCGCGTCGAGCCAGTCCGAACGCAGCGGCTGCGCATGCCCGCGCAGGCGCGCCAAAGCCTGCGCGTGGGCATGCACGGCGACGAAATCCGCGGTCGAGGCCGGCAGATGCTTGCCGCGCAAGCGCGCCAGTACGCGTTGCAGCATGCGCAGGCCGGCCTGGGCCATGCCCGATTCCCACACCCATTGATAGAACGCCGGCGACGACATGCCCGACGCGTAACCGGTGAACGCGTCCAGGCGCTTGAAACCGTAAGGCACCAGGAACGAACCGTAGCGCAGCGCCGGCGCAGGCTCGGATGCGGATTGATCCTGCGTATCGTCAGCGAAATCGACTTCGGGCACCGGCGTGGCCGGGCAACGCAATCCGTCGCTGTCGCGGCCGAAGCTTTCGACATCGACCTCGCGCCACAACCGGGTTAGCGCAGGCGCGTGATAACCGCCGCACACCACCAGCACCGGTCCGTCCCCGCGCGCCATCGCCCAGGCGATCCAGCGCGCCATCATTTCTTCGCGCGCGGCGTTGCCGGGCGAACCGGGATCGTCGTGACGCAGATGGTCGAAGTACATCTGCAGCCGCTGCGCCAAGGCTTCGTCGGGCCCGTCGAGATCGTGCGGCGCATCCTCGAACAGGTGGTCCCACAGCGCGTCGCGGCCGTCGATCGACAGTCGCCGCGACAAGTCGTCCTCATACGCTTCGGCGCGATCGTGCGCCTGCGCATCGGCTTCGTCGGCGTAGCGGTTGGGCAGTTCGGCGAAGGCCTCGTGCCAGGCCGGCAGATCGATGAAGCGCGCCTGCGCGCCGATTTCGCGGGCGACGCTGAGCGCCTGCCATTCGGGCGAATGCTCGGCGAACGGCGACCACGAGCCGCGATGCAGCGAACCATGCGACAGGTAGCTGTAGATCGCCAGCGGCAGACGATGCGGCAGATGCAGTTCGTCGATGCGTTGATTGAAATCGGCCGGGCCTTCGATCAGCACGTGGCGCGGACGCAAGGCGCGGATGCGCGCGGCCACCAGCCGGGCGCAGGCCGGGCTGTGGTGGCGCACGCCGATCACCACCGGCGCGCGCGCGGACGGCATCGCCGACGCGCTCACGGCAGGCGGTGCCGCGCCTCGTAATAGGCGCGCCAGTGGCTGCCGCCCTTCTTGGCTACTTTCTGTTCGAAGTAACGCCGCAGCTTGGCGCGGTCGTCGGCATCGTCCTTGACCACCGTACCGGCGATGCAGTCGACCAGATCGGCCGGCGAGCCTTCGCGCTGCTCCAGGAACCACGCGCGCACGCCGACCGCATGGGCGACGTTGACCGCCTCGGCGGTGGACATCACCGCGTTGAGCCGGTCCATCGCGCCGTCGCTGCGGGCCGCGCCGGCGTCCTTGCCGCGCAGGTCGCGGAAGGTTTCCACCAGCAGTTCCAGCACCTGCGTCGGCACCGATCTGGGAATGCCGCTGCGCGCCAGTAGCCGCGCCGAGGCCTGTTCGACCAGGGCCAGCTCGCGTTCGAAATCCAGGATCGGAAACACCGTCTCGAAATCGAAACGGCGCTTGAGCGCGGCGCTCATCTCGTTGACGCCGCGGTCGCGGGTGTTGGCGGTGGCGATGATGTTGAAGCCGTCGCGCGCGTACAGCATGCCGTCCTCGCCGGACAGTTCCGGCACCGCCATGACCCGGTCCGACAGCATGCCCAGCAGGCAGTCCTGCACTTCCTGCGGCGCGCGGGTGATTTCCTCGAAACGCACGATCCGGCCCTCGCGCATGCCCTGGTACAACGGCGCCGGCACCAGCGCGCGCGGGCTCGGGCCTTCGTTGATCAGCAAGGCGTAGTTCCACGAATACTTGATCTGATCTTCGGTGATCGACGCGCCGCCCTGGATGGTCAGGGTGGACACGCCGCTGATCGCGGTCGCCAGCAGTTCCGACAGCAGCGATTTCGCCGTGCCCGGCTCGCCGACCAGCATCAGGCCGCGGCCAGTGGCCAGGGTCACCAGCATGCGTTCGATCGACGCGACCGGCGCGACGATCTTGCGCTCGATGCCCAGGCCGTCGTCGCCGAGCACGAACGTGCGCGCGGCCTTCAGGCTCAGCGCCCAGCCGGGCGGCCGCGGGTCGCGGTCGTTCGCGGCCAGGCGCGCGAGTTCGTCGGCGTGCAGCAGTTCGGCCGGCGGGCGTTGCAGATGCGACGGCGCGGATGCGGGAGCAACGGTCGGAGTCTTGGCCATGTCGTTCAGTCGTGTTCCATGAAAGCGGCGAGGTCGATCAGCGCTGCCGGGTTAGTTGAGAACTCAGGCGCGCAGCGCTTCGAGATCGCGGATCAACTCGCTGGCCGAGATCGGATCGAGCCCGGACAAGCGTTCGGCGGTCTGCATGTTGCCCCAGCTCGACGGCTTGCCGATCTGCACTTCCTGCAGGGTCTGCTCCGGGTATTCGTCGACCATGCCGACGATGATGCCCGGGTCGAGGGTCAGCTCGATCACCCAGTCGCGGCCGAGCGGCTTGCTGAAGTACCAGATGCCGCCGCCGTCCTGCGCGGTGCCGCGCCGCCAGCCCTTGTTGACCAGGCCAAGCACGCGCCCGGTCGGCACCACCACGCCCTTCCAGCGCAGCAGCTTGTCCTGCTCGCGTTCGGCCGGTTCGAGCGCATGCACGTCGCGGCCCATCTGCGCGAACGGCTGCAGCAGCTCGTAATCGGCGAACAACTGGCCGAACGCGGCCGCGTCGGCCGGCGGCAACTCCAGCGCATGCGGCAGGCCGATGCGCACCGTATCGCCGCGCGGTAATTCATACGCATCGTCGTCGGCGGTGGTGCAGCTCGCGTCTTCGGCGACGCGGAAACAGGTCAGCAGACGACCGCCGTAACCGGCGTCGTCGGCATCGGCCTCGTACACGCCCCAGACCAGACGCTGGACCAGATGGCGCAGCAGCGGATGGCCGGCGAGGAATTGCTCGAACACCTCCACCGTCCAGCGGCGCCGGCTGCACATCGCCACTTCCAGCCGCAGCACCTGCTGGCTGGCGATGGTGCGCACGTCCTTCTTGAGCAGCTTGAAACGCTCGGTGGCCTGTTTCGACAATTCCGCGTCGTCGCTCTTCTTCGGCTTGGGCAGATCGGCCAGACGCGCGCCGTCGCTGTCGCGCACATACGGCTTGAGCGCTTCGTCGAAACCGACCCGGAACTGGCGCGTGCCGAAATCCAGCAGCATCGTGCCGTGTTCGTCCAGGCCCAGGTCGGGCGCCAGACGATCTTCCAGTTCTTCCGCGCTGAGCCCGCGCGCCTGCGCGATCTCTTCGATCTTCTCGCGCGCCTTGTCCTGCAGGCCCTTGAACTTGACCTTCTGGGCGATGCCGTTAAGCAACATCAAGGCCACGTCGCTGCCGATGCCGGCGAGCACGTCGAGGCCGGCGACCGCGCGCGCATGCGCGGCCTCGCCGGGCCAGGCGCGGATGTAGGGCGTGAGCCGGCGCGCGGTCTCGTCGTTGCCGATCAACGCCAGCACGTTCATCGCCCAACCGTCCTTGGACGGCGCGCCGGCGTAGAGCCAGGCGCCGAACGCGTCCCAGCCGAAATCGGCCAGCGATGGCCCGATGCAGGCCTCGCGCAGTTGTTCGATCCCCGGATACACGCCTTCGTTGCTCGGAAACGCGAACATCGTGCCCACGTGATCGAGCGCCTGGTCCGGCAGCGCCTTGCCGTTGCGCAGCACCGGCCGGCGCCAGCCGCGCGGCTGCCAGAACGTCGGCAAGGGCGGGCGCTTGCTCGGGTAACGGTCGAGCGGATTCTCGATCAGCATCGCTTCCAGCGCCGCGCTCACGTCCTCGCGTTGATAGCGCGCGGCGACCTCGCGCAGCAGCGCGCCGTGACCTTGTTCGTCGAGCAGGCGCAAGCCGGAGGCGGCGCAATCGCGCGCTTCGCCGGCCTTGCCGATCGCCGGCGCGATCAAACCGCACGCGGCGTATTCGGGATTGGCCAGCAGCCAGCGGCGGCCGACATCGCGCACGCTCTTGAGCTTGGCGAACGCGCGCGCCATCAGCGGCGCGAACTCGACCGAGCCCACGTGCAGCGCCACTTGCAGATGTTCGCTCGGGCGCCGCCGCACCGCCGCGCTCACCCCGGGCAGCGCCGCCAGGCCGAAGCGCGCGAGCATGTAGTCCACGCCGTAGTCGCTGTCGCCTTCGCCGGCCAGCCCGTTCCACACCGGCACCGCCAGTTCCTCGGGCAGTTGGCCGAGCTCGGTGCCGTCGATCGGCACCCAACTCCAGCCCGCGCTCTTGCGAATGGTCTTGTAGCGTTGCCACGCGTCGATCAAGGCCTGGCTGTCGCGATTGCGAATTGCCTTGGCCGCGTCCTGGAACACCGACTTGTCCTTGATGTCGCGGTTGTTGAAACCGATCAGCGTGGTCATCGCCATGGCGCTGTTGCCGAGCTTTTCGAAACGCTCGCGTCGCCACGAACCCAGGTCCACCGCGGCCTCGCGTTCGGCCGGCGTCCAATGCTCGACCGCGGCCAGCGGCAACGGCTCCAGGCCGGTCACGGTCAACACCTTGGGCCGGGTGCCGAGCCACGGCGGCGCCGCGAGCACCGGCGGCAATTCCTCGAGCGCGGCGGTTTCGGCCGGGCCGCTGAGCTGGGCCAGCAGTTTGTCGATGGTCTGCGCCGCGGCCGGACTGAGCCACGGCCGCAGCGCCGGCACTTCATCGCCGCGCGCGCGCAACAGCGCGGTCAGGCTCGGGCCGAGCAACACCGCGTCCTTGCCGCCGTTGGCGATCGCCCGCGCCAGCCCGACCATCGCCGCGCTCGGCCAGCGATTCACCGCGCGGGTCAGACGCGCCAGCGTGTTCTTGCCAAGACTCGCCGCGGCCGCCAGCGCTTCGATCGCGTCGGGTGTGCCGATCGCGACCAGCGCATCGCCGGCGGCATCGTAGCCGGCGCCGGGCGCGAGCCGGTCCAGCGCGTCCACGCCGTGCTCGATCAACACCGTGGCGACCATGTCCTGGTGGCCGAAGAACGGCGTATAGCCGTCGATCTTGACCTTGCGCGCGATCGCGATCGCGGCCGGATCGGTCGCGCTGAGCTGCAGCCAATGCAACTGCGCCGGCGCGCCGGCGCCGCCGTAGCGATGGGCCAGTTCGTTGGACAGTTCGGGCCGGTCGGGCAGCAGCATCGCCATGCTGATCTGGCGCGCAGGATGCAGTTGCGGCAGCACCTCGACGATCCGCCGCACGCACTCGTCGTACAAGGCCTGCGGCGCGGCGGCGAGGTGATCGCGAAACGCGAGTTCGCCCTCGCTGAGCGGGCCGTGCCAGCTCGAGCCGAGCGGACGGTCGGGGTCGGCGGTGAGGAAACGCTCGTG
Organism: Lysobacter capsici; assembly: GCF_018732085.1. Lineage (NCBI taxonomy): Bacteria > Pseudomonadati > Pseudomonadota > Gammaproteobacteria > Lysobacterales > Lysobacteraceae > Lysobacter > Lysobacter capsici. The sequence goes on along the minus strand of NZ_CP076103.1, from coordinate 1,351,827 downwards.
CTTCTGGGTCGCGCGATCCCAATCGGTGCCGACGACCAGCGAGCGCTGCGCATCCAACAGATGCTCGACCGCCTTGAGCAAGCCATGGCGCGCGACCAGGAAGCCCACGAACGGCACGCCGGCGTCGCGGTCGCCATAGCCCATGGTCAGCGCGAGCAGCGCGGCGGTGGACGCGTCCGAGCCGTCGGGCCGGCGCGATTGCAGGCGCTCGCCGGCTTCGGCCAGCGCCGCCTGCCAGGCCGGGTCGGTCTTGCTCAGTTCGATCCGGTTGCCGGCGAGCAGGATCTCGCGCGCGGCCAGCCACAGCTTGAGCGGGTCGGTGTCGGCGATCGGCTTGGGATGACGCCGGGTCGCCAGCGCGACCTTGATCAGGTCCGGACCGATGTCGAGCGGTTCGCCGTCGTTGAGCCACGGCGGCGTGTCGGATGCGGCGACGGGCGCGATGGCGACCGATGCGACGCTGGCCGCGTTCGACGCGGCGAGTGGTGCGGATTGGGGCGCCGCGGTCTGCGCGGTCGCGGCTTGAGGCGCCGATGGGTCCGGCGATGCAGGCGATGTCGCGGGTGTCGCGACCGTCTCCGCCGCCGGTTCGGCCTTGGCTTTGTCGGCCTTGGGTTTGTCGGCGGTCTTGCCGATGCTCGCGCCCGCGGCGGCGACGGACTCCACGTAGCCCTTGCCGGTCTTCTCGTCGATCAGCTTGATCAGCGCTGCGGCGGCCTTGTTCGCGTCGGCGAAGGCCTTGGTCTGGCTCTGTCCGGCGGTGCCGATGCGGCCCCAGCGGATATTGAGATCGCTACCGTCCTGCTCGGCTTCCCAAAACTTGCTCGAACTGCCTTCCACATACTCGAAACGCCGCATCGCCACTCCTTGTCGGCCACGCCCCTGGCGCCGATCGCCCGCGTGGATCGGACCAGTTTAGCCGTTGCGCATGTCGTTTCGTGACGCTGTACGCGAAACACGTTCGCGCCGCGCGCGCCGACGCCCGACGATGCGCCGGGCCCGGATCGCATCGCGGTTCGAACAAGCGAATCGGGCGATCGCGTCAGCCGCCGCCTCGGATCACAGCCACCACAACGCCGCGAGCGCGGCCAGCGCCGGAACCGCCTGCACGTAGAAAATGCGGCGGCTGACCGTGGCCGCGCCGTAGGCACCGGCGACCACCACACAGGCCAGGAAGAACGTCGCCACGTCCGTTCGCGCGCACACCAGCCCCCACACCAGGCCGGCGACCAGGAAGCCGTTGTACAGGCCTTGATTGGCCGCGAGCACGCGGGTGATTTCGGCTTTTTCCGGGGTGTTGCGGAACACCTTCATGCCCAGCGGCTTGGTCCACAGGAACATTTCCAGGATCAGGAAGTACAGGTGCAGCAACGCGACCAAGGCGATCAGGACGATGGTGAGCCAGTGCATCGGTCGGGTTCCTTGCGCGGATGGGTTTGCGCAAGCATACGGCTTTGGATGGGGGCGGTGGCGTGGGTTTTTGGGTGTTGCCGGGCGATATGTGAGGTGAGGCCGATATCGGGGCGATGTCGGCCTCGTGGTGGGCGCGCCGGGGTGTGCGGTGGCGCGGTCGCGGCTTGCGCCGCTCCTACAGTGAGGTACGTGGCTTCGTTTAGGTCTTGGGCTTTGAACTCTCGTGCCACGCTTTCAGGACTTCGGCTTCGCGGGCGGCGGCGATGCCGGCCTTCGGTTTGGCGCGGCGTTCTTCCGGCAGGGCGCGCCACCACTCCAGCGTTGCGCTCACGGTCTCGCGCAGCGGGCGCTGTTGCAGACCCGCGGCGCGCGCCTTGGCCACCGAGGTGCGGCCGAACCCGGCGTACTCGCCGCGCGCGGGAATCCACGCCGGCATGTCCTGCCACGCCGATACCTTCTGCGCTTCGAGAAAATCCGCCGGTACCCAGGTCACGCTCGACTTGCTCTTGGCCGCGCGCTGGCATTCGCCCAGCAGCGCGCCCATGGTCAGCGAACCGGGCGCGGCGTCGGCGTTGTAGAGGCCGAAGTGGCCGCCCTCGATCGTCGCCAGCAGGAACGCGGCCAGATCGCGCACGTCGATGAACTGGGTCGGGTCGGCGGCGCTGCCGGGCGCGAGGATTTCGCCGCCGCGATCGGCGCGCGCGGGCCAGTAGGTGAAGCGGTCGCTGTTGTCGCCGGGACCGACGATCAGGCCCGGACGCACTACCGTCGTGCGCCCCGGCAGTTCGCGTTCGGCCGCTTGCTCGCATAGCGCCTTGAGGCCGCCGTAGGTTTCGCCGGTCACCTCGGTGACGTTCGGATCGGCCAGCACCGCCAGCGGCGAGGTCTCGTCGTTCGGCGCGTCGTTCTTGGCGTAGACTGAGATCGTCGACACGATCAGATATTGCTTGACCCGCGATGCCAGCAGCTTGGCCGAACGGGTCACGTCCGCGGGCAGATACGCCGAGGTGTCGAGCACCGCATCCCACTGGCGATCGCCTTCCAGCGCCTTCATGTCGCTCTTGCGATCGCCGTGCAGTTGCTCGATGTCGTTGAACTGCTCGCCGGAGAACTTGTCCGGATTGGTCTTGCCGCGATTGAACAAGGTCAGGGTGTGGCCGTGCTTGCGCGCGATCTCGACGAAGTGCGGGCCGAGGAAGCCGGTGCCGCCGAGCACCAGCAACTTGCGCGGCTTGGGCCGCAGGAGCGTGCGCGCGGACGACGGCAGCGCGAGCAGGCCCGCGCCGGCGGCGCTGGCGGCGAGGAAGTCGCGGCGACTGGTGCTCATGATTCACCTCGTGCGGATTGGGGTTCGGAAGAAAGATCGGAAGACGAAGATTCGCAAGACGGCGGCGCGACCGGCAGCCGGCGCTGCGCGCGCACGATGCTCCACGCGCCCGCGGTCATGCCGAGCGCGGCGAGCAGGCCGGCGGCGAACACCGCCTGGGTGCCGAATGCGGCCACGCCCTTGTGGACCCAGGCGAAGGCCAGATCGGTGCCGCGGAACACCGCGGTGTCGATCACCGCCTTGCCTTTGTAACGCGACGGCCGGTCCATGCGCGTGTACAGGGTTTCGCGCGCGGGCTTGGCCAGGGCGAACTCGCTGCCGCGCTGCAAGACCTGCACGATCGCGACCATCACCGGCACCGGCGAGGCCAGCAACACGCCGAAGCCGAGCAACAGGGTCAGCCCGGGCATCAGCAAGGCCGGCGCGACGCCGTGACGGTTCAGCAGCCAGCGCGTGAGCAGCAACTGGGTGAGGATCGCGAGCAGGTTGACCGCGCTGTCGATGCGGGCGAAGTACGCGGTCGCCGCTTCGGCGCTGGGGTAGAACTCGCGCGCGATCGCCGCCTGCTGGTTGTAGAGCAAGGTCGCCGCGCCGACGCTGAAGAACAAGGTCACCGCCATCGCGCGCAACACCGGCCGCTGCCACACCAGCTTGAGCCCGGCCCAGACCGAACCGCCCATCGCGGCTTCGCCGCTGGCCAGCCCCTGCCGGCGTTCGCGCGCCATCGCCCACGGCCGCAGGCGCACGATGCACAGCACGCATACCGACAGGAACGCGATCGAGACCAGCAGCAGGTTCGCAACGCCCAAGGGCTGCACCAGCCATTGGGTGAGCATCGGCCCGATCACCGCGCCGGCGGTACCGCCCGCGCCGATGTAGCCGTACACGCGCCGCGCCTGCGCGTCGTCGAACACGTCGGCCATGTAACTCCAGAACACCGTCACCGCGAACAGGTTGAACAGCGCGATCCACACGAAGAACACCATGCCGCGTCCCGGCACCGCGCTGTCGAAGGCCCAGTGGAAACCGAACAGGCAGGCGATGAACACCAGGTACACCACCGGCAGGAACACCCGCCGCGGAAACCGCGCGACCAGCGCGCCGTACACCGGCTGCAACAGCAGCATGCTGACGAAGGTGCCGGTGAACAGCACCTGCAACACGAAGTCCTTGAGCTGCCAGCCGTGCGACTGCGCCCAGGCGATCATCGCGTGCGGAAACACCGTCGCGGCATCGTTGGACGCGCCCATCGCATCGCGCACCGGGCGCAGGACGTAGTAGCCGCACAGCAGGCAGAAGAAGTACAGCAGCGACCACCACAGCGGTGCGCTGGAGGCGACCGGGTCGCGATCCCTGTGGGAAAGCGCGGCGACTGGGCTCATCCCCGGAACCGCCTCATCATCGCCGGGTGCCGCACGGCCGGGTTCGGCGAACACGCCGTCGCGTATGTCCGCCATGCGTCCGTGTTTTCGCAGTGCCCGACCGGCTTGCGCATCGCGCCGCTCCCGTTCCCCCGCCCAAACTAGCGCCGTCGCCCGGCGCCGACCTCTGCGGATGGTCATCCCAACCTTCGGCATGGGTCGTGCCCGGGCCGGCCGCTCGCAGCGCACCCGCCCGCCATCGGCGCCGCGCACTCGTGCGCGCGTCGAGGCCGCTCGGCCTTCTGGCGCACGACCCGCTGTTTTCATCGCCAGTGCGCGGTTTGCCCAGATTCCGCTTGTGCCGAGTACCTTGCATCTTTAGCCTGATCGCGACGACCGCCCCCACAGCAGGATGCTCATGCGCGCCATCGCCATCGTTTCGCGCTATCGCCTGGCGGCCATGTTGAGCGTGCTGCTCGCCCCCGCTTGCGTCGCCCACCCACCCGCTTCCGCGCCGGCCAAGGAATACGCCGCCATGTCCACGTCCGCCAATGCCGCCTCCGCTCACCTCGACGCCGAACAGCTGATCGGGCGAATCCTGAAATTGATCGACAGCGTCCACGCCGTCGCCGATCTCGCACCGGACAACATCGAGCGGCAAACCGGCTTGCCGGTGACGTTCCATTCGGCCGACCGCAGCGAATACGGCGCCGCCGGGCGCGTCGCGCCGGATTGGGCCTACAGCCTGTCGTCGGTGGCTTACAAGCAGGGGCAGGCGCCGACCCGCCTGGACTTCGATTTCATCGACACACGCAAAGTCCGCGACGGCGCGGCCGACACCGCGCCCATCTGCGCCATGGATTTCGACGCCTACGGCCGCGCGCTGGCCGGCATCGGTTTCAAACCGGTGCCGCTGGCGGAAAACAAACGCGATCCGGCGTTCGGCTATCAGGGCGTGGAGCCCTGGCGGTTCGTGCGTGGCGAGGTACAAGTGACGGTGCAGACCTACGGCGATCGCGACCCGGGCGCCGGCAAGGCCTGCGTTTCGGGCCTGCATATCAGCGTGCTGGGCTGAGCGGAGATCACGACCATGCCCACGCCCGCCCAAGACCTGGAAAAGCTGCTGGCCGACTTCGAACGCGACCATGCGCTGGCCGGCGCCAATCTGCGCGAATTGCTCAAGAGCACGCCGGAGCTGGAAACGCGCATGCTCGCGGCGATCGACAAAGGCAACCTGGACCTGATCAAGCCGCTCGATCCGGCGCAGCGCGCACGCGGCGCGCTGGGCGGATTCGATCCGAGCGATGATTCCATCGCCTTGCCGATGGACATGCTGGAAGCCAGCGCCAGGAACCCGCAGGACGCCAATACCTTGCGCATGGTGTTCGGCCATGAGATCGAGCATTCGGTCAACAAGGCCGACATCGACACGCTCGTCGGCGACTTCGATCGCGAGGTGGAGAAAATCGCCCAAGGCCCTTCGCCGCACGATTACACCGAGTTGCTCGAAGCGCGCAATCGCGGCGACCGGCTGCGCGAATCCAACGACCAGATTTCCGGGTTCAACGTACTGGCCGCGCATGTGCGCCGGGAAAATCCCGACGCCACTGCGGAGCAGATGAACGCGAAGCTGTATGCGTCTTCCGACCAGATGCAGCAGTACTTCGATGTCGGCATCGACGCGAACGGGCAGAAGAACTACACGCCCAAGCCCGGGCTGAGCATCGGCGCGAACGGACAGATCGCGGCGACACCGGACAACGTCGAGGCCATGGGCGTCCACTTTTACGATCGCAACCATTACCCGGAACGTTACGCGCACCGCAATCTGTCGCTGGCCTACCAGGCCGAGCACGACGCGGCCCGGCAGCATCCGGATCGTCCCGCGCCGGACATCCGGGTCGATCTGCACAAGCTCAATTTGCCGGGCTTTCCGCTGCCACCGGGTTTCTCCGATCCCAGTGGTTCAGTGCGCGGCCCCGCGCCCGGTTCGCCGTCGCCGCCGAGCCAACCGGCGCAGCCCGCTTCGTCGGGCGCCGATCCGGCCGCGCCGCACCCGCGCGAGGCCGGCCACCGCGATCACGCCTATTACCAGATGCTGCGCGACAAGTTGCCGGCCGAGGTGCCCGACAACGCCGTGGCCCAGGCGATGCTGGAGGCAAAGCGAAGCGGTCTGGACGCCACGCAGATCGATCCGAACAAGATCGGCGTCAACGACGGCAAGATCTGGATCGGCGGCAAGACCCCGGGGTTCCATGCCAGCGCCGACGCGACCCAGGCACCGCCGATGAATCAGATCGCGCGCGAGTTGCAGGAACTGCCGGCGCACACGCCGGCGGCACCGAGCGTCGGCAAGAACGAGCAAGTGCAGGCGCCGGCACCGATGATGCGTTGATGCGCAGGGCCCGCCGGCCGATCGTTCGATCGCGAACAGCCAGCGGTCGAATCAATCCTCAGCGCAGCCTCGCGCAGTCATGGAGCCACGGGCCGAGCCGCGCGGCTTGGCCGCGGCTCATCCACGGCCGCCTTCAACCTCAGCCGCGAAATCTCCGGCGGCACCCCGAACCGCACCGGCAGGATGCTGGTGCCGATGCCGGTGGAAACGAACAGGTGCTTGCCGTGTTCGATCAGATAGCCGCCGGCGTAACGCTGGTCGGCCGGCAGCACCGGCGTGCCGATCCACGGCAGTTTCACCTGGCCGCCGTGGGTGTGGCCGGCGATCGTCAGCGATGCGCGCGCCGGAATATCCGGAAACAGGTCGGGGTTGTGGGTCAGCGCGATCACCGGTGCGTCGTCGTCGACGCCGGCGAAGGCCTTGCCGATGTCGTGCGGCGTTTCCCATTTATCGCCAATGCCGACCATCCACACGCGACACCCGCCCAGGCGGGCCTGCACGGCCTGGTCTTCGAGCACGATCACCCCGGCCGCTTCCAGCGCCGCGCGCACCTTGTGGCCGTCCTTCCACCAGTCGTGATTGCCGAGCACCGCGTACACCGGCTTGCGCGCGGTCAGCGGGCGCAGGTGCGGCGCCATCTGGTCGGCGGAGATGTAGGTACCGCCCAATACGCTCAGGATCACGTAGTCGCCGGCCATCAGCACCGCCTGCGCATCGCTGGCGGCGAGCTTGGCGACGACCTCGTCGAGCTTGTCCAGGCCGTTGTGCGGCGAGCCGGTATGCAGGTCGGCCACCACGTCCACGCGCAGGCCTTCGCATTGTTGCGACCAATGCGGCAGCGCGAATTCGTAGTCGCGTTCGATCAGCTGCCGCGGTTCCCACAAGAACCCCCAGGCCAGGCACGCGACCGCGCACAGCACCAGCGTGACCAGCACCCGTTGCAGCCATTGCTGGCGCGGCCACGGTCGCCAACCGCGCCTCATGCCGCCGTGGTCTCGCGACGCTCCGCCGCATTGTTGCGCTGGACCCAGCGCGCGACCCGCCAGCCGATCACGCCCGCGCCGGCCGCCGCCGCCGCGCTGATGCCGGCCAGCCCGGCCACGCCGACACCGACGCTGCGCAGCGCCACCACGGTGGTCGCCACGGTCACGTCGCCGAACCGCCAGAACGCGGTATCGACCGCATTCTTGCCCTTGTAGCGCAGGGTGCGCGCGGCGCTGGTGAACAGGCTTTCGCGCGCCGGGTTGACCATGCCGTAAGCGAGCCCGCGGCTGATCACCAGGGTGATCGCCACCGCCGGCATCGGCGCGATCGTCGCCGCCATCCCGGCCGGCAACATCGCGATCAAGGCCCCGAAGGCGGGAAACAGTTCGGTCAGCGGCGCATGCGCGTCGGCCACCATCGCGGTCAAGGTCAGGAACGCCACCGTCACTACCGACCACACCCCGATCACCGACGCCGCGCCGCGCCGCGACAACAGCCACGGCGTGATCAGCACCTGCATGGTCAGGGCGACGATATTGGTCATCAGGTCCAGGTCGGCGGCGAAGCGCGTGCGCGCCACCGCATCGGTGAAGGTGGCCTTGGAATAATCCACGACCAGGCCGTAGTTGACCGTGCCGATCCAGTCGCCGAGCAACAGCAGCAAGGCCATCGAGGCCATGAACGGATTGGAGAAGATCTGCTTGAGCCCGTCGAGCATGCCGCCGCCGATCGCCGCCTCGTGCGAGGCCTCGTGCCGGCGCGTGCCATGCACGCGCGACCACTGCCCGAGCAAGGTCACGAACACCAGCGCCAGCCCGAGCAGCGCCGCCGACACCATCAGCAGCGGCGCCACCCCGATCCGGTCGACCAGCACCCGGGTCAGCACTGGACCGGCCAGCGAACCGACCGTGCCGCCGACCGCGATCACCGGGAACAACCGCCGCGCCTGGCCCTCGCTCCAGATGTCGGTCATGAAGCTCCAGAACACCGACACCACGAACAGGTTGAACACGCTGATCCACACGAAGAACACCGTGCCGAGCGCGCGCGCGCTCAGCGGCCCGTGTTCGCCGAACAAGGGCATGAACGCGAGCAGGCAGACGATGAAGAAGCCGTACACCAGCGGCACCACCACCCGCCGCGGGTAGCGCGAGACCAGGCCGGAGAACACCGGCGTCAGCGCCAGCGTGGCGATGAAGGTGGCCAGGTAGAACCACGGCAACTGGGTCGAACCGACCGCGCCGCTGAGCTGGTCGCGCAGCGGCCGGATCACGTAGTACGCGGTCAGCACGCAGAAGAAATAGCCCACCGAGAACGCGACCGCGCGCCACTCCCCGCTATGCACTCGCCCGGAGGGCAGGCTGGCGCCTTGAACTGCCGACATTCCGTCGCTCCGTGAGTACAGCGCCGGCGGGCCGCCGGCTGTGCGGGGATCGTGCTGTGCGGTGGTGCTGAGTGAAGCGGGTCGTGCGGTTCGACGGCGGCGCGGCGCGATGCACGGCATGACCGCATCGAACCGCTCGCCGCCCGCAACGCCGATGTCGCGGCCATGCGGGTTGCCGGCACGGTAGCCCAAGGCGTCGCATATCGCCACCACCGCACCGGGCGGCATCCCCGCCAGCCGCGATGTTGGGAGCATTTGCTCTAGTTTTGGCGCTTACGGTCGCCCCGTCAGCGCGACGACACACGCCGCGCGCCTGCGGGAATCGCCAGTGCCCACCGAGTTCGACTACATCATCATCGGCGCCGGCTCGGCCGGCTGCGTGCTCGCCAACCGCCTGAGCGAAGATCCCGACGCGCGCGTGCTGCTGATCGAAGCCGGCCCGCGCGACCTGCATCCGTTCATCCACATGCCCGCCGGCCTGTCCAAGCTGGTCAACAAGAAAGGCGTGAACTGGGACTACGACACCGCGCCGGAGCCGCAGCTCGACAACCGCACCCTGTGGTGGCCGCGCGGCCGCGTGCTCGGCGGTTCGAGTTCGATCAACGCGATGTGCTACATCCGCGGCGTGCCCGGCGACTACGACGACTGGGCCGCGGCCGGCGCCAGCGGCTGGGACTGGAACGGCGTGCTGCCCTACTTCCGCCGCAGCGAACGCAACAGTCGCGGCGACGACGCACTGCACGGCAGCATGGGCCCGCTGTACGTGTCCGACCTGCGCTACACCAACCCGCTGTCGGGCGTATTCATCGAGGCCGGGCAACAGGCCGGCTTCGCTCGCAACACCGACTTCAACGGGCCGCAGCAACAAGGCTTCGGCTTCTACCAGGTCACCCAGAAAAACGGCGCGCGCTGCTCCAGCGCGGTCGCCTACCTCGACCCGGCGCGCGAGCGGCGCAACCTGCACGTGGTCACCGGCGCGCTGGTCACCCGCATCAGCATCGAGGGTGGCCGCGCCACCGGCGTGGTCTACAGCAGCGGCGGGCGTTCGTATCACCAGCGCGCGGTGCGCGAGGTGCTGCTCAGCGGCGGCGCGATCAATTCGCCGCAGTTGCTGATGCTGTCGGGCGTCGGTCCGGCCGACGAGTTGCGCAAGCACGACATCGAGGTGCTGCACGACGCGCCGCAGGTCGGCCGCAACCTGCAGGACCATCTCGACGTGTGCACCCTGCAGCACTCGACCCAGCGCGTCACCTACGACCGCGCCAGCGACGTGCGCGTCGCCTTCGACTACTACCTGCGCGGCCACAGCGGCCCGGGCAGCAGCAACCTGGCCGAAGCCGGCGGCTTCGTGCGTTCGGCGCTCGCGCCGGACGACCGCGCCGACATCCAGCTGCATTTCGTGCCGGCGATGCTCGACGACCACGGCCGCCACCGCCTGGCCGGCGACGGCTACACCGCGCATGCCTGTTTCCTGCGTCCGCGCAGCCGCGGCCACATCGGCCTGGCCAGCGCCAGCGCCGGCGACAAGGTGCGCATCCAGGCCAACTATCTCAGCGACCCGGAAGGCTTCGACCTGAAGATGATGCTCGAGTGCGCCAAGCTCTCGCGCACGCTGTTCGCGCAGAAAGCCTTCGACCCGTACCGCGGCGCGCCGATCTTCCCGGCCCGCACCGACCTCAGCGACGCCGAGCTGATCGAATTCGTGCGCGCCAAGGCCGAATCGGTGTACCACCCGGTCGGCACCTGCCGGATGGGCGACGACGAGGCGGCGGTGGTGGATTCGCAACTGCGCGTACGCGGCGTCCAGGGCCTGCGCGTGATCGACGCCTCGGTGATGCCGAGCCTGATCGGCGGCAACACCAATGCGCCGACGATCATGATCGCCGAGCGGGCTTCGGACCTGATCCGCGGGCGGTGAAGCCGGGAATCGGGAATGGGGAGTCGGGAATCGGAAGGGCAAGAGCCGCAGCATGCGCGTGGCGCTGCTTTTCCGATTCCCCATTCCCCAGTCCCACCCCACGGCTGAAATGACACGCCAATGGTGTGGCTTTTACGACTCCCGATTCCCCATTCCCGATTCCCGTCCCCAACCACTAATCCCTGCAAAATCAGAATCCTGAATGCGGTTGTTGCACAACTCCCTGAGATCGGCGCTAGAATCGGATCGACCCCGGCTAACCAGGCGCTGCGAGCGATGAAACGCACCTCTTCCCGACGCTCACTCAACCCCTGGCGCCTGGGCACGCTCGCGGCCCTGCTGACCATGACCCTGGGCTCGACCGCGCAGACTTCGCTGCGCTGGCGCACGCCGGAACCCTCGCAGCCGGTCGCGCGCGCGCAAGGCTACGACGGCACCGCGCTGCCGGGCCTGAGCGCCGCGCCGCAGGACCTCAATCCGCGCGTGCAGCCGCTGTCGGCGGATTTCGACGTACGCCAGTTCGAAGCCATGGCCCAGGCCCTGGTCGCCGAGCAACGCATTCCGGGCATGGCGATGGCCATCGTCCACAACGGCCAGGTGCTCAGCGCGCGCGGCTACGGCATCACCGACGTGCGCAACGCCGAGCCGATCGACGCCCACACCGTGTTCCGTCTGGCCTCGCTGTCCAAAAGCTTCGCCGGCACCCTGACCGGCCTGTTGGTCAACGACGGCACCTTGCGCTGGGACAGCAAGGTCGTCGACTACATGCCCGGCTTCCAACTGGTCGATCCGACCGCCGCGCGCAGCCTCACCGTCGCCGACGTGCTCAGCCACCGGGTCGGCCTGACCCACAACACCTACGACCGCGACCTGGAAAACTACGCCGACTACCGCGTGCTGACCCAGAAGCTCGCGTACGCGCCGATGGCCTGCCAGCCCGGCACCTGCTACGGCTACCAGAACATCGCCTTCAGCCTGATCGGCGACGTGGTGTTCGCCGCCACCGGCGATTTCTACAGTCAGGAAGTGCAGCGTCGTTTGTTCAAGCCGCTCGGCATGAACGACGCCAGCCTCGGCCTGGAAGGCATCACCGCCAGCGCGCGCTGGGCCAAGCCGCACGTGCGCGCGCGCGGCGGCTGGGCCTCGGTGACGCCGAAGCCGACCTATTACCAATTGCCGCCGGCCGCTGGCGTCAATGCCAGCGCCAGCGACATGGCGCAGTGGCTGATCGCCCAGACCGGCCACCGCACCGACGTGCTGCCGCTGCCGTTGCTCGCGACCCTGCATCAACCGCTGGTCGATACGCCGACCGAAATCCGCGGCTCGAGCTGGCGCCGCCAGCGCCTGAGCACGGCCGGTTATGCGCTGGGCTGGCGCGTGTTCGATTACGCCGGCCACCGCGTGGTGTTCCATGCCGGCGCGGTGCAGGGCTATCGCGGCATGGTCGCGATGCTGCCCGATCGCGACCTGGGCATCGCGGTGTTGTGGAACAGCGAAAGCGGCCTGCCGACCGGCATGCTGCCGACCCTGCTCGACCGCGCGATCGGCCTGCCGACCGAACGCTGGCTCGACGTCGACGGCTTCGACGACCCGGGCCTGTACGCGTCCGAAGGCGTGACGCCGAGCCGCGAGGTCAGTGGCAGCAATGCGCAGAAGGCGACTGCGGCGCCACGATAACGGCGGGAGTCGGGAATGGGGAATCGGGAATCGGCAGAAGCGAAAAGCAACCGTTACCGTCCCATTCCAAGCATAAAAAAGGCCCGCGAAATGCGGGCTTTTTTATTCGCGGATCGTGAATATCGAGTTCGTCCCGCTTTGGCTCTTGCCGATTCCCGACTCCCCATTCCCGATTCCCGGCTCTATCGAGGATCGCTCTCAGCCACCTGCTTGAGCTTCGCCAACCCCTTGTCGTAATCCTTGCCGACCATGCTGTCGAGCAGCAGGCCGAACCAGCGCGAGACCAGGTTGCTGCCGTGATCGCTGTCCAGCGCCCAGGTCACGCGGGTGCCGTCGCCTTCGCCTTTCAAGGTGAAGGTGCCGGTGGCCTGGGTGCCGTCGAAGTCGAGCGCGTTGACGACCTTCTGCTGCGGTACCGATTCGGTGATGCGCTGCGCGCCCTTGCCGACCTTGTCGCCCTCCCAGGCCATCGCCGCGCCGACGCCCGACTCCGGACCGCTGTAGCTGTACTTCGCGCCCGGCTCCAGCTCGAACCACGGCGACCACTCGTTGAAGCGCTTGTAGGAGTCGAGCAAGGCATGCACCTCGCCCGGCGGCCGCGCGATCGAGATCGATCGCTCGACATGCGTGCTCGCCGGCAACAGGAAGCCGCCGACCACGAACACCACGGCGAGCAGCACGACCAAGTACAGCAGTCCCTTCAACAAACCTTTCATGGCGGTCCCCCGATGGCGGCTGCGAGTTGGATGCGTTTGAGTGCGCTTGGGTGCGTTCGGACGCATCTGGATTTGCGCCGATCCTACCGCCGGCCGCCGCCGCGCGAGCGTGCAGGGCCCGACTTGCCGACGAGAGGCATGCGACTGCGGTCACGCGCAGGTGAGTTTGGGTGAACGACGACGCGGGCCGTATCGCGCCGCGACGAAGCGCCGACACCGGCAGACACCGCGACGTCCGCCCAGCCGTCATCCCCGCGAACGCGGGGATCGAGCGACTTCAAGAACCCGCAACGAAGCGCCGACACAGACAGCCACGGCAGCACCTTCACCCGTCATCCCCGCGAACGCGGGGATCCAGCGACTTTGAGAACTCACAACGAAGGCGCCGACGCGGACAAGCACAGCACGCCCTCACTCCGTCATCCCCGCGAACGCGGGGATCGAGCGACTTCAAGAACCCGCAACGAACCACCGACACAGACAGCCACGGCAGCACCCTCACCCCGTCATCCCCGCGAACGCGGGATCCAGCGGCTTTGAGAACTCACAACGACGCGCCGACGCGGACAAGCACAGCACGCCCTCACTCCGTCATCCCCGCGAAGGCGGGGATCCAGAGACTTCAGCGTCATCCGGCGAGGACCGGCGGGAACGAGACGCCGCCCAAGCGGCGGGCGATGCTACGAGTTCCAGCCACCGGACCGAATCGGGCGTTCGAAAGCAGCGGACTACGCGGCATCGCGGGCGCATGCGGCAGGGCTTGGACACTGCGCGCTGAAGCCATGGACCGACGCCCCCGGCCCGGGCTGGTCGCCCATGCACTCGCCAAGGCGCGGGCCAATGGCCCGCAAGCGCCTTGGCAAGCCCCATAAAGCAAAAAACTCTCCTCCCGCCTGGGCTGCGGGAGGAGAGCTGGATTACGGCAATCGGGTGTTTCTTATTAGATCAGCGGAGCCGGGGTCGCCGGGAGCGCTGCAGCAGCCTTCGGCTTGCGGGCCTTCTTGGCGGCCTTCTTCGGGGCCTTCTTGGCGGCCTTCTTCGCGGTCTTCTTGGCAGTCTTCTTGGCTGCCTTCTTCACGGTCTTCTTGGCAGCCTTCTTGGCGGTCTTCTTAGTCGCCTTCTTGGCAGCCTTCTTGGCGGTCTTCTTGGTCGCCTTCTTAGCAGCCTTCTTGGCGGTCTTCTTGGTCGCCTTCTTAGCAGCCTTCTTGGCGGTCTTCTTGGTCGCCTTCTTCGCGGCCTTCTTGGCGGTCTTGCGGACGGCCTTCTTGGCGGCCTTCTTCACGGTCTTCTTGGCGGCCTTCTTGGTGGCCTTCTTGGCAACCTTCTTAGCGCCGGCCTTCTTGGCGACCTTCTTGGTCGCTTTCTTGGCGGAGGACTTCTTAGCAGCTTTCTTAACGGCCATGTGATGGCTCCTCGTCAGTGATGATCAGGAATGATCAGTGGTAGTGCGGTAAGCCCAGTTCAAAGGAACTCTGTGTTGGCAGAGCCGCGGGAGTCGGACCCGCGTGCAACCGCCGACGCGCTGGGCGCGCCGGAACGGATCGGGGATCGCGTCCGGCCGCAAGCGCGGCGGGACCGATGGCGCGTCCGCCGCAAAGGCGGACGGAGCAGGTCGCCCAAAGGGGCGGCCAAACAAAAACCCGGGGCGCCGAACGCGAACCGGGTTGCAAGAAGCAGGTCGTCAGCGATGTCATCAAGGTTTTGGATGTCATCGGCGGAGAGAGCGTGGCCAACATTTCTGCAGAGGAAGCGAACCCAACGTCCACCGTTTTGACTGTCCAGGCGGAGGTCCGTTTTGTGCTGCGTGTTGTCGCGCTTGGTTTTCTCACTCTCGTCTGCAGGAAACGTCTGCTGGGCGAAACCTAATCACGCTTTTTATGACTGTCAACAACCCGGCCTATTTTTTTTTCCGGCCGCTCGCCCGGAACGCCGCGCCGACGCCGCCGCGCGCGCGTTCGAAAAACGCGCGCGCGCATCGACGCGTTCGACACGCGTTTCGTTCGATGTCGCTGAAACCCAAGCGTGGCGCGGCTTTCAGCGCGCTCGCGATTTTTCGTCGTTGGTTTTTGCATGCGCGCGCATCGCGCGCGACGCGCGTCGCGAACGATTCCGACCGCCTGTACCGGAAGAAAAAATTCCGGTCCGCGACGGCCGCGGATTTCGCGTCGCACAAGCCCGATTGCGCGAAAGTGCGCGAACTTTTTTCGGCCGCGAGCGGCGCGCGCGACCGTCGCGGCGGTCGTCGATGCGGGCGAACGCGCCGTTCGCCGAAGCGGCGAAGGCGAGCGAACACGGCGACCGCGACGCGGCGACACGCGAGCGCTCGCGGCGCCGACGACACGACCGTTCGTCGGTCGCGAATGCCGACGCATGCCTCCTGCGCACATCGTGTTCGCACTCGACCGAGCGCGCGCTGGAAACGTTTTACGGGTCGGCGAAAACTCCGGCGCGGGCGGACAAAGGCGACGCGCGCTCGCCGCTGCGCGTCGCCGCGAACCGCGCCGCACGCTCGCGTGGTCATGCCGCGCCGTCACTCCGACAGACTTCGCATCGGAGCAAGCGCCACGCGAAAGTGGCGCGGCGATAAATCGCGCGGCGGCGACGCGGCGCGGCGGCTCGCTGCATCGCGTCGCCTCTTCACCCGACCTGCACGTCTGCAGGCGGCCATCGCGTGCGGCCGGATCGACGTCTTCGCGATCGCGCCGATCGCATCGTCCCGGCACGCCTCAGGAGTTCGCGGCACACACGAAGCCATCGCGCGCAAGCCGGCGGCGATCCTGCGGCGACGACCTCAGGCCAGAACCATCGCAATGAAAATTGCCGGAGTTTTTCGCGATTCGCGCGAATGCGCACGCGCTGTCGAAGGCATGAACGATGCGCTTCGCGGGTGTCGCGCCGAATCGGCGCGCGGCGCGAGGCCCGATCGCGTCCGGTTCGAAACGATCGAAACCCAATGCCGCCGGCGCATCGCGAGCGCCGCCTCGAGCGCCGCCCGCCGCGCGCGTCGGCGAACCGTCGCACCCCTCGACCGCTCATCGCGACCAGGGCGTCGGCGCGCGGCGATGCCACTTCGGATTCGCACTTCGCGATCGAGCCGCGCGCCGACCGGCGCCGGCGCGACCGGGACCGCGCCGGCCTCGTCCGCGCGCCGCATCGCCGCAAACGAAACGGGGAGCGAGTCCCGGGCGCCGCGATCGCGGGCCGGTCCTGCGCTCCCCGTGGGCCGTGGCCGTTGCCGGCCGCGGCGGGTGGATCAGTGGTCGTCTTCTTCGAGCAGCTCGGCGTAGTCGTCGGGCGCGAGCAGTTCGTTGAGCTGGTCGGGTTCGTCGATCTCGACGGTGTAGATCCAGCCTTCGCCGTAGGCGTCTTCGTTGATCGTTTCCGGCTTGTCCGCCAGCGCGGCATTGACCGCGGTCACGGTGCCGGAGACCGGCGCGTAGACGTCGGAGGCGGCCTTGACCGACTCGACCACGGCGCTGGCGTTGCCCGCTTCGACGCGGTCGCCGACGTTGGGCAGTTCGACGTAGACCAGGTCGCCGAGCAGGCCCTGGGCGTGGTCGGAGATGCCGACGGTGACTTTGCCGTCGCCTTCGACGCGGGCCCACTCGTGGGATTTCATGAACTTCAGATCGCCGGGAATTTCACTCATGGCTGGCCTCGAACGTTGCGGGGAGCGGCGGGTAATGGCGCGTAGTTTAACGATGCCGGGCCGCCGTGGGAGGGGTAAACGCAAAAGCGGGGATCACAAAGCGCGAATCGGGTTGCCGGATTTGAGGAACGACCGCAGGTACGCGGCGCAAGGCTGCGTCGGAGCGGAAGTTTACGTCGCGCCGCGGCGGGTCCGACAGCGACAGCGAAACGTTCAACCGGCATCGGCCGTGAACGGTTCGCGGCCGGTGAGCAGCGCCTCGCGCAGCGCTTCGACCCGGTCCTGGCCCCAGAACGGTTCGCCGTCGAGCACGTAGCCGGGCAGGCCCGGCAGGTCGGCGGCGATCGCGGCGCGGGTGTTGCCGCGATAGACCGCGGCGACCTCGTCGGTGTCGGCGGTGGCGAGCGTCGCATCGGCATCGTGACCGGCATCGCGCAACAGGCCGGCGACGGTGTCGCGGTCGGCGAGGTCGCGGTCGTGCGCCCAGATCGCGCGGAACGCCGCGTCCATATAAGCGGACGGATCGCGCCCGTGCCGGTCGAGCGCGATCGCGCAGCGGTCGGCCAGGCCCGGATCGACCGGGAAGAACTTCGGCGCCAGGTTCAGCGGCACGCCGCGTTGCTGGCGCGCGCGCTGCAACTCGATCAGGCGGTAGCGCTGGCGCGCCGGCGCGCGCTGGCCCAGCGGCAGGCCGCCGTTGGCCTGGAACAATTCGAAGATCCGCACCGGCTTGTAGACCAAGGTCGCGCCGGTCTCGCGCGCGGCCGCGAGCAGCGGCGCGTGACCGAGGTAGGCGTAGGGCGAGATCAGGCTGAAGTAGTAGTCGATGCGGGGCATGCGGGCGGCCTCAGACGAGTACGCCGTCCTGCGCCTGGCCGTCGCGCACGAACGGGAACTTGACCACCCGCACCGGCACTTCCTTGCCGCGGATGTCGACCCGCACGTTGCCGCCGGCGCCCAGCGCGATCTCGCCGGCCGGCACCCGCGCGAACGCGATCGACTTGTTCAGCGTGGGCGAGAACGTGCCCGACAGGATCTCGCCGTCGCCGTGCGCGGTCAGCACCTTCTGGCCGTGACGCAGCACGCCCTTGTCGTCCATCACCAGCGCGATCATCTGGCGCGCGGCGCCGGTGGCCTTGAGTTGTTCCAGCGGGCCGCGGCCGATGAAGTCGCGCGGCGCGCCGTCGGCGCCGCTGTCGAGCGCGATGGTCCAGGCCAGCGCGGCTTCATACGGCGAGACGGTGTCGTCCATGTCCTGGCCGTACAGATTCATGCCCGCTTCCAGGCGCAAGGTGTCGCGCGCGCCCAGGCCGGCCGGCTTGACGCCCGCGGCGAGCAGCGCGTCCCACAGCGCGACCGCGCGGTCTTCGGGCACCACCACTTCGAAACCGTCTTCGCCGGTGTAACCGGTGCGGGCGATGAACAGCGCGATGCCGTCGGTCGTCTGTGCATCGCCGGCGACGAACTTGCCGAGCTTGCCGATCCGCGCGCGATCGTCCTCGCGCAGCAGGCCGATCACCTTGTCGCGCGCGTTCGGGCCCTGCACCGCGATCATCGCCAGCTCCGGGCGCTCGCTCACCGACACGTCGAACGCCTTGGCCTGCTCGCCGATCCAGGCCAGGTCCTTTTCGCGGGTGGCCGCGTTGACCACCAGACGGAAATAGCTTTCGTCGAGGAAGTAGACGATCAGGTCGTCGATCACGCCGCCCTGCGGATTGAGCATGCAGGTGTACAGCGCCTTGCCCGACTTTTGCAGCTTGTCGACCGAGTTGGCGACCAGATGGCGCAGGAACTCGCGCACGCGCGCGCCGCGCAGGTCGACCACGGTCATGTGGCTGACGTCGAACATGCCGGCGTCGCGGCGCACCTGATGGTGCTCTTCGATCTGCGAGCCGTAGTTGATCGGCATGTCCCAGCCGCCGAAATCCACCATCTTGGCGCCGAGTGCGCGGTGGGCGTCGTTGAGGATGGTCTTCTGGCTCATGGGGCGCTGCCTGCTCGTGGGGGTTTGAGCCGGTGATTATTCCAGAAGCGCGCGGGGTGCGTATTTACCCGGGGTTCGGTACGCGGGCGAATGGTGGCGCTGCTCACTGTTGTTGCAGCGCGCGAAGGCACGAAGTCTTTTGTGGGAGGGGCTTTAGCCCCGGTGCTTTTCGCTCGGATCGCGGCGCTGTCTTGGAGGCTTTTGCTGTGCTGAAAGAAAAGCGTCGGGGCTGAAGCTCCCTCCCACAAAAGGTCGGCCAGGACAGCGGGACTTCGGGCTTTGCGCGGTCGGTGCGGTTGGCGCCATGACGTGGCCGACCTTGATTCGTGTTCAGCGCCTTGGCTGAGGCGGTGAGCGCATCTCAGGCCACGAGGTCTTTTGTGGGAGTCAGCTTCAGCCCGGTGCTTTTCGCTCGGATCGCGGCGCTGTCTTGGAGGCTTTTGCCGTGCTGAAAGAAAAGCGGCGGTGCTGAAGCTCCCTCCCACAAAAGGTCGGCCAGGACAGCGGGACTTCGGGCTTTACGTGGTCGGTGTGGTTGGCGCTGTGACGCGGCCGACCTTGATTCGTGTTCAGCGTCTTGGCTGAGGCGGCGAGCGCATCTCAGGCCACGAGGTCTTTTGTGGGAGGTGCTTCAGCCCCGACGCTTTTCGTTCGGATCGCGGCGCTGTCTTGGAGGCTTTTGCTGTGCTGAAAGAAAAGCGTCGGGGCTGAAGCTCCTCCCACAGAAGATCTGCCGGGGCGGCGGGGCTTCGGACTTGCGCGGCGGGCGCGATGGCGTGGCCGACTTTATTCTTCTTCGGCGCCTTCGTTGTAACAGCTTACTTCGGTTGGCTTGACCTCCACGAACCGGCCCTTGCGCCGGTCCAGCCGCACCGCCCAGCGCGAGGCGTCGAAACGCTCGCGCGCGGCCGCGCCCTCGACCAGGGTGTCGATGATCGCGATCACGCCCGGGTCGCTGATGCCGTCGATCATGCAGGTAGAAATCGACACCCGCTCGCCGCGCAGCAGCTTCGGGTAAGGGACCACGTCGGTGATCTTCCAGCGCGCCTCGTTGCCGATCCGGCCGACCAGTTCGGCGGCGTAGAACTTCAGCGAGCGGTCCTCGTTGTCGTCGATCGTGCCGATGCTGCGCGCGCAGATCTGCTCGGCGCTGCGGCCGGTGCCGACGCAGCCGCCGGTGTTGGATTTGAAACCGTCCGGAAACGGCGGCACGACCTTGCCGATCCAGTCGTCGCCGCGCTGCGGTCCGCCGGCCGAGGCCGGCTCGGCGGCCAGCAGCATGGCGAACACCATCGCCGATGCGCGCAAGCTCGTTGCCACGGCGCGCACGGTCGTCATGGGTCAGCCCGCCAGTTCGACCTGCAGGGTCATGCCGTCGGTGCCGATCACCCGCACCGCGGTGCCGGCGGCCAGTTCCGGCCCGGTCACGTCCCAGAACGCATCGGCGATCTGGACCCGGCCGCGGCCCTGGACGATGCCGCGTTCGAGCACCACCACGCGGCCGATCAACTGCTCGGCGCGGCGGTTCAACAAGGGCTGGTCGCTCTGGCGCTCGCGGCCGCGGAACCAGGTGCGGTAGACCTGGATCGAGGCGAAGCTCAACACGATGAAGGCCGCGACCTGCGCCAGCACGGTCAGGCCCGGGAACACCATCGCCAGCGCGAACACCGCCGCGGCGGCGAAGCCGAGCCAGAGCATGAACGCGCCGGGCGCCAGCGCCTCGGCCGCGAACAGCAGCATCGCGATCGCGGCCCAGCTTACGGTCTGCCAGGTCCAGGCCATGGCTCAGCCTCCGCTGCGCGACGGCGGCGCGCCGGCCGCGCGGCTGGGCTGGCGTTCGAGCGCTTCCTTGGCCAGTTCGCCGATGCCGGCGAGCGAGCCGATGATGCCGGCCGATTCCATCGGCATCATCACGAACTTCTGGTTCGGCGCTTCGGCCAGCGACTTGAACGCCTCGATGTATTTCTGCGCGATGAAGTAGTTGATCGCCTGCACGTTGCCGGCCGAGATCGCGTTGGACACCATCTCGGTGGCCTTGGCTTCGGCCTGGGCCAGGCGCTCGCGCGCTTCGGCCTGGCGGAACGCGGCTTCCTTCTCGCCTTCGGCTTCCAGGATCACCGACTGCTTCTCGCCCTCGGCCTTGAGGATCGCGGCCTGGCGGAAACCCTCGGCTTCGAGGATGTTGGCGCGCTTCTCGCGCTCGGCCTTCATCTGCCGCGCCATCGAATCGACCAGATCGCGCGGCGGCTGGATGTCCTTCAATTCGATGCGGTTGACCTTCAGGCCCCACGGATGGGTCGCCTGATCGACCGCGTTGAGCACCTTGGTGTTGATCTCGTCGCGCTTGGACAGCGATTCGTCCAGGTCCATCGAACCGATCGCGGTGCGGATGTTGGTCATCACCAAGTTGAGGATCGCAATTTCCAGAGTGGCGACCTCATACGCCGCCTTGGCCGCGTCCTGCACCTGGAAGAACACGATGCCGTCGACCTTGACCACCGCGTTGTCCTTGGTGATCACGTCCTGGCTGGGGACTTCCAGCACCTGCTCCATCATGTTGATCTTGCGGCCGACGCCGTAGATCACCGGCATCAGGAAATGCAGGCCCGGGTCCATGGTGTGGGTGTAGCGGCCGAAGCGCTCGACGGTCCACTGATAGCCCTGCGGCACCATGCGCACGGTCTTGAACAGCAGGATCACGCCTGCAAACACCACCACCATCGCCAGAAACGTTCCCATGAACTCCCCCTCCATGCCTCGTCCGAGGCCGCCAGTATAGGCCGTGCGGGGGTCTGCGACCCTTCACGCCCTTGCTGCATCCTTGTACTGGAATGCCAGCCGAACTCACCTCATCGCCTCCGCCCGGCCCCCTGCCCGCCCCCTCGCCGGAGCGGCCGGTGTCGAGCTTCGCCATCGACGTCCCGGAGACGTTGCTGGCGCGCGCGCGCAGCGGCGAAGGCGCGGCGTTCGAGCAGATCTACCGCTGGTTCGAACGACCGGTGTTCACCCTGGCGATGCGGATCGCCGGCGATCGCGAGGAAGCCACCGACGTGCTGCAGGAGACCATGTTGAAAGTGCTCACGCGGATCGGCGACTTCCGCGGCCACGGCGACGGCAGCGGCACGCCGTTCTGGGGCTGGTTGCGCCAGATCGCGGTCAACGAGGCGCTGATGCGGCTGCGCAGCCAGCGCCGCCACGAGCATGCGATCGAACCCAACGACGAACACCTGGCCGACGACCGCCTGCCGCCGCCACCCGCGGCAGCCGACGCCGCCGCGCTCGGCCGCGCCCTGGCCCAGTTGCCGGCGCCGACCCGCAGCGTGCTGTGGCTGTACCACGCCGAGGGCTATACCCATGAGGAGATCGCGACGTTGATGCAACGCACGCCGAGCTTCTCCAAATCGCAACTCGCGCGCGGCTCGCGCCGCCTGCGCCTGTTGCTGGAACCGGAGCAGGCCCATGCCTGATCGAAACCTTCCCGACCCGCGCGGCGCCGCGCCGCAGGACTGGCCGAGCGCGTTCGCGCAGTTGCCGGCGGAAACGCCGCCGGCCGACGGCTGGGCGCAGGTCGCCGCGCGTCTGGCGTCCGCGGCGAACGCCGCGCCGTCTGGTGGCGACACCGCATCGCCCGTATTGCCCGCGACCGGCCGCACGACGGCCACGCGTCGCCACGTACCGCACCGCCGTCGTTGGGCGATGGCGGCGATGCTCGCCGCGGCGCTGCCGCTGGCGTGGTGGCTGAGCCAGCGCGGCGCCGATCCGACGACGCCGGCGACGCAAGCGGAACAGGTCGCGCATACCCAACACCCGTCGTCCGATCGCGTGCCCACGCAGCCGTCGCCGTCGCCCTCGACGCAACCGCAGCCCGACCCGGGCCAGTTGGCCGACACCGGCGACCGCCGCACCGATCGCACGGCCGATCGCGCAATCGACCGTGCGACGGATCGTGCGATCGTCACCGCGCCGAAGCCATCGAACGACGCGAACAAGCCCGCACCGCGCACCGCCACGCCACGGCGCGAAGCATCGCCAAACACCCGCGAACGCCAAGTGCCGACGCGTCTGGCCGTGAACGATGCCGCGCCGACGCCGCAAGCGCCCGCCAGCAACGACAGCGACGCCATCACCCAACGCATCGGCGAACTGCAGGCGCAGTCGGCGCAGCTGGAAGCGCTGATCGCCGCCAGTCGCGACGACCGCGTCGCCAGCGCGACCGCGGCGGTCATGAGTTCCGAACTCGACCAGCGCCTGGGCCTGATCGACGCCACCCTGATTTCCGCGCCGCTGCCCGCTTCGCAGCGCCTGTCGCTGTGGCAACAGCGCGTCGGCACGCTGCGCGCGCTGGCCGGGGTGGAAAGCACGCAACGCTGGTTCGCCGCGCAAGGCGAACGCTACGACGACGCGCTGGTGCGCGTCGACTGATCCCTCTTCATCGCCGTACCGGAGAACGACATGGCCCGCGCCACCTCACCCTTGCGCCGTACGCTTCCATTGCTGCTGGCCGCGGCAATCGGCAGCGCGCTCGCACACGACCATCCGAAAGCCGCGAGCGCCGCCGTCGGCGCCGCGGCGCCGACCGCCGCCGTTGCCCCGACCCGGGTGCATAGCTATTACTTCGTCAGCCGCGGCGACGCGACCACGTCGCGCCAGTTCGCCCAGACCCGACAGTTCGCCCAAGCCTATTCGCGCAACCGCACCGAACTGGGCGCGCTGCCCGATCCGGTGACCAAGCCGACCTTGATCCGCGACGACCTGCGCGGCCCGCAGCTCGGCGTGATCCTCGCCCCCGATGCCAAGGCCGGCGTGCGCATCGTCGCGGTCACCCCCGACAGCGCCGCGGCCAAGGCCGGCCTGCGCAGCGGCGATTCGCTGCTCGGCGTGGGCGACAAGAGCATCGCCGGCGCCGACGGTTCGGCCCGCCTGGCCAATGCGCGCGCGCTGCTCGGCGTGCTCGAACCCGGCAAGCCGGTGCGCATCCGCTATCAGCGCGACGGCAAGCCGGCCAGCCTGACCGCGACGCCGCAGCTCGGCGAGCGGGTGATGGTGTTCGAGAACCACGACGGCTCGCAGTTCGTGACCAGCGGCAACGTGGTGATGCGGCGCCTGCCCAACGGCGAATCGCAGGTCGAGGCCGAGCGCATCGAACACTTCCAGGCCGATCCGATGATGGCGCCGCGCATGCGCAGCGAGATCATCCGCCTGGATGCGGACTGCAAGAACAAGCCCTGCCCGCTGCCGTCGATCAGCGAGGCGCTGCGCTGGAACGGGCTCAACCTGGCGTCGGTCGACGCCCAGCTCGGCCGCTACTTCGGCGCCGAACGCGGCGTGCTGGTGCTCAGCGCCGGTCCCGAGCTCAAGGGGCTGGAAGCCGGCGACGTGATTCAGAGCATCGACGGCCATCAAGTCGACAGCCCGCGCGAAGCGATGGTCGCCTTGCGCGGCAAGCCCGACGGCGGCCAGGTCGAAGTGGCGTACCTGCGCGACCGCGCCAAGGCCAAGAGCACGATCAAGGTGCCCAAGGCGATCGCCTGGGCGCCACCGCCACCGCCGCCGCCTCCGCCTCCGCCTCCGCAGCCCCCGCCGCCTGCTCCGCCCGTACCGCCGAAGCCGCCCGCGCCCCCCACGGCGCCGGTGCCGCCCGCGCCTTTGGCGCCGCCTGGAGCGCCGGTCCCGCCTGCTCCGCTGCCGCCTCCACCGCCGCCTCCGCCGCCCCTGCCGCCGGCCCCTCCGCACGGCGTGCTGTTGCCTGCGCCTGCCGCGGCGCCCGCCGCGCCGGTGTGGGCGATAACGAAAAAGGCTGGGACCAGTCGCGTCGACTGAGCCCGGATGCCGATGCACGCGGTGCCGTGCGTGATGGCCACGCAACGTAGTTGCGTTGCGTGGCTGCGACTCGCGCCCCCGCGATTGCATCGCCTGTGAAGTGTCGCGGTCGCAGCTTGCGCAGCTCCTACAGTCTGAAACGAAGCAGCGCCGCAGGCCGACTGTAGGAGCGGCGCGAGCCGCGACCGCGAACTTGCACGCCGCGACGAATCTGGTTCGCGTGCGTTGACGCACGGTCGGAGGCATTCAGCCGCATCCATGAAGCTGCGCGGCATGTGAAATGTCGCGGTCGCAGCTTGCGCAGCTCCTAAAGTCTGAGACGATGCAGCGCCGCAGGCCGACTGTAGGAGCGGCGCGAGCCGCGACCGCGGATCTGCACGGTCCGACGAATCTGATTCGCGTGCGGTGGTGCTCGCTCGCATGCATGCATCCAGCCGCCCCCATGCAGTTGCGTCATAGATGAAGTGTCGCGGTCGCAGCTTGCGCAGCTCCTACCGTCTGGAACGAAGCCCCGCCGCAGGCCGACTGTAGGAGCGGCGCGAGCCGCGACCGCGAATCCGCACTCGCCGGCGAAACTGGATCGCACGCGCGACCGCACGCCACTCGCACCAACGCCGACGCCGATGCCAACGAAAAAGGCCGAGCATCGCTGCCCGGCCTTTTTGCTCTACGCCCATACAACATCATCCGATGTACGCCGATACGCTCGCAGCACCACCATCGACATCGATCACCGACTCGATCGCGGCTTCAACCACGAAACCCCACTCATCCCGCGCACCGCAGCAACCACCCGACTCACTTCGCCGGCGGCGACTGCTCCGGACCGGCCGTGTCGGCCGGCGCCTTGACCACCCACTTGGCGAACACCGCGTCGATCTCCTTGTCGGCCACCGGCTTGCCCGCTTCCCGTTTGCCGGCCTGCTCGAACAACGGAATGATCATCGCCATGCCGTCGACCTTGGTCTTGAGCTGCACGCCGGGCGCCTGGTCCAGATACACGTTCCAGTGCGCGCGCACCTTGGCCCAGTAATCCTTGGTCGCTTCCCAATACTTGTAGGCCGGCTTGAAGTCGACGTCCTTGGTCTTGACGTAATCGTTGAAACCGAACTCGCGCGCCAGTTCTTCCTGGGTGCCGTCGGGCTTGCGCAGCACCTTGGTGTTGTACTGCTCGTGGGTCCAGCCGTTCGGGGTCAGGGTGTGGCGGTTGATCGCCGCGACCGCGTTGTAGTCGCTGCGCTTGGTGTACTCGCGCCGCGGCAGCGGACGCCAGCTCGGATCGCTGGTCCAGGTGGCGACGTTGTTGCGGTAATCCCAGCGGCCGGTGCCGCAGTAACGCGGCGCGTCGCTGACCTCGTAAACGCACTGGGTCCAGGCGCCGCGATTGAGCTCGGCCGGGATCGTGCGCACGTGCCAGGTCTGGTCGGCGCTGAACTCGAAACGCTGCGGCGCCTCGAACACCCAGTCCTGACGCCAGTGCTTGGTGACGTGGCCGCTCTTGCCGTCGACCAGGATGTGCTGCAGGACGATCCGGCGCGGGCTGTCCTCGACCACGATCACCGTCTCGTTGCCGCCGCTGCGCATCGCCGGCGCGCGTTCGTAGTTCGGCTTGAGCAGCACGGTTTCGTCGAAGGCGAAATCGACGATGTACTCGCCCTGCATGGCCAGGATCGAGGCGCGGTCGCGCTCGTTCGACGCGGCGGTGATGTTCACGGGAGACAGGGCCAGCGCGATCGGGCTGGCACACAGACAAAGGGCCAGCACGCTGGCGCGGATTACGGGTTGGGTCATGGCTGAACTCGATGCTTCTCGGTTGGCTATATAAAAGGAAAGGGTGGGATCACACGTCAGGCGAATTGCGCCGGTCGCGCTTCGTCGCTCAAGCGCGAGGCCATGCAGCAACACACATGGGCTTGGGTCTGCAGACGCGCCCCTTCGCCGGCGGCGATGCGGCGCGCATGTGCTTGCCCCAAAGGCGACAGTTCGGCGGTGTCGGCGACCAGGATGCAATGCCCGGCATCGTCGCGCAGGACATGCAGGCGCAGCACCTCGGCCTGCCAGCGGCCGCGCAGGCGACGCAGCCAGCGTCGACGCAGTGCGGCCCAAGCGCCGCCGCGGGCATCCGCGCCGCGGTACACCGGCAACTTCGCCGCGGCGTCGTCCCAAGCCAGGAAATCGCTGTCGGGCAGCAGGTACAGCCGCCAGCACACGCGGCCAGCGGCATTGCGGAACACCAGCGCTTCGCACGAAGACTCGCCGTCCAGGCGGGTCATGCGCTCGGCGCTGGCCGCCTGCAGCCAGCCGTCGAGCGCGTCGCGATGACGGCGCGGGTACACGCACAACACCGTCGCGACCGCGGCCAACCGCTCCGGCGACGGCAGGCCGGCGCGTTCGGGCGGGTTCGCGATCGACGACGGCGCGCGCATGCTTACCAGCTCACCGACACGCTGGCGCCGACGTTGCGGCCTGGCGCGCTGTAGCGGTCGATCACCGTGCTGGTCGCGGCGATGCCCGGCAGGTCGCCGGCATCCCAGTAGGTCTTGTCGCCGAGGTTGAACACGCCGACGTTGACCTTGGCGCCCAGCGCGAAATTCCAGTGCGCGAGCAGATCGAGCACGCCGTAGCCCGGTGCGGCGAATCGGCCCGGCGCAGGCAGATCGTTCTTGCGCTTGGCGAAGCGGCCGGCCAGTTCCACGCCCCACTCGTCGCGGTCGTAGGCCAGGCCCAGGGTCGCGGTCAGCGGCGCGATCGATTCCAGCGGACGATCGGCGGTCTTGTCCTCGCCCTTGCTGTACGCCGCCGCGCCGCGCAGCGACCAACCGGCCCAGGCCGGCGAGAACTCGCCGAAGTCGACGCCGCCGCGCAGTTCGACGCCGCGGATGCGCGCCTTGGCCACGTTCTGCGACTGGAACACGATTAGCGGGGTCTGCGGCGGCGCGCTGACCTGGCGGTTGGATTCGATGAAGTCCTTGTAGTCGTTGTAGTACGCCGACAGCTGCGCGTACGCGGCCTGGCCGCTGAAACGCAGGCCCAGCTCGTACCCGTCGCTGGTTTCCGGCTTGAGGTTCGCATTGGGAATCGCGGTATAGCCGAACTGCAGATTGGTGAAGCCCAGGTTGACATCGCTGTAGGGCGGCGCGCGGAAACCGCGCTGGTAGCCGCCGTATACCGACCAATCCTGCGAGAAGTGCCAGACCGCGCCGAGCTTGGGCGATACGCTGGTCTTGCTCAGGTCGCTGATGACCACGCCGGGATTGTCGGTGGTGAAGATCGCATCGCGCTGCGGACGCAGTTCGTAACGGTCCACGCGCACCGCCGGCACCAGCCGGAACGCGCCGTCGGCGAACTGGATTTCGTCCTGCACGAACACGCCGGTGCTCTGGGTCTTGCTGACCGGGAAGTCGCGCACCGGGAAGGTGTCGGGCGAGATCACATTCGTGCTAACGCCGGTGGTCAGGTTGATCGCGCGGCCGTCGCGCTTCTGGCGGAACTGCGTGTTTTCGTATTCGAAGCCGTAGGTCAGGGTGTGCTGGACCGGGCCGGTGGCGAAGTTCTTGTGCGCGGTGGCTTCGGCGCCGTACACGCGCTGGTCGAAGTTGAACTCGCGCAGGCGCAGGGTCGGGCTGATTTCGCGGCCGCCGACCACGCTCACCCGCTGCTCGCGGGTGCGCTGGGTGGTCTCGCTGTCCTGGCGGTAGATCTGCCAGCGCAGCGAATCGGCGAAGGCGCTGTCGAGCGCATCGATTTCATGCGCGAACGCGACCCGCGCGCGGGTCTGGTGGTCGTTGCCGGTCTGCGACAGCACCCGCACCGCCGGCGCGCCCGGCGCCGACAGCGCGGTGCCGCGCGCGGTGAACACGTCGGTGTCGGTCTGGTCTTCGCTGCCTTCCACGGTCAGGCGGAAACGCTGGTTGTCGCTGGGCGCGTACACCAGCTTGGTCAGCAGGCTGCGGCCGTCGTTGTCCTGCGGATTGGGCGTGGTGCGGCTGGCGTCGAGGGTGTTGCGCTTGCCCTGGTTTTCGGTTTCCTGGCCCTGGTGGTGATTGACCACGACCAGGCCCGACCAGCGCTCGCCGCCGAACGCCGCGGTGGCGCCGCCGTACAAGCCGTCGTTCTGGCTTTCCACGCCGAGCTTGAGGCCGAAGTAGGTGTCGGCGCCGTCCTTGAGGTAATCCTCCGGGTCCTTGGTCACGAACGAGACCACGCCGCCGAGCGCATCGGAGCCGTGCAGCGCGCTGCTCGGGCCGCGCACGACCTCGACTTCCTTGACCGTGTCGAGATCGACGAAATTGCGTCCGGCGTTGGAGAAGCTGCCGATGCTGAAGCTGTCGGAGACCGAGATGCCGTCGACCAGCACGCGCACGCGATTGCCGCCCAGGCCGCGGATGCGGATATCGCCCAGGCCGAAGCGTTCGCGATTGGAGCCCACGACGATGCCGGGCTCGTAGCGGAACAGGTCCTTGATGTTGCGGGTGAGTTCGTTGTCCATGCGTTCGCGGTCGATCGCGCTGACCGTGGCCGGCACGTCCTGCACCGCGCGCTCGGTGCGCGTGGCGCTGACCACCACGCGCTGGAGTTCGTTGACTTCGGCGCCGTCGGGCGCGGGCGCGTCGGCGGCCAGCGCGGCGGCCGGCAACGCGAGCAGCAGCGCCAGGGCCAGCGCGCAGCGCGCCGGGACGACAACGGGGAAAACGCGCGAACGCGCGGCAACACTGGGGACGCGGGACATGCAGTCGGACTCGGTTGTATGGGGTTTGGACCGAGGCGGGCTGGCGTCCGATGCAAAGACTTCGTTGCAGGACAGGGCTGGCAGCCTTGGAGAGAGAGGGTGCTGGCGGGTCGGCGAACCGACGCGCCGCGCCGCGTCGTATCCCTGGACGGGAGGGGACGCGGTGCGGCGGTGACGCGGGCGATGGGGCGGGCTTGCAGCGTTGGGCTCAGCGGGCTCGGGGTCGGTCGGTGCGGTGGGGCTTGGGACGGTTGGGGTCCGGGGCCTTTGGCGGTCGGGTCGAACTCGGGCTTGGGGATCGGGATGTTGCTGAGCGGTGCTTGGCTGGTTGCTCGCCGGTCGCGGGGTTACTTGGTCAGGATCAGCTTGTCGTTACGGGTATGGCGCAGGCGATAGACCTCGCCGCCGTGACGGATCAGCACTTCGCGCGCGCCGCGCAGCAGCGCGGTGCTTTCGACCAGGACGCCCTGGGCCGCGGCGACCACGGCCGAGGCCATGGCGGTGGGCGCGGAGGGGTCGACGGCGGGGGTCGCGACGGCGGACAGGGAACGATCCGTGCGGGGTTTCAGCTGCAGCACCGGGTTGCGCAGAGACATGGCGGTGACTCGTTCGGGGGTGGGCTCCCGAATGATGATAATGATTCTCATTTGCCAGTCAACACGCAAACACACAAATCTGCGACTGCAGTCATGCAGAAGCTGTCCAGCCCCCTATTCAGGCAAAGGCGTTCTCGACCCGCTGCCAGCCGGCCTCGTCCACTTTGTCGATCAATTCCAGCGCCTGCAGGTTCTGCAGCAGCTGCTCGCTGCGGCTGGCGCCGAGGATCACGCTGGACACGTGCGGGTTGCGCAGGCACCAGGCGATCGCCAGCGGCGCCTGCTCGACCTCGAGTTCGCGCGCGACCGCACCGAACGCGGCCACCCGCTCGATCCGGCGCTGATCGGCGCTGCCGACCGCGATCCGGCGCAGCCAATCCTTGTCGGCATGCTCCAGCCGCCCGCGCTCGGCCCCGTCCTCTCCGTCGCCGTGGGCCGACAACGCGCCGTACTTGCCGGTCAGCAGCCCCGAAGCCAGTGGCGACCAGATCGTGGTGCCCAGCCCCAGCTCGGCGTACAGCGGCGCGTATTCGAGTTCGACCCGATCGCGGTGCAGCAGGTTGTACTGCGGCTGCTCCATGCTCGGCGCGTGCAGATGGTGGGCGCGCGCGATCTTGTGCGCTTCGCGGATCAACCCGGCCGGCCACTCCGAAGTACCCCAGTACAGCACCTTGCCCTGGCGGATCAGCGCATCCATCGCCCACACGGTTTCCTCGATCGGCGTATCCGGATCGGGACGATGGCAGTAGTACAGATCGAGATGCTCGACACGCAGCCGGCGCAGCGCATCGTGGCAGGCTTCGGTGACGTGCTTGCGCGACAAACCTTTCTGGGTCGGACCGGGCTCCTCGACCGAGCCGAAGAAGACCTTGCTCGACACGCAGTAACCGTCGCGCGGCAAGCGCAACTCGGCGATGACCTCGCCCATCACCCGCTCGGCCTCGCCGTTGGCATACCCTTCGGCGTTGTCGAAAAAGTTGATGCCGTGATCCCACGCCGCGGCGATCAGTTCGCGCGCGGTGTCGCGGCCGATCTGCGCACCGAACGTAACCCAGGCGCCGAACGAAAGCGCCGACAGTTGGAGGCCGGATGAACCCAGGCGACGGTATTGCATGGACACACTCCCATCGGATCATTGACTGCACGCATGCTACGCCGATGAGCCTCAAGACCAAGGGCGGGATGCGCGGATGGCGGTGAAGACCCGTGGCCTGATCGTGAGCCTGATCGCGATCGCCGTGGCCCTGCTCGGCTGGCAGCTGTGGCGTTTGCGCGCGCCGGCCGCGCCCGCGGCGACCGGCCAGGACGCCGCGGCCACGCAAGAACAATCGGCCGTGCCGGTAAAGCCCGCGGACACACCAAGCAAGATCGAACCGATCCGCTCCGACTATCGCAATCCCCAGTTGGCCGAACTCAAGAGCCGCGCCGACGCCGGCGACAGCCGCGCCTCGTGCCAGCTCGGCATGGAACTGCTGCGCTGCACCGACGTGTCCCCGGCCGAACAGGTGCTGGCGTCGGCCGAAGAGAATTCTCGTCCGGATCTGCCGCCGGAACAGCGCGCCTACATGACCAAACTGGAGGACCGCGCGCGCCAGATGATCAACGAATGCCGCAACGCGCCGACCGATTCGTGGAAACAGGGCAACCACTACCTGCGCCAGGCCGCGCTCGCGGGCGAGCCCGAGGCGATGTACCGCTACGCGCGCGGCGATTCGGTCCTGGTCGATTACACCCACATGAACTCGCCCGAGTTCGACCGTTGGCGCGCCGAGGCCGGCAACATGCTGCAGTTGTCGTTCGAAGCCGGCTATCTGCCGTCGGTGTTCGATCTGATGGTCGGCTACAGCGACAATTCGTCGCCGTTGACCGGATTGATCGCGAACGACCCGACCAAGGCGCGGGCCATGCGCCTGTTGATTTCGCGCCTGGCCGGCAAACCGGCGGACCGGCCGGAGTCGCGCTACGCGAACCTGGAGCCGGCCGCGACGGCGTTGGCGTCGCAATGGCAACGCGATTATTTCCCGACGGTGAAGCCGCCGTTGCAGAAGATGCCGCGGTTGATGCCGGCGGGGTTCGCTTCGTTGTATGCCGATGAGAACAATGAGCCGGCGTGTACGCAGTGAGTTGAGGTTGGCGTGTGACCAAGGTTGCGATCGGGTTGTTGCGAACGGTGACGGTTGTTGCGGCTACTGCGTAGGTTGCGACGTTGTCGTGGTGGCGCGGTCGCGGCTTGCGCCGCTCCTACAGGGAGGCCATGCGGCTCTGGCTTGAGCTTGAAGCTACGCAGTTCATCCAGCGCTGCGAGGCATGTAACTCGCGAGAACAAAAGCACACCCGGTGGCGCACGCCTGCGTCTGCTCCGATCGCGCGGGCACTTGATCCACAAAAAAGCGTTTTTCTTTGGTTACCTTTCTTTTGTCGCTTTAGACAAAAGAAAGTGACCCGCCGCTTTAGTGGCGGAAGCTTTTGATCCTGCCTGTAGCTCCTAAAGCTTTAGAGCTTTGAAGCGGCAGAGCCTTTGAAGCCAAAGGCAAGATCAACGGCTTTCGTCCGCAAGCGGCCGAGTTACTTTCTTTTTTCAAAAGCGACAAAAGAAAGGTAACCAAAGAAAAACGCTTGGGGCTGTCCTAGATAAGAATTCGATCTAGGATGAGAAATGGCGATAAGTCGCTGTCGGATAAGCAAAAAAGACCAACTCAGGCTGGTCGAGCTGTTCGTGGCCCAAGCGACCGCCCGTACCGCGGCCGATCTGGTGGGAATTCATCGCAACTCCGCGGCGCTGTACTTCCACAAGCTGCGCCAATGCATTGCCGCTCAGATGGCCGAAGTCGAGCCGGAAATGGCGGTCTTTGAGTGCGACGAGAGTTACTTCGGCGGAGCGCGTAAAGGCAAGCGAGGACGAGGCGCCGCGGGCAAGGTCTGCGTGTTCGGCACCCTCAAGCGCGACGGCAAGGTGTATGCCTTGCCGATTGCCGACACCCGCAGCCAGACCTTGCTGACGGCCTTAAAAACCCGGGTTTTGGCCCATTCGGTGGTCTATACCGATCACCTGGCCAGCTACAACATCCTGGATGTGTCGGGCTTCAAGCATCGACGGGTGAATCACCGGCATGAGTTCGTAACCCGTCGTGGGAACCACATCAATGGCATCGAGAACTTCTGGAATCAGTCCAAGCGGATCTTGCGCAAGTACAACGGCATTCCGCGCAAGAATTTCTTCTTGTTCCTGAAAGAGTGCGAGTTCCGTTTCAACTATGGGACGCCCCGTCAGCAGCTCAACACGCTGCGGGACTGGGTTGGGCTATAACCCTTATCTAGGACAGCCCCAAACGCTTTCTTTGAATCAAGTGCCCGCAAGTGCGGAGCTTGCGCGGGCACGCGCCACACGGGACATCCATGTCCCGGTGGCGCGCGACGCGCATCCATGCGCGTCGCCCTTCGGGTGTGCTTTTGCTAACGCGAGTCAGGAACTTCGCATCGCTGGATGAACTGCGTGGATTGGGGCGAAAGCTACATGGCCTACCTGTAGGAGCGGCGCAAGCCGCGACCGCGAAAACGCAACTACGGCGTAGATTTCGGCGTTACCGCGATGGCGCGGTCGCGGCTCACGCCGCTCCTGCAGGGGCTGCGATGACACTACGTCTCTCGTGCTTCAACAATCGGATACGTGCGGCTACGGCGATGGCAGCAACGGCATGTACATCGCATACGGCAAGCAATCAGGCGCCAAACCTCCCACGGCTCGAACCCGATGCAGCAACATCGAAGACTCAATAGCGACGTCACATCGACGACCCACCGAAGCCTCGCGCCCCTACCTCATGACGCCCCCGCAACGAACCAAAGCGAAAGCTTCTCATTTGCTGCGCACCCCGCCGAATCCCGCTACAATCCGCGCACTTTCCTCCTCCGGGGAGTAGCCCACCCGCACACCGACCAGGTTCGCGGGGGCATGCGTCAACACACTTGGCCCACAGGCCATGGCGCATGTACGGCAGCCAGCGTGCGATCCGATCCATGGCCCAGGCCAGGCGAGGACCCGCGCAGCGACCACGGGCAAGACCGAAGGCAGGCGTTGCGTGCAACCCGGGTCGGGCCACGTGGCGTCCGCCTTCGCGTCCACGCGAATGCCCGACCCTGGAGTTGTCATGGATCTGTCCTACCTGCCGGCCTCGGTCGTCACCACCGCGGTGTCGACCGGCACCGTCGCGCTCGCCGAAATCGGCGACAAGACCCAATTGCTCGCCCTGCTGCTCGCCGCGCGCTTCCGCAAGCCGCTGCCGATTATCGCCGGCATCCTCCTGGCCACCTTGCTCAACCACGCCCTCGCCGCCTGGTTCGGCACCCTGGTCGCGCAGTGGCTCAAACCCGAGATCCTGCGCTGGGTGGTCGCCGCGAGCTTCTTCGCGGTCGCGCTGTGGACCCTCAAGCCCGACCAGTTGGACGAGGAAGAAACCAAGTTCTCCGCGCGCGGCGCCTTCATCGCCACCACCATCGCGTTCTTCTTCGCCGAGATCGGCGACAAGACCCAGGTCGCGACCGTGCTGCTGGCGACCCGCTACGAGCCGCTGTGGGCGGTGATCTTCGGCACCACCATCGGCATGCTGCTGGCCAATGTGCCGGTCGCCCTGCTCGGCAGCCGCTTCGCCGATCGCCTGCCGCTGAAGACCGCGCGCTACGTCGCCGCGGCGGTGTTCGCGGTGCTGGCGCTGTGGGTGGCGGTGCGCGGCATCGGTTGACCGCCGGCCGGTTCGCGCCCACGCCGCCCGCGTCCGGCCAAGACGGCGCCCGCAAAGGCGCCTTCGTCGTCTGGCGGCAGCCACCGACGCGGATCGAACGGCCCGCTGCGCGGCGGCGGGTCGATTCGCCGGCACGTTCGCCCGCGCGCGGTCGCGCTATGCTCGCCGCGGGCCGCGCTTGGCCGTAAACGGGAACCGGGATGTACCAAGGCGTGGGCGGTCGGATGCGCAGCGTGATCGTGGCGCTGCTGTTGCGGCCGGACGAAATCATGCTCGAGATCGGCGCCGGCGGCGAACTGCTGGTGGCGCGGCTGCGCGCGGTGCTCGCGGCGATGCTGCTGCTGTTGCCGTTGCTCAACGCGATGGGCGGCGGCAGCGTCAAGGAAACCATGATCGGCCTGGGCGGGGCGATCTTCGTCAACGTGTTCTCGCAGCTGTGGCTGGCGCTGGCGCGGCGGCAGCGCCGTTACCGCTGGCTGCCGTTCTGCACCGCCGGGTTCGACGTCACCGCGACCACCCTGGTGCTGGCGATGCTGGCCGCGCAGCACCTGCCGGCCGGCCTCAACAGCCTGATCGTGTGGTGCGGCTATCTGCTGGCGATCCTGCTGACCGCGCTGCGCAGCGACGGCCGGGTGACCTTGTTCGCCGGCGCGCTCGCGCTGATCCAGTACGGCCTGCTGGTGCTGTGGGTGTTCGCCTCGGCCGGTTCGCCCGAGGACTTGATGTCCAGCGACTACGGCGCGGTCACCGTCGGCAGCCAGACCCAGCGCCTGGTGCTGCTGGCGATGATGACCGTGGCGACGTCGATGATCGTCTACCGCATGCAGCGCCTGATCGAGATGTCGGGCACCGACGGCCTGACCCGGCTGCCGAACCGGACCTGGCTGACCCATCGCATCCCGCGCCTGTTCGACGCGGTGCGCCGCGACGGCGGCAGCCTGACCCTGGCCCTGATCGACCTGGACCACTTCAAGCGCATCAACGACGACTACGGCCACCGCCTC
Organism: Lysobacter capsici; assembly: GCF_018732085.1. NCBI lineage: Bacteria > Pseudomonadati > Pseudomonadota > Gammaproteobacteria > Lysobacterales > Lysobacteraceae > Lysobacter > Lysobacter capsici. The sequence goes on along the minus strand of NZ_CP076103.1, from coordinate 1,316,131 downwards.
GGCGACCGCAGCCTGCGCCACCTGGTCACGGTGCTGCGCGAGCAGTCCGAGCCCAGCGAATGGCTGGTGCGGCTGAGCGGCGGCGAGTTCCTGCTGGTGATGCGCAAGCCGCTGGGCACCGCGTTCGAGGAAGTCGACGCGATCCGGCGCGCGGTCGCCGAGCGCCCGTTCGAACCCGGCCGCGGCGCCGAGCCGCTGTGGCTGAGCTTCAGCGCCGGCCTGGTGACCTTTCCGCAGGAGGGCGGCGACCTGTCGCGGCTGCTGCGTCGGGCCGACCTGCGCCTGCAGCGGGCCAAGCAATCCGGGCGCAACCGGGTGGTGGCGCGTGACCTTTAGGCCGCCGCGGCCCGCAAAAAACGCCGCGATCGCCGCCGCGGCGTCCATACAAAAAGCCGCCCGGGCGTCTTTTCAACGCTTGAAACGCGATTGCGCTGCGCCGCGGCTTGCCGCTGAGGCGGCCAGCCTCTAGTCTGCGCCGACTAATTAGACGTCAAAAAGCCGCCGGTGCCCCGGCGCCGGGGAGAGTGGAGTGGATTCGATTTCGCGCGTGGCCTTCGGCCTGTTCGGTTTGGCGGTGCTCGTAGGCATTGCGTGGGTGTTCTCGATCAAGCGTCGCGCGGTCGACTGGAAACTGGTCGGGATCGGCATCTCGCTGCAGATCGCCTTCGCCGCGGTGGTGCTGCTGGTGCCCGGCGGCAAGGACGTGTTCGATTCGATCGGCAAGGGCTTCGTCCACGTGCTCGAATTCGTCGGCGCCGGCTCGAAGTTCATCTTCGGCGACCTGATGGACGTCAGCAAATTCGGCTTCATCTTCGCCTTCCAGGTGCTGCCGACGATCATCTTCTTCTCGGCCCTGATGGGCGTGCTCTATCACCTGGGCGTGATGCAGGCGATCGTGCGGGCGATGGCCTGGGCGATCACCAAGGTCATGCGCGTGTCCGGCGCGGAAACCACCAGCGTGTGCGCCAGCGTGTTCATCGGCCAGACCGAGGCGCCGCTGACCGTGCGCCCGTACATCAGCAAGATGACCGAGTCCGAGCTGATCACGATGATGATCGGCGGCATGGCCCACATCGCCGGCGGCGTGCTCGCGGCCTATGTCGGCATGCTCGGCGCCGGCGACCCGGTCCAGCAGGCGTTCTACGCCAAGCATCTGCTGGCCGCCTCGATCATGGCCGCGCCGGCGACCCTGGTGATCGCCAAGATCCTCGTACCCGAAACCGGCGAGCCGCTGACCCGCGGCACGGTCAAGATGGAAATCGAGAAGACCACCGCCAACATCATCGACGCGGCCGCGGCCGGCGCCGGCGACGGCCTGCGCCTGGCGCTGAACATCGGCGCGATGCTGCTGGCCTTCATCGCCCTGATCGCGCTGGTCAACGCGCCGCTGACCTGGCTGGGCGAGCAGACCGGCCTGGCCGCCGCGCTCGGCCGTCCGACCGACCTGTCGACCCTGCTCGGCTTCGTGCTGGCGCCGATCGCCTGGGTGATCGGCACGCCGTGGAGCGATGCGACCGTGGTCGGCGGTCTGATCGGCGAGAAGGTCGTGCTCAACGAATTCGTCGCGTATACGCACTTGGCCGACATCGTCAACGGCAAGGTCGCCGGCATGTCGCTCAGCGACGAAGGCCGCCTGATCGCGACTTACGCGCTGTGCGGCTTCGCCAACTTCAGCTCGATCGCGATCCAGATCGGCGGCATCGGCGGGCTGGCCCCGGAACGTCGCCAGGACCTGGCCCGGTTCGGCCTGCGCGCGGTGCTCGGCGGTTCGATCGCCACCTTCATGACCGCGACCATCGCGGGCGTGCTGACCCACTTCGCCGCTTAAGTTCATGACCGACCTGCCTAACGGCCACGTCGTCGTGGTCGGCTCGTTCAATGTCGATCACGTGTGGGCGCTGCCGGTGTTGCCGCGCCCCGGCGAAACTCTCGCCGGCACCTACCACACCGGCCCCGGCGGCAAGGGTTTCAACCAGGCCACCGCGGCGGCGCGCGCTGGCGCGCAGACCGCGTTCGTGTGCGCGCTGGGCGACGACGCCGGTGGTCAGCAAGCGCGTGCGCTCGCAAGCGCCGACGGCATCGACCTGCGCGAGCTGCGAAGCGATGCGCCGACCGGCACCGCCGGCATCTACGTCGACGCCGACGGCCGCAACAGCATCGTGATCGGCCCGGGCGCGAACGCGCAGCTGTCGCCGCAGTTCATCGACGAACACCGCGCGGCGATCAGTGCCGCGAACGTGGTGCTCACCCAATTGGAAACGCCGGTCGAATCGGCCGCCGCCGCGTTCGCGCTGGCGCGCGTAGCCGGCACACTGACCCTGCTCAACCCGGCCCCGGCCGATGCGGTCGTCAGCACGCAGCTGTGGGCGCTGAGCGATGCGATCACGCCGAACGAAACCGAGTTCTGCGCGCAACTGCGCCGGCGCACCGGCAGCGAACTCGATCCCGACACTCTCGCTGCGTTGGACGATGCGCAATTGCACGCGCACTGCCGCGCGCTGTTGCCGCACGGCAGCGTGATCGTGACCCTCGGCAAGTCCGGCTGCTTCGTCTCGCACGCCGACGGCGCGCTGCGCGGCGACGCCCAGGCCTGTTACCGGGTCGCGGCCGCGGCGGTGCAGGCCGTCGACACCACCGGCGCGGGCGATGCCTTCAACGGCGCCCTGGCCGCGTCGCTGGCGCGCGCGGGCGACCAGCCCTTCGGCGAACACGTCGCCTATGCCAACCGCTACGCCGGCCTGTCAACCGAGCGCGCGGGCGCGGCCGCGGCGATGCCCAACGACGCCGACTTGCGGGCGCGCTTCCCCGCCTAAGCCCCTCTCCCGCTTACGGGAGAGGGGTTGGGGTGAGGGTACCGAGGGCAGTCGAAGCACCCTCATCCGGTCCTTCGGACCACCTTCTCCCGCACGCGGGAGAAGGATTCGAGCGGCTCGTCCTCGTTTCCGCCCCGCGTCGCCTGCCCCGGGCCCTGCCCGGCTCCCAAGACGACCGCCACCCATCCGCCGGCCTTTAAATTGAGAATGGTTCGCATTAGCATGCCAACCCTGTCGCAGTTTCCAGGTCCCCGCCCCCATGCCCCGCTCCACGCTCCTCGCCAGCGCCTTGCTGGCCGCGCTTGCCGTGCCCGTCGCCCAGGCCGCCGAAGCCGACGCCAAAGACATCGACCGCGTCACCGTCTCGGCCAGCACCAGCCGCACGCCCAATTCCGAGGCCGCGCTGGCCAACACGATCACGGTGATCGACCGCGAGCAGCTCAACCAGCAGTTGGCGGTGACCCAGGACATCTCGCAGGTGCTGGCCAACCTGATCCCCTCGTTCTCGCCCTCGCGGCAGAAGCTGACCAACGGCGGCGAGACCCTTCGCGGGCGCAAGCCGCTGTACCTGGTCGACGGCGTGCCGCAGTCCACCCCGCTGCGCGAAGGCGGCCGCGACGGCCACACCGTCGATCCGGCGATGATCGAACGCATCGAGGTCATCCACGGCGCCAACGCGCTGCAAGGCCTGGGTGCGTCGGGCGGCATCATCAACATCATCACCAAGCGCGCGCCGCGCCAGGACGGCGAGACCTTCCAGGACTTCAGCATCGGCGCCAGCACCGCGCTGCCGAGCCAGAGCGACGGCACCGGCTATCGCGCGTCCTACCTGTTCGGCACCCGCCGCGGCGCGTTCGACTTCGTCGGCGGCGTGTCCTACGCCAGCGAGGGCCTGTACTTTGACGGCAACGGCGATGCGATCGCGGTCAACGACATCCAGGGCGACCTGATGGACGCGCGCACGCATAACTTCTTCGCCAAGGCCGGCTGGAACATCGACGATCGCCGCCGCCTGCAACTCACCGCGAACCGCTACGAACTGCAGGGCAACAACGACTACATCACCGTCAACGGCGACATCCGCACCGGCAAGCTGGCGACCTCCGCGCGCGGCAGCCGCGAAGGCGAAGGCGCGCGCAACCGCTCGACCTCGCTGGTGCTGGACTACACCGACAAGCAACTGGCCGGCGGTTTCTTCAACGCGCAGTTGTTCTGGGTCGACTTCAAGGGTCTGTACGGCGCCACCGACTGGGAAGATTTCTGGCGCGACGGCCGCGACCTGCACTGGTGGGATCAGTCGCAAAACGTGTCGCAGAAGACCGGCGGCAAGTTCAGCTGGTCGCGCGACAACCTGTTCGACCAGCGCCTGCGCGTGACCGGCGGCCTGGACTGGAACCGCGACAAGACCTACCAGGAACTGGTGGTCTCGCAGCTCAAGTGGGTGCCGCAAACCCAGTACGAATCGTGGTCGCCGTTCGTGCAGGCCGAGTGGTGGGTCGCCGACAAGGTGATGCTGACCGCGGGCGTGCGCCATGAGCGCGGCACGCTGAAAGTCGGCGATTTCACCACCATTCCGGCCAATGCCGGCGGCAGCCGCTTCGTCGAGGGTGGCTCGCCCAAGACCCGCGAAACCCTGCCCAATTACGGCATCGTGTTCGAAGCGACCGACGCGCTGAAGTTCTACGCCTCGTACTCGGAGGGCTACACCGTCGCCGACATCGGCCGGGTGCTGCGCGGCATCACCACGCCGAACCAGCGTGTCGATCAACTCGTCGACCTGTCGCCGGTGGTGTCGGATAACCGCGAGATCGGCGTGGACTTCGACAACGGCCGCTGGCTCGCGCACCTGGCCGCGTACTGGTCCGATTCCGACCTGGGTTCGCGCCTGGCGTTCGATCGCAACACCCAGAGTTATTTCGTCGTGCGCGAGCGCACCGAAATTCGCGGCATCGAGAGCAACGTCGCGTTCCAGTTCTCCGATGCAGGCCGGGTCGGCGTGGGTTACGCGCAGGCCAACGGGCGCTACGACAGCGACGGCGACGATCGCGTCGACAGCGACCTACCGGGCATCAACATCAGCCCCGACCGCATCACCGCGTTCTGGGACCAGACCTGGAACGACACCGTGTCGACCCGCCTGCAGGGCAGCCGCGCGCTCGATCGCGATTTCGATCTGCGCGGCGTGCGCGTGGCCAGCACCGACGGCTACACCACCGTCGACCTGCAAGCGCGCTTCACGCTGCCGCTGGGGCAGTTGAACCTGGGCGTGGAGAATCTGTTCGACGAGCAGTACATCACCTACTACTCGCAGAGCACGCCGCGCAACGACACCTACGTGTCCGGACGCGGCCGGGTGTTCAGCGCGAGCTGGTCGCATCGTTTTTAACCCGACCGCATCCAAACCAACCGCCGCCCACGCCCAGCCATGAGCAACCGCCAGGCCCCCGCGAATTCACCGCCCCGCACGCGATCACGATCGCGTGCGGTCCTGCAGTGGCTGCACCTGTGGCTGGGCCTGAGCCTAGGCACCGCGTTCGCGCTGGTGGCCTTGTCGGGCACGGTGCTCGCGTTCCAGCGCGAACTCGCGCTGTGGGCGTATCCGCAACTGCAACGCGACGCCGCGATCACTCCGCAGCAACGCAGCCAGGCGCTGCAACGCATCGTCGGACAGTGGCAGACGCAGGGCATGAGTTCGCTGGACCTGCCAACGCCGCAGCTGCCGGTGTGGCAGGGCTATTTTCCCGACAACGAGCGGCGTTACTTCGACCCGGCCAGCGGCGAACTGCTGCTGACCCGCAACACCGGCAACGACGCGGTGTTGTGGCTGCGCGATCTGCACACCCACCTGTTGTCGGGCAAGACCGGCGAACAGGTGCTCGGCGTGGTCGGCCTCGTCGCGGTGTTCATGCTGCTCAGCGGTTTGTACCTGTGGTGGCCGCGCTGGTCGGCGCTGGCGGCGAGCCTGAAGTGGTACCGCGGGCCGCCGACGCGACGCTGGCTCAGCAGGCATCGCGGCCTGGGCCTGTGGCTGCTGCCGCTGACCTTGCTCGCGGCGTTGACCGGCACCTCGATGGTCTACGACGAGGTCGCGCGCAACGCACTGCGCGCGAGCTTCGGCGACGGCAAGCCGGCCAAGCCGCCGAAACTCGCCGCCAGCGATCAGCCGACCGACTGGGACGCGGTGCTGCGCGCGGCCGACAGCGCGGTCGCGCCGGGCGGCGCCTTGGCCGGCGCGCAGCTGCGCCGCATCGGCCTGCCCAAGTCCGGCAGCGGCCTGGTCTCGATCCGCGCGCGCATGCCGGCCGAATGGCATCCGGTCGGGCGCAGCCAGGTCTGGATCGATCCGTACCGCGGCGTGGCGATCGGCGCCCAGGACGCGACCGCGCAAGGCCGCGGCTCGCGCAGCTTCGATGCGATCTATCCGCTGCACGGCGGCTTCGTCGGCGGACGCGCGTGGCAGATCGCGATCGCGTTGACCGGCCTGGTGCCGGCGTTCCTGCTGATCACCGGCTTCCTGTTCTGGCGGCGACGACGCGGACGTTGATCGACGCCACCGTCTGCGTCGATCCCAATACCGATGCCGCGAAGTCTTTTGTGGGAGGGGCTTCAGCCCCGATGCTTTCCTCTCAGATGAGAAAAGCGCCACGGACAATGCCGCCATCCGAACCGAAGGCACAGGGACCGAGCCGCCAGCGCTCTTCCTACGCAACACCAGCAGCCGCTGCAAGATTTGATTGAGGCAAGCAAAAGAAATCGTCGCTACTCGCGCTTCGGCGCGGACACCAGAATCGAAATCTCCGCCAAACGGGGCTTTCCAGCATGGACTCTATCGCACCGCAAGTCCGACGCGCACCATCGTCACTGGGCCGAACCTGCCTGCTGCTCGCGTGCATCCTGGGGTGGTCGAACGCAATTGCCGCAATCGCCGTGGCGCGAGCGCCCGAGGCCGAACCCATCCCGGCACCACCATCGGCGAAACCCGCGCAGACACCCAACACCTGGGTCAAGGGCATCTGGCAGCCGCCGCGCGGCTTGAAGCAAACCGCGATCTGGCCTGACGGTGCGCCGGACATGCAGGGCGTCGTTCAAGGCCCGGAACGAATTGAAATCGCGCAAACACCCGACGCGCTGGAAGGACGCACGTCCGAGGCGGCCTGGGACGTCGCCGCTCCGACGATGACCGTGTTCCCACCGCAAGGCGAGAACACCGGCGTGGCGATCGTTGTATTTCCCGGCGGCGGGTTCAAAGCGGTCGTGGTCACCAAGCAAGGCACCGAGATCTGCGGATGGATCGCCTCGAAAGGAATCACCTGCATCTTGTCGAAGTACCGCGTTCCCAAAAGCAACCATCATTGGGACAGCGAGTGCCAATGCGCTGTCACGCCCAAGATCCCCCGCGCGCTTCAGGACGCGCAAAGGACCATCAGGCTGGTTCGCGCCAGGGCGGGCGAACTGGGCGTCGATCCGAACAAGATCGGCGCCATGGGTTTCTCGGCGGGCGGCTATCTGGTCGTGCAGACGAGCAATATTTTCGAACCGGCCTACACGCCGGTGGATGCGATCGACACGATCAGCAGCCGCCCGGACTTCGCCATTGCGTTCTATCCCGGCCACCTGTGTCGCTCCGGCGCGAGCCTGGACCCCGGCATACGCGTCAGCCGGCGAACACCGCCCACGTTCCTGCTGCAGGCATGGGATGACCCGGTCGACGAAATCTGCAACAGCACGGTGTATGCGCGCGCGCTCGATGCGGCCGGCGTCCAGGCGGAAGTCCATCTGTTCGCCAAGGGCGGCCATGCCTTCGGCTTGAGGCGCATGGAACACCCGGTCGTCGCGGCGTGGCCTTCGCTGGTCGAGAACTGGCTCGGCGAAATCGGGGTTCTGCGGCCCAAAGGCCATTGAACGATACGCAAACCGTTCATTCCTGAAACATCCCCGTCCGACCGGTCCGGCTTCACAAGCACGTTCTATGGACGTGTAACCGGAAGTCACACGTCCGCCACGGGCGGCTCAACGAGGGAACGAACATGTCAGGCAAGTACGTCATCAGCAAGCAGAGCAACGGTCAGTACCACTTCGTGCTCAAGGCCGGCAACGGCGAAACCATTCTGAGCAGCGAGAGCTACACCACTCACGCCTCGGCCTTGAACGGCATCCACTCGGTGCAGACCAACAGCCCGATCGATGCGCGCTACGAGCGCAAGCTGGCGTCCAACAACAAGCCGTATTTCGTGCTGAAAGCCGCCAACCACCAGGTCATCGGCACCAGCGAGCTGTACAACAGCGACGCGGCGCGCGAGAACGGGATCACCTCGGTCAAGCAGAACGGCCCCACCACGACCATCGAAGACAACAGCGGCGGCTGAGCGATCACCCAAAGTCGGCCCGCAGGGGCCGGCCTGGGCCGTGGCCGCGCGGAATCGCGCGGCCACGATCGTTTGCATGGGTCCAAGCCGTGCCGGACGGCTGTCAGCCGATCTGATGGCGCTGTCTCGAACTCACCGCCTCGAACCCGCACCCGCGGACCCGGTCGCCGATCCGGCCCGCGCCCCGCTCCGGGCGCCCGGCGTCGCGTGGCTTACACTAGCGCCATGCGCATCGGCCCCCACTCCATCGCCCCGCGCGTGATCCTCGCGCCCATGGCCGGGGTCACCGACAAACCCTTCCGCGTGCTGGCCAAGCGCCTGGGCGCGGGCCTGTGCGTGTCGGAGATGACCACCAGCGACCCGCGCTTTTGGAACACCGCCAAGTCGCGCCATCGCATGGACCACGACGGCGAGCCCGACCCGATCAGCGTGCAGATCGCCGGCACCGTGCCGCAGATCATGGCCGAGGCCGCGCGCTACAACGTCGACCACGGCGCCCAGCTGATCGACATCAACATGGGCTGCCCGGCCAAGAAGGTCTGCAACGCCTGGGCCGGTTCGGCGCTGATGCGCGACGAAAGCCTGGTCGCGCGCATCGTCGAGGCGGTGGTCAAGGCGGTCGACGTGCCGGTCACGCTCAAGATCCGCACCGGCTGGGACCACGACCAGCGCAACGCGCCGAGCATCGCGCGCATCGCCCAGGACGCCGGTATCGCCTCGCTCGCGGTGCACGGCCGCACCCGCGACCAGCAATACACCGGCCAGGCCGAATACGACACCATCGCCGCGATCAAGGCCGAGCTGTCGATCCCGGTGATCGCCAACGGCGACATCGATTCGCCGCGCAAGGCCGCGCTCGTGCTCGCGCATACCGGTTGCGACGCGGTCATGGTCGGCCGCGCCGCGCAGGGGCGGCCGTGGATCTTCCGCGAGATCGCCCACTACCTGGAACACGGCGAGGAACTGCCGCCGCCGTCGCTGCGCGAAGTGCGCGACATCCTGCTCGGCCACCTCGAACACCTGCACGCGTTCTACGGCGAAGTCGCCGGCGTGCGCATCGCGCGCAAGCATCTGGGCTGGTACGCAAAGGATCGGCCGGAAAACATCGCATTTCGCGCAGTGGTCAACCGCGCCGATTCGGCGCAGTTGCAATTGCAGCTGACGCGCGATTATTTCGATGCCTTGATCGCCGGGGTGACACCGGAACTGTCGGCCGCGGCCTGATCCCCCGCGCATGGCCGGACGCTGCCCGCAAGGCAGGAACTATCGAGAAACGATGCCATGGACACTCGGACACAACCGCCATCATGGCTGGACGGCCTGGAACCGCGATTCCTCGCCAAAGGCGACGGCGGCGACTATCTGTTCTACATTCTCGGCGAATTCGAGCGCAACAAGATCATCGGTTTCCCGGCCTTGCTGTATGAGCTGTCCACCGGTTACGGATGCGGTGTCCACGAGTATCTGCATCTGGCGATGGAAACGACTTCGACGATCCCTCGCAGTTCCAGGGCGTCACCTTGTTTTTCAGCAATATCGAATCCGTCGTGCCCATGGACGATGCCATCGAGCTGTTCAAGCTGGCGGGAGCGGCGTACTGCGGGCATTTCCCCGACGATAGCGAACGCGTGTATCGCAATCTGGAGCGGATCGAACGGCGGTATCGCGCTCAGCCGAAGGACGATGCGGGCTGAGGAGCGCCGGGCCGGCGGACGCCTGCGAGCTTGCGGCGGTCGCCCGATCGGTCTCGCGCCGCAATAACGCCGCGCGCTATTTCTTACGCTTGCTCTTTTGCTGCGCGTAATCTTCCGGCGTCTGCCCGTGCTCGGGCACCAGCGGAAATTTCGGCACGGTGCAGCCGGGCGCTTCTTCGAGCAGCAACACGGCGACCACGTTGGGATTCAGGTCCTTGGCCGCGCCGCTGGCCGCGTCCACGCCCGCCCCGATCAGCCCGCCGATCAGCATGTTGCCGGCCAGGCCGGCCGCGCCCGCGCCGCCCACCTGGCTGCGCACCTGGGCCAGGGCCTGGCGGTAACCGGGTTTGCACAATTCGACCGCGACCGGGTACTTGCGCTTGAGCTTGAGCGTGCAGGGCGGTCGAGCAGCGTTCGCCGTTGGACAGCGACACGGTCGCGCCGCCGGGCAGGCTGTCGATGGTCAGCGACTGGGTGGAGCCGCGGGCGAAGGTGGCGCAGCCGGTGACGGCGAGCGCGAGCAGCACGCACATGGCCAGGCCGAGCCGCTGCGGAAGGTGATGCATGGTGTACCTCGGATGATCTGACAGGCCGCGCCGCGGCGGTTCGTCGCCGCGCAGGCAGGGCGTGGTGGCGGGCGACGCCGCCGAGAATTATGCAACGTCCGATCCGCCGATGACGCGTTCACGGCTTGGTACCGCGACGCACCCACTGCACCGCAGCGCGGATCGGTCGCGTCCGAACGCCTATTTCAGCGTATCGCTGTGTACCTGCGCGCGCATCGCCGTCGCCCGCTGCAGCGAATGCACGTCCGCATCGGCATCGGCAAGGATCGCCGGCTCGTTCCAGATCCGCGCCCACATCGCCGGCAGCGCCTGCTTCACGTCCGCCGACCACTGCAGTTGTTCGGGTTCGATCTCGCGCCAGTTCTCGCCGTCGCGTTCGGCCACGGCGAAGCGGAAGGTGTAATCGGGTTCGGCGCCCATGCGCAGGTCGCTCAGCAGCAGTCGCCCGTCTTGCTGTTCGGCCTTCATGAAGCCGTGGTTGAACCATTGCAGGCGATGCACCGCCGGGTAGCCGTTGACCTGGGTGAAGGCGGGAATGTCGGAACGGTAGTGACGAAACTGCATCGGCCCGCGATCGGCGGCCAGCGAGCGTTCGCCTTCGACGAAACCGTCCGGCGTCATCGCCACCACGCGCCACAGCAGGGTGTTGAACGGCGTGGGCACCGAGAAACGCGGCGCGTTTTCCAGGCCGAGCTTGGCCAGTGCCGGCGCGGCATCGCGTTCGACCCGATGCTTGGCCCACAGCGAACCGCCCAGGTACAGCGAACTCAGGCCCAGCCCGACCAGCAAGGCCGGCTGCGCCAGGCGGCGTTCGTGCCAGAACCAGGCGATCACGCAGGCGATCAGCAGCCAGATCGTGTACAGCGGATCGATGATGAACACGCTCGACCACATCATCGGCTTCATCGGCAGCGGCCACAGCAACTGGGTGCCGTAGACGGTGAACGCGTCGAGCAGCGGATGGGTCAGCAGCGCGGCCTGCATCGCCCAGAACCAACGCTTCGGCGATTCGGCCACGCGCCCGCCGCGCGCGCGGCACCAGCCCCAGATCGCCCAGGCCACGAACGGCAGCACCAGCAGCGAATGGCTCAGGCTGCGATGCCAGGTCATGCGCGCGACCGGATCGTCGGTGAACAGGTTGACCGGGATCACGTCGAGGTCGGGCAAGGTGCCCAGCGCCGCGCCCGCAAGCAGGGCCGCGCGGCGGTGTTTGGCAGGGGCGATGGCGGCGCTCAGTGCGGCGCCGAGCACGATCTGGGTCAGTGAATCCATCCGCGAATGCTACCGATACGGCAAAAGGCGGGCGTTTGTTTTTCGTTTTCCCGCGGCGATTGTTGGCGCGGGCTCCGTGTAGGAGCGGCGTGAGCCGCGACCGCGACCTCACACCAACGACGCAAGCCTGATGCCGCGGTCGCGGCTTGCGCCGCTCCTACAGCGGCTTCGGCAATATAGCGATGTCCATTGCGTCCGCTCAGGAGTTCCCATGCCCAAACCAGCGTCCATCGGCATCGTCGCCTGTTCGGCCGAAGGCGCCGCGCTGTGCTATCGGACGATCTGCAGCGAAGGCGCGGCCCTGCTCGGCCCGCATGCGCATCCGCAGATCGCGCTGCATACCCATTCGCTGGCCGACTATGTGGCCTGCCTGGATCGCGGCGATATCGACGGTGTCGGCGAGTTGATGCTGTCTTCGGCGCACAAGCTCGCCAGCGCCGGCGCGCAGTTCCTGATCTGTCCCGACAACACCATCCATCAGGCGATGGACTACGTGCTGCCGCGCTCGCCGCTGCCGTGGCTGCACATCGCCGACGTGGTCGCGCGCAGCGCGGTCGAACGCGGCTTCCGCCGGATCGGCCTGACCGGCACGCAGTGGCTGGTCGAGAGCGAGGTCTATCCCGACAAGCTCGGCGCGCTGGGGCTGGAGTTCGTGCGGCCCGACGCGCAGCAGCGCGCGGCGATCGGCCGGCTGATCATGGACGAGCTGGTGTACGGGGTGTTCAAGCCGTCGACGGTGGCGTATTTCCAGCAGGTCATCGAAGGGCTCAAGGCGCGCGGCTGCGATGCGGTGGTGCTGGGGTGTACCGAGATTCCGCTGATCATCGGCGATGAGAATTCGGCGTTGCCTACGTTGGATTCGACGCGGTTGTTGGCGAAGGCGGCGTTGCGACGGGCGATTGCTGAAGGGTGATCGCGGCGAACGCGCGGCGGCCCTCACCCCAGCCCTCTCCCGCAAGCGGGAGAGGGAGCCAGAAGCCGTGGTGTTCCGTGCTTGGGTAAGGCGGAGAAGGCCGAGAAGGTGCGAGAGGCATCGCCGCTGCCTTCTCCCGCTTGCGGGAGAAGGTGCCCGACAGGGCGGATGAGGGCCGCCCGCCCCGTATCAAGCCGCGTGCGGCAACGCTTCCTGCGCCGCCAACCGAGGCGCGCGCGCCGGCAACACGGCCAAGGTCTCGCCGGTATGCGCCAGCAGCCGCAGCGTGCCGTCGGGATCTTCAGCCAGCGCGGTCAGGCTTTCCACCCAGTCGCCGTCGTTGGCATAGATGCAGCCGTCGCGTTCGAACAAGGCCGCGCGGTGGATATGGCCGCAGACGATGCCGTCCAGCCCGCGCTGGCGCGCGTCGTTCAAGCCGGCCTGGACGAAACGCGAGATGTAGCGCTCGGCCGCGCCGCTGCGGCGCTTGAGGAAATCCGCCAGCGACCAGTAGCGCAGGCCGAAGCGGCGCCGCACCCGGTTGGTGAGCTGGTTGCCGGTGAGGATGCGTTCGTACAGCCAGTCGCCGAATTTCTCCTGCATGCCGCCGAACTGGGTCACCGTGTCGTAGTCGTCGCCGTGGGTGACCAACAAGCGGCGGCCGTCGGCGGTCAGGTGGATCGCGCGCCGGCGCACCTGCATGCGTGGCAGCGCCAGACCGCAGAAGCGGCGTACCGAACGATCGTGATTGCCGGGCACGTAGATCAACTCGGTACCGGCGCGGGCCAGCGCGTGCAGCGCCTCGACCACCCGGTACTGCGCCGCGCCCCAGCTCGCGCGCCGCTGCGACATCCACCACAGGTCGACGATGTCGCCGACCAGGTACAAGCGATCACAGCGCAGATGGCCCAGGAAATCGGCCAGTTCCGCCGCATGGCAGTGCTTGGCCCCCAGATGCACATCGGACACGAATACCGCGCGGCGGCGTATCGGCAAGGGCGTGATCGATGCTGGGCTCATGACACGTTCTCGCTGGGCGACGGGGTCAGGTGTCGGGGGCGGCGTCCGCTTGCGCGTGGCTCGTCGCGCCCGCTTCGGCGCGCGACGGCGATGCGCCGAGGTAGCGCTCGCGCTTCTTCGGGCGCAGGCGCTGCAGGTCGACTTCGATCAGGCCATCGACCGAATCGCTGAACGCCGGGTCGACGCCGAACGCGAGGAAGCGCGCGCCGCCGGGTTCGCACAGGTCGGTGTACTGCTTGTAGAGCATCGGCACGCTGGTGCCGAGCGCGTCGAGGTTGTTCTTGAGCACGCGGAAGGCAGTGGCGGCATCGAGTTCGTCGAACTGCGGCGGCGCCTGGCGATACACGAACGGCTGCTTGGAGAACGCTTCGGATTCCAGCTGGCCGTAGTAGCGCGCGTAATAGGCCACGATCTGCTCGCGCGCGTCCGGCGGCAGCGCGGCGCTGATCGACACCGGCCCGAACAGGTAACGCACGCTCGGATGCCGCATCAGATAGGCGCCGATGCCCTGCCACAGGTAATCGATGCTGCGGCTGTTCCAGTATTCGGGCGCGACGAAGCTGCGGCCCAGTTCCATGCCCTGGGCCAGGCGCGGCACCGCATCGTCGGCGTAGCGGAACAAGGACGCGGTGTACAAACCGGCCAGGCCGCGTTCGGCCAGCACCCGGCTGCCGCGCGCGATGCGGTAGGCGCCGGCGATCTTCGCCTCGGCCTCGTCCCACAGCACGATGTGTTCGTACCAGCTGTCGTAGATGTCCACGTCCAGGCGCTGGCCGGTGCCCTCGCCGACGGCGCGGAAGGTCAGCTCGCGCAGGCGGCCGATTTCGCGCAGCAGCGGCGAACCCGCACGCAGGGTGCCGACCCGGATCTGCTTGCCGTCGAGGGTCTGGCCCAGCGATTCCAGCGCGTCCACGCCCGCGCGCACCTGGACCGGATCGACCGGCTCGATCAGCGGCTCGGGCCCGACCGGCGCGGCGCGTTCGCGCGGGGTGCCGATCGCGTGCAGTTCGCGCCGCACCTCGCGCAGCAACTGGTTCGGGTTGCCGTCGGCGGGCAGATGCAGCGGGCGGCCGATGCGCAGGGCGATGCGGCGGGCGCGGCGGGCGAACATCTCGCGCGCCAGCAAGGCCGTGCCGGCCGGCTTGAACAGCGCCGAGGCGCCGTAGAACAGCGCCGAATTGCGCGCCTCGATCCGCACCGGCAGCACCGGCGCGTTGGTGCGCCGGGCGAAGCGCAGGAAGCCGCGCTGCCAGCGCCCGTCGGTGACTCCGCGCAGGCCCAGGCGGGCGACTTCACCGGCCGGGAACACGATCACGCACTGCTCCTCGTTCAACGCCGCCTCGATCGCGTGCAGGCTCTCCGCGCTCGGCCGGCCGCCGAGGATGCGGATCGGCAGCAGCAGCCCGGTCAGCCCGTCCAGGGCCAGCAGCAGGTCGTTGGCGATGATCTTGACGTCGCGCCGCACCCGCCCGACCGCGTCGAGCAGGGCCAGCGCGTCGACCGCGCCGGAGGGATGGTTGGCCACGATCAGCAGCCGGCCGCTGCGCGGAATGCGCTGCAGCTCGGCCGAATCGAGCAGATAGCGCGCCTGGACGAAATCCAGCGACGCGCTGACGAAATCGAAATCGCGCAGGTGGCTGGTTTCGGCCAGGAACTGGTCGATGTGGTCGAATTTCGACCAACGCCCGATGGTCCGGATCAACGGCCGGGCCAGCGCGGCGCGGCGGCCACGGAACCATTGCGGAAAACGTTCTTCCAGTCGGCGTTCGAATTGCAGCATCGGGATCGTCGCATCTGAGGGGCGGCGGTATGCCGCGCAGCCTGGGCCGGCGCGGCGACAGCCACATGGCGGTTTCGGGTCAGTCGCATGACAGCGCCGACCCGGCCTGTTTTGCGCACCTGAACGACATGAAATCCGCGCCGTCCTGGCATGCCGCAATAGGGTCCCACGCTCGCCCCGGCCCCGCGCCCGCCCAAAGGCCGGGCGGACAACAGGCGTTCAGGGGCCGCTTAACGCCCGGACAACCCCCGGGCACGGCACAATGCGCGCTCCCGGCCGAGGCTGTATCCTATGCGGCCATCTTTTTATCCGAATCGAAGGATATCCGCCCGATGTCGAGCTACCTGTTCACTTCCGAGTCCGTGTCCGAAGGCCATCCGGACAAGATCGCCGACCAGATTTCCGATGCGGTGCTCGATGCCATCCTCGCTCAGGACAAGCGCGCGCGCGTGGCCTGCGAAACCCTGGTCAAGACCGGCGCGGCCATCGTCGCCGGCGAAGTGACCACCAGCGCCTGGGTCGACATCGAAGGCCTGGCGCGCAAGGTCATCAACGACATCGGCTACAACAATTCGAATGTCGGTTTCGACGGCCACACCTGCGCGATCATCAACATGCTCGGCAAGCAGTCGCCCGACATCGCCGCCGGCGTCGACCGCAAGAAGCCCGAAGAACAAGGCGCGGGCGACCAGGGCCTGATGTTCGGCTACGCCTGCAACGAAGCCCCGGAATACATGCCGGCGCCGATCTACTACTCGCACCGTCTGGTCGAGCAGCAGGCCAAGATCCGCAAGCAGAAGAATTCCAAGCTGCCGTGGCTGCGTCCGGACGCCAAGTCGCAGGTCACCCTGCGCTACGACAACGAGCACAAGGTGCTCGGCCTGGACGCGGTAGTGCTGTCGACCCAGCACGACCCGGGCATCAAGCAGAAAGACCTGATCGAAGGCGTGTACGAGCACATCCTCAAGCCGGTGCTGCCGAAGGCGTGGCTGGAAAAGCTGCCGAAGAACAAGGTCCACATCAACCCGACCGGCATCTTCGTGATCGGCGGCCCGGTCGGCGACTGCGGCCTGACCGGCCGCAAGATCATCGTCGACAGCTACGGCGGCATGGCCCGTCACGGCGGCGGCGCGTTCTCCGGCAAGGACCCGTCCAAGGTCGACCGTTCGGCCGCCTACGCCGCGCGCTACGTGGCCAAGAACATCGTCGCCGCCGGCCTGGCCGACCGCTGCGAAGTGCAGGTCTCTTACGCGATCGGCGTGGCCGAGCCGACCTCGATCTCGGTCACCACCTTCGGCACCGGCAAGATCAGCGACGACAAGATCGAGAAGCTGATCCGCAAGCACTTCGACCTGCGCCCGTACGGCATCGTCAAGATGCTCGACCTGATCCACCCGGTGTACCAGCTGACCGCCGCCTACGGCCACTTCGGCCGCAAGCCGAAGGAAGTGACCTACGTCGACGGCGCCGGCAAGAAGCAGACCGCGACCGCGTTCTCGTGGGAAAAGACTGACAAGGCCGACGAACTGCGCAAGGACGCCGGGCTGAAGAAGTAAGCCGCCCGCGCAACCGCTATCGCAGTAATAAAAACGGAGCGCCTCGGCGCTCCGTTTTTTTTGCGTCGCATCGCCGGCATCCGTCGGCGCGGCGAAGCGTTCAGGTCTTGACGTAGATCTCCACCCGCCGATTGAGCTGGCGGCCGGACGGATTGTCGCGGCCGTCGACCTCGTTCGGCGCGACCGGCTGCGACTCGCCGAACCCGCGCGCGTCGGCGTCCTTCGCCGCGCCGCGCTGCCGCAACGCCGCCACCACCGACTGCGCGCGGCGATCGGACAGCGACAGGTTGTAGTCGTCGCTGCCCTTGGCGTCGGTATGGCCGCGGATCTGCATGCCCTTGGCCTCGATCTTGGCCAGTGCTTCGGCCAGCGTGTCGAGCACCTGCGCCGCGTCCGGGCGGATGTCGGACTTGTCGAAATCGAACAGCACCTTGTCGTTGAGCGTGATCAGCACGCCGCACGGCGCGCCGGGCACGACGAACTTGTTCAACAGCGGGAAACGGCCGGCCGGCGCGAGCTTCGGGATCGGCGCCATCGCCATCTCGCGCGGCGGCGTGCCGACCGTGCCGCGGCCCTTGCCGTCGTTGCGCACCAACCCGTCCGGGCCGTTCCAGGTGCCCGAGCCGTCGGCGTTGATGGTGATCAGGCCCTGCGGCCCGTTCCAGCTGCCCGAGCCGTCGCCGTTATAGGTGATCAGGCCCATCTCGCCGTTCCAACTGCCGCCGCCCTTGCCGTCCAGGTGGATGGTGTCGCCGCGACCGGTGTAACTGCCCGAACCGTCGGCGTTGACGCTGATGACGGCTTTCTCGCCCTCGTCCTCATCGTCCTCATCGCCGCCGGTGTTGATCGAACCCGAACCGTCGGCGTTGACCGTGATCAACCCGCCTTGGTAATTGGCCGAACCGCTGCCGTCGGCGCTCAGATTGAAGGTGCCCTTGCCGTCGTTGCGGGACAGATTGCCTTGGGCGTCGAGGTGGGTGAGGCCCGCGTCGTTGATCAACGCGCCGCCATCGCCGCAGCGGGCGGGCTTGATGGTGACGCCCTCGATCGGATTGATCAGGTCCTGCATCGAGCTTTCCAGCGCGCGCTGCGCCGGCGTCACGCCGAGGATGTCGGGCACGACGATGGTGGGGATGACCGGGAACTCGCGATCGCCAGCGGTCAGTGGCGCGGCGTTGGCGGTTGGCGTTGTCGCGTTCGCCGACGCCGTATCCGCCGTCGCGGCCGGTGCCGACGCGGCACCTGACGGGTCCGCCGAAGCGGAGGCGCCGCCGTCGCGCCCGCATGCGCACAAGGCGGCGACGAGCACGGCGAGAGTTAAAAGTCTGCTGGGTACTGCATGCGACATGGTCCACTCCGTTGGTTGTCGGCGGCGTTTATAGCATCGCGACTACGACAGGTGCGACCGGCGGACTCCCAGTGTGCGAATGCGGTCTCGACATTCATCCAGCCCAACGACCGATCCACGCGACGCCCCACCTCACGTCCACTTCATCGCTAGCCCACACGCGCCGAGCAACCTGCATCCATCCCAAGAAGCCACGACCTTGGCGAGGTCCGGAGTCTTTTGTGGGAGGGGCTTCAGCCCCGACGCTTTCGGCTCGGATAGCGGTGTCGATCGGTCGCGCTTGAACCATCTGCTTGGCAATCTGAGACAAGAGCATCGGGCTGAAGCCCCTCCCACAAAAGACCTCAGGCCGCTGCATCAACCGGCTGAAGCCCGCCTTCAAACCAATCGATCACATTCGACCGCAATTCAGCGCAACTCACTGCAGGAACCGACCATGACCAGAATCAGCC
The DNA here is from genome assembly GCF_018732085.1 of Lysobacter capsici. Lineage (NCBI taxonomy): Bacteria > Pseudomonadati > Pseudomonadota > Gammaproteobacteria > Lysobacterales > Lysobacteraceae > Lysobacter > Lysobacter capsici. The sequence goes on along the minus strand of NZ_CP076103.1, from coordinate 1,297,351 downwards.
CGCTGCCCACCTTGTCGCTCGCGTTCCTCGCCCTCGGTGGCGCCTGCCTGCTCGCATTCAACCTGATCGGCTCGACGATCGATGCGCAAGGCATGTTGCACGAACCGTTCGGTCTGATTCCGATCGGCTGGTTGTTGATCGTCATCGGCGCTGTGACCGGAACCATCGCGGTCGCTCGCCGTCTCTGGCGCGGACGTTCGCGCGACGCGAATTGATCCGGCAGGAGTGCTTGCGAGTACGGTCCGCGAGTCGCTCGGATGCACACACTGAAATGACAACGGGGCGCACGCGCCCCGTTGTCGACCTACTCATCTGCGGCGCCGGCTTACCTCACCGACTCATCGGTTTATTTTGCCGCGGACTTGGCCGGGGCCTTGCCTGAAACCGGCGCGTCGGGCTTGGCATTCTTCACATACAACTCCAACCACCGATTGGTCTCGGCCATCATCTGCATGATCGATTCGCGCGCGCGGTAGGCGTGGCTTTCGTTCGGCAGCATCACCAGCCGGGCGTGGCCGCCCAGGCCCTTGATCGCGGCGTACATGCGTTCGCTCTGGATCGGGAAGGTGCCGGAGTTGTTGTCCTGCTCGCCGTGGATCAGCAGCAGCGGGTCCTTGATCTTGTCGGCGAAGTTGAACGGCGACATCGCCTCGTAGGTGGATTGCGCCTGCCAGTAGTTGCGTTCTTCGGCCTGGAAACCGAACGGGGTCAAGGTGCGGTTGTAGGCGCCGCTGCGGGCGATGCCGGCCTTGAACAAACGGGTATGGGCGAGCAGGTTCGCGGTCATGAATGCGCCGTAGGAATGGCCGCTGATCGCGATGCGGTTGCGGTCGGCGACGCCGCGCCGCACCACTTCGTCGACCGCGGCCTGGGCGCTGGCGGTGAGCTGCTCGATGTAGCTGTCGTTGGGTTCGCGGTCGCCTTCGCCGACGATCGGCATCGACGGGTTGTCGAGCACCGCATAGCCCATCGCCAGGTACGGCAGCGGGCCCCAATAGCTCACCGCGTTGAAGCGGTACGGCGAATCGTTGACCTGGCTGGCCGCGCTGGCCGATTTGAACTCGGCCGGATACGCGTACATCAGCATCGGCAGCGGCCCGTCGCGCTTGGCGTCATAACCAGCCGGCAGGTACAGGTTCGCGGTCAGCTCGACGCCGTCGGCGCGCTTGTAGCGGATCTGTTCTTTCTTGATGTCCTTGAGCTGCGGCGTGGGATGCGGGAAATGCGTGAGCGCCTGCGGCGCGGCATCGGCCGCGGACAGGTCGCGCAAGGTCAGGTTGCTCGGCTGGGTCGGCGATTCGCGCGTGGTGAGCAGGCGCTTGGCGTCGGCGTCGAGCAACGCGAACGGTTTCTCGTAGTACGGCGCCTGCGAATGGAACAGGCGGGTGCGCTGCTTGCCGGCCAGGTCGAAACGGTCGAGGAAGGGCCGGTCGCCTTCGGCCGAGGCGCCTTCGCCGCTGTAGTACAAGCTGGCGCCGTCGCTGGAGGTCAGCAGGCGTTCGCGGCCGTTGTCGTCGCGCTGCATCAGCGGCTCGCCCGGATCGTTGTAGCGGTCTTCGCTGCTGCCCTCGAAGATCAACTCGGGCACGCGGTCGCCATGATCGGGCGCGATGCGCCATTGCCGGACCTGGCGCGTCTTCCACCACGACTCCTCGATCAGGGCCAGATCGTCGCGGCCCCAGCGCGCGCCCTCGAAGCGATAGGACAGCCGCGCCAAGGTCTGCGGCGGCTTGTCGAACGGCGCGGCCTGCATCAGCACCGCGTCGCGGATGTCGACCGCGCGGGCCGGGTCGCCGCCGTCCTGCGCTTCGGCCCAGACCAGGGTCGCCGGCACGTCGCTGCGCCAGGCGATATCGCGCACGCCGGTGGGCACCGCGTCGTTGCCGGTCGGCAGGCCTTCGACCAAGGGCAGCCGCGCGATTTCATACTCGAACTTGCCGTCCGGCGTCAGCACCTCGATGCGGTGCGCGAACCGCGACGCCGGCACCTGGTACGAGAACGGACGCTCCAGCGTGGTCGCCAGCAGATGACGGCCGTCCGGCGACGGCTCGACTTCGACGTACAACGCCGGCAATCCGGCCTTGGCGACCTGGCCGGTCAGATCGACGGTGGCCAGCTGCGAGCGCAGGTAGTACTCGAACAGGCGCGCGTCGTTCTCGTTGCGCAGCAGGTCCTGGTAGGTGCGGATCTGGCGCACGGTGGCGCTGGCCTGGGTTTCCTGCGCGGCCGGGCCGGTCGGAGTGGCGTCGCTCGGCGGCACCTCGCCCTGACCTTCGGGCTGCAGCTGCACCAGCAGGCGGCGGCTGTCGGGCATCCACTGGTAACCGGCGCCGACCGTGTTGAGGCCGGACACCAGCTTGCGCGCGTGACGCGTCTCCAGTTCGATCAGCCACAGCTCGTTGGCCGCGCTGGCCGTGTCGATGCGGTTGAACGCGATCCAGCGCTGGTCGGGCGACCACTGCAAGGTCGCCAGCGACAGCGGCGACGGCAGGCCTTCGATCTCGATGCTCTTGCCGGTGCCGGTGTCGAGCAGGCTCAACTGGCTGCCGAAACTGAAGCGGCTCTGCGCGCGCACCCGCGGATGGATGCGCAGGCCGGCGAGTTTCAACTCCGGCTGCGCGACCAGCGCGATGCCCGGCAGCGACGGCGTCTGCACCAGCGCCACGCGGTCGCGACGGGGGCTGAGGAACATCTGCGGCGGGCGCGGCGCATCGACGATGGCCTGCAAGGGCTTGGGCGGCAGTTGGTAGCCGTCGGCCTGCGGCTTGGCTGCGGCCGGCGCGGCGTTCCTGGCCGCCTGCGCGGCCGCGGCCGGCTGGGTCAGGCCCAGGGCCAGCAGCAGCCCCAGCACGAGCAGGCTGGGCGTGCGTGGCGGCGTGCAACGGGTCGGGTGACGGGTCGTCGCGGCGGATGTCATCGAATGTGGTCCTCAGGGAAATGAACGTCGCAATCGCGGGACCGGCGCGGCGTGTTCACGCCGACGGGGCCGGCCCGGCGCTGCCCCGCCCGAGCTTAGCCCGCGCGCGCGGCGACCAGCCTATGCCATTCGGGCCGGTGGCCATGCCGATGCCGTCCGACATGGCGCGATGAACGCCGGTTCAGGCCGATTCGGCCCGGACCTGCACGGCGCGACGGCGTGCCGTGCGGCGGTCATCGGCGCCGCGATATACTGCGCGCTCAGCCCGTCGAGGGGCGCTGCGACCGTGAACGCCACGGCCAGGCTCGGCGAGGCGCAGGTCCCAACGGCGCCCGGTTTGAGTCCAACGACTCGCCGGACCCCGGCATCCGCCGGCTCCCCAAAGAACTGGAGCGACATCCAATGAACGCAGTACCCAAGACCTTCTCGACCGAAGGCGATTACAAGGTCGCCGACATCACCCTGGCCGACTGGGGCCGCAAGGAAATCGACATCGCCGAGCACGAAATGCCGGGCCTGATGTCGATCCGCAAGAAGTACGCCGTCGCCCAATCGCTCAAGGGCGTGCGCGTGACCGGCTCGCTGCACATGACCATCCAGACCGCGGTGCTGATCGAGACCCTGCGCGACCTCGGCGCCGACGTGCGCTGGGCCTCGTGCAACATCTTCTCGACCCAGGACCACGCCGCCGCGGCGATCGCCGCCAGCGGCACCCCGGTGTTCGCCTGGAAGGGCGAGTCGCTGGAAGAGTATTGGGACTGCACGCTCGAAGCGCTGACCTTCCCGGGCAACGGCACCGACAAGCACCTCGGCCCGCAGCTGGTCGTCGACGACGGCGGCGACGTGACCCTGCTGATCCACAAGGGCTATGAGCTCGAAAACGGCGACGGCTGGGTCAACACCGCGTCGGGCAATCACGAAGAACAAGTCATCAAGAATCTGCTCAAGCGCGTGCATGCCGAGCGTCCGGGCTTCTGGCACACCGTCGTGCGCGACTGGAAGGGCGTGTCGGAAGAGACCACCACCGGCGTGCATCGCCTGTATCAGCTGGCCGAAGCCGGCGGCCTGCTGGTCCCGGCGATCAACGTCAACGACTCGGTCACCAAATCGAAGTTCGACAACCTCTACGGCTGCCGCGAGTCGCTGGCCGACGGCCTCAAGCGCGCGATGGACGTGATGCTGGCCGGCAAGGTCGCGGTCGTGTGCGGTTACGGCGACGTCGGCAAGGGTTCGGCGCATTCGCTGCGCGCGTACGGCGCCCGCGTCGTGGTCACCGAAATCGACCCGATCAACGCCCTGCAGGCGGCGATGGAAGGCTTCGAAGTCAACACGGTGGAGAGCACCCTCGGCCGCGGCGACATCTACGTCACCACCACCGGCAACAAGGACGTGCTGACCCTGGCCCACATGCAGGGCATGAAGGACCAGGCGATCGTGTGCAACATCGGCCACTTCGACAACGAGATCCAGGTCGACGCGCTGGTCGCTTCCGGCGCCAAGCACCTCAACATCAAGCCGCAGGTCGACAAGTACACCTTCGCCGGCGGCAACTCGATCTTCCTGCTGGCCGAGGGCCGCCTGGTCAACCTGGGCTGCGCCACCGGCCACCCGAGCTTCGTGATGTCGAACTCGTTCTCCAACCAGACCCTCGCGCAGATCGACCTGTGGGCGAACAAGGACAGCTATGAGGCCAAGGTCTACATCCTGCCGAAGAAGCTCGACGAAGAAGTCGCGCGCCTGCACCTGGAAAAGATCGGCGTGAAGCTGACCACCCTGACCGACGACCAGGCCAAGTACCTGGGCGTGTCGGTGGACGGCCCGTACAAGCCGGATCATTACCGCTACTGATCGCTCGCCGCCGCAAGGCCGCGACGATGAAAACCAAAACGGGCGCTTCGGCGCCCGTTTTTTTTGTACGCTGCGAACTCATCCCGCGGGGCGCCCGCCATGACAGCCGTGCTGGCCCAACTGCAAGCCTTCGCACACGAACACGACTATCTGCCGCAGGCCGACCCGCCGAATGCGGAATGGCAAATCGTGCTCGACATTCTCAAGCGCCACGAACCGCATATCCGCGCTTACCCGCCCGGCAACGATCTGTATGCCCACCGGTTCGCTATCGCGCTCGGCCACGATGCGCGCGCCGACCTGCTGATCCGCTTCGACCTGCGGATCTATGTGGCGCTCGCATATCACGTATCGGACACGTTGCATCAGTTGGCGGTAGACGACCTCCACTTGCGGGCGAGCACCGCTCCCTTGCGCGCGCTGCTGGACCGACACGGCTTGCGCGAGCTGGCTTTCGAAGAAGCCCGCACGACGCTGTCGGAGCGAATGCTCGCTCACGGTTTCATCGACACCACGGTACTGGCCTACTTCTTCGAAAGCGCATAAGCCTCAGGCTGCGGGTTTAAAGGCCTGTTGCTGAGCCTGCGAATGAACCAGGTCGCGCCGACCGGCGCGACCAGAATCAAGGGCGAGCAGAGCAGCGAAAGCTCGAAGATCACGATGACCAGCGCCACCGCAAGCGCGACCGCGCTGACGACTGTCGAACCGACGACCGAATCCACAAACGAAGCCTTCATTCCATCGCCCCCCCAAAACCGCCGAGTTCAAATCCCGGCCATCATCGCTACAACGCCAAGCGCTCGCGCAACTCGCGCGACTGTCGCCGCGACACCTCGATCCGGCTGCCGTCCTTGAGCTCCAGTTCGAAACCGTCGTTGACCGCCAGATCGATCGCCTTGACCGCACGCAGATTCACCAGGGTGTTGCGGTTGGCGCGAAAGAACAGCGCCGGGTCCAGCCGCGCTTCCAGTGCGCTCAGGCTGCGCGCGAGCAGCGCGCATTCGCCGCGGAACCAGACCCGCGCGTAATTGCCGTCGACCACGATCTTGCTGATTTCGCGCAGCGCGACGAACCAGCAGCGCTCGCCTTCGCGCAGGAACACCTGATCGTCCGCGCCGAGCAGCCCGCGCGGCGCGGCGCCGAGCCACGGCGTTTCCGGCAGCCGCGCACGCGCGCGCTGCAGCGCCTCGGCCAGACGCGAGGCGTCGACCGGCTTGACCAGATAGTCCAGCGCATTGGCTTGGAACGCGCGTACCGCGTACTGGTCGTAGGCGGTGGTGAACACCACCAGCGGCGCACTGTCGAGCCCTTCGATCACATCGAAGCCGGTGCCCGACGGCATCTGGATATCCAGCAGCACCAGATCCGGACGCAGCCGCGCGATCGCCGCCTGCGCCGAGGGCACATCGTCGGCTTCGCCGAGCAGTTCGATGTCGGGCTGCTCGGCGAGCAGGGTGCGCAACTCCTGCCGCGCCAGGCGGGTGTCGTCCACGATCAACACGCGCAACGCGCGAGCATTCATTGCGGTATCTCCAACTGCGCGATCACCCGGTTGCCGCGCTGCCTGAGTTCGAAATGCCCGGCGTTGCCAGCATGGGCCAGCCGCGTGCGCAGGTAGGCCAGACCGACCCCGCGTCGCGCCGGCTCGGGGTCGATGCGGCCGGGATTGCCGACCTCGATGTGCAGCGTTGCGTTTTCGCAATGCGCCTTGATGCTGAGTTCGCCGCCGCCGGGCGTGCAGGCGATGCCGTGCTTGACCGCGTTCTCGACCAACAGTTGCAGCGCCATCGGCGGCAAACGTGCGCTCAACGCGTTCGCATCGATGTCGCGCTGCACGCGCAGGCGATCCTCGTAATGCACCGCTTCGACCGCGAGATAATCCTCGACCACCGCCAGCTCCTCGGCCAGGCTGGCCTGCTGGCGCTGGCTGTGATCGAGCGCATGGCGCAAGGTGTTGGACAGCCGCGTGACCAGTTCGCGCGCGCGCTCGGTGTCCTCGTTGATCAGCGCGCGCAGGTTGTTGAGCGCGTTGAATACGAAATGCGGGTTCAGGCGCGCGCGCAGCGCATCGAGTTCGAACGCATTGCGCAGCGACTCGGCGTTGAGCCGGGCGATCTCGCCTTCGCGATAACGCTGCATCGCCATGGTCCAGCTCCACAACGCCGCCCACAGGCCCAGCATGAACGCGGTATTGGCCCAGTACACGAACAGCATCGCCGGGCGAAAACCGGTGGACTGCGGCAACGACACCCAGCCCTGGCTCAGCGCCAGTTGCAACGCCGGGATCAGCAGCAACTGCGCCAGGGTCGCGCCGAGCAGGATGCACAGCGACAAACGCAGCGCCAGGCGGACCGGTCCGCGTTCGAACCAGTGCCGCCGCAATGCGATCCGCCGCATCGCGCCGCCGACCGCCCACAGCTCCAGCGACAGCAGCACGCTGATCAGGGTCGAGCCCGAACTCAACCCGCCGAATACGCTCGCCAATGTCAGGTTGAACACCGCCAGGCCGGTCCAGAACGCGGCGTCGGCCAGGGCGGTGCGCAGTTGCGTTCGCGACATGCGGCGGTTTCCGTCGAAAAAAACACAGCGTCGATAAGACAGAACACGGCCGCGGCGAACCGCGGCCGTGCTTGGGCATCACGGCAATGGCGCGATCAACCGCCGTGGCCGGCATCCGCGTCGATGAAGCCGCGCACCTGATCCTGCAGCCACTTCGGGTCGTCCCACATCAGGAAATGGTAACCGGCCTGGCTCAGTTCGATACGCACGCCGTCCAGCGTGGCATACTGGGCCTTGAAGATGGCGGTCGTCGACTCCTTGGTGGCGCCGTAGCTGGCATACGCCGCCCACGAGCCGAGCAGCAGGGTCGGCGTCTTGATCTTCGTCAGTTGCGGACGCAAGTCGGTGATCATCATTTCGTACATCGCCTGCGCGGTGGTCGCGCGGTCGCTGGCCTCGCCCCATTGGACCAAGGTGGCCACGCGCTTTTCGTCCAGGCTCATGCCCTTGACCGCGTTGGCGACGCCCAGACGGTAGGTGTCGGCATCCTGCTCGGTCATCCGCTTGCGCATGGCCTCGGCCATCGGCTTGACCGACTCGGCGGTCGCGGCCGGGTTCTGCAACGCGCCCAGGAACGCCAGCGAGTCCACGATCACCAACCGATCGATCGCCTTGGGCTGCTCGATCGCCATCTCCAGCGCCATGAACCCGCCCAGGCTATGCCCCATCACCACCGGCTTGGCCAGCTTGCGATCCTTGATGTAGGCCAGCAGGCGATCGCGCATCGAATCGACGAAGCGATCGGTCTTGACCGCCGGCGCGCCGGCGAAACCGGGCAACTGCACGATGTGGCATTGCACATGGTCCGCCTGCAACGCCGCGCAAGTCTCGCGCCACGTCTCGCCGGCGCTGTTGAGCCCGGGAATCATGAGCACCGGCCGTCCCTTGCCGACGACCTCGACGGACAAGTCCTGGAACTGCACGGTCTTGGCCTGGGCGCTGCCGGCCGCGATCAACACAGCGGCGGCCAACGCGATACGACGCAGGAAACGCGAACGGGATAGCGGGTTCATCGAAGGGCTCCAGAGCCGGGGTGGTGGAGGCACCTTGCCCGGTTCCCTGCGCCGCGCCGGCGGATAAATGACGAGCGGCCGCGGTGGGTGGCGAGCGGTTTGGGGGCTGGAGGAGCGGCGGGTGGTCTTCGCTATTGCGCCGCGCCGAAGCCGTCGCGCCGGCCGGAACGCCTGGCGTTGCGTCTGCACATCGCCTAATCGCCCCGTTGCCGCAACGACCAAAACGCAATATCCCGCCGCAGCCGATAACCATTGCGCTCGTACAACCCGATCGCCCGCGGGTTCTCGTGGCTCACATGCAGAAACGGCATGCGACCGCGCGCGTGGTTGTCGTTGGACAAGTAGATCAGCAACCGGCGCGCGTGGCCTCGGCCGAGAAAGTCCGGATGAGTGCAGATGGCGCTCAGTTCGGTGTAGTCGTCGGTGCCCATGCGCTCGCCGGCCATCGCGGCCAGGCGGCCGTCGTGGTAGATGCCGAAGTAGCGGCCGAGGTCCATCGTGCGTGGACGAAAGTAATGCGGGTAGACCAATGCGGTCAGCGCGAGTACGTCGTCGCGGTGGCTCGCGTCGAGTTCGACGATGCGCGTGGCGTCGTCTTGCGGCGGTACGTCGATCGGTTCGGGACAGATCATCTGCGCCAGGTCGGTGATATGTCGCAGTTCCCATCGCGCGGACACCGCGGGGGTGCGGCCGAGCAGCAGCGCGGTGTCGCCCGGCGGCAGCAGCGTCGGCAACAGGTCGTCGATTTCTTCGCCGGCCTCGGCCACGCCGAGGAACGGCGCGATCTGCGCCGGATAGCGCGCGATGCGCGTGTCGCCGACGGCGAGCGTCCGGTGGCGGCTGCGCAGCGATCGCCAGATCGGGTTGTCGAGTGGGTGTTCGGACATGACGAAACGGGCTGGGGGAACCGCTCGCATCTATAGCGCAGTGGCGGCGCGATCGCAGCAGGTCTGCGTCGCGTATTGATCGCCTGCAAGCCGCGACGCGGACCGCGCCATGCGCACCGCGCAACCGCACGCGCGAGGCGCAACCGGCTGGCCCTTGCCCTCGCCGGCCATCCGCCGGCGCCCTCGATACCATTCATCGCGATAAAGCGATATTATCGAATCTTCCCACCGCCGCGGCCCCGCCCATGCTGCCGATCAGCTTCGAGTTCTATCCCCCCAAGACCGACGAACAACGCGGTCAGCTCGACAAGACCGCGGCCAAGCTCAAGCCGTATGCGCCGAACTACGTGTCGTGCACCTTCGGCGCCGGCGGTTCGACCCTGAGCTACACGCCCGAGACCATTCGCCGGCTGCGCGCCAAACACCAGCTCGACGCGGCGCCGCATCTGTCCTGCGTCGGCGGCACCCGCGCCGAGATCCGCGAGCTGCTGCAGCTGTATCGCGAGATCGGCTGCAAGCGGCTGGTCACCCTGCGCGGCGATCTGCCCTCGGGCATGGCCAGCGCCGGCGACCTGCGCTACGCCAACGAGCTGGTCGAATTCATCCGCGCCGAAACCGGCGACCATTTCCATATCGAAGTGGCGGCCTATCCGGAAACCCATCCGCAGGCGCGCGACGCGCATTCGGACCTGGAGAATTTCAAGCGCAAGGTCCGCGCCGGCGCGAACGGCGCGATCACCCAGTATTTCTACAACGCCGATGCGTATTTCCGTTTCGTCGACGACGTGCGCGCGGCCGGCATCGACATCCCGATCGTGCCGGGCATCATGCCGATCTCCAACTTCAGCCAGCTGCGCCGCTTCTCCGACATGTGCGGCGCGGAGATTCCGCGCTGGGTCGCGCAGCGCATGCACGCTTACGGCGACGACGCCGACAGCATCCGCGAATTCGGCGCCGACGTGGTCGCGCGCCTGTGCAGCCGCCTGATCGAGGGCGGCGCGCCGGGCCTGCATTTCTATACGCTCAATCTGTCCAAGCCCACGCTGACGGTGTTGTCGCGGATCGCCTGATCGTCCGACGCCGATACATGGCGTCGAATGGCTTCGGACACTCGCCGACAAGCGTCTTCGGCTTGCCATTCAGACACATTAAGCCATCTCAATTGCGTCACAGAAATCGCCTTTGGTGCCTAGCACCAAAGGCGAACTGCTAAGCCAGTTCTCAGCCTGCGCTTGTCCTGCGACAAGTTCGGTCTTGAGCCGTGCGACGTGACGGTAGCCCACTGACTCCAGGATGCATCGCCGCGACGAGCGATGCCCTCGCGACCGCCGTCGCGAACCCAGGCCACGGGTTCGCGGCGCGCAGCGGTCCCTCAATGGAGAGTGAGCATCATGTCCGCACGCCACACACTGTTGCCCCTGAATTTCGCCATCGCCCTTTCGCTGGGCCTCGCCGGCGCCGCCTCGGCCGCCGAACCGGCCCCGCTGTTCTCCACGCCCGCCGCCAGCATCGCGCGCAACCTCAATAGCGATCTGGCCTATCAAGCGGTCAAGTCCGATCGCGCCGCGGTCAAGGTCGACCTGGTCCGCGCCGATGCCGCGCAGATCAACGAGACGCAGGAAGAACTGCTGCTCAACCTCGCGCCGGGCGTCAATCTGAAGGCGCACAAGCTGCAGGCGCAGCGCAAGGCCGACGGCATCGTGATCTGGCAGGGCCTGGTCGGCGATCCGAACGCCCAGCTCAAGCGCATCAACCAGTTCACCGGCGCCGAGCTGATCGACAATCCGGAAGAGTCGGCCATCATCGTGCGCCAGGGCAATCAGATGTCCGGCACCGTGCGCAGCGGCGGCAAGCTCTACCGCATCGATCCGCTCAAGAACGGCGGCCACACCGTCAGCCTGATCAACGAAGCGTTGATGCCGCCCGATCATCCGGCCGCGGCCTATACCGCCCAGCCGATCATGCCCCGCATCACCGATCTCAAGTTCGACGAAGCCGCCGCCGCGCAGAAAGCGCCGTACATCGTGCGGGTGATGGTGGTCTACACCCAGGCCGCCGCCAATGCGGTCGGCAACACCTTGACCAAGGCCAACCTCGCGATCACCGAGAGCAACCAGAGCTTCGTCAACAGCGCGGTCAACGTGCGTTTCGAACTGGCCGGCCAGTACACCAACAGCTATGTCAGCGCCGGCTTCGACACCGACCTGAGCCGTTTCCGCGGCACCACCGACGGCTACCTCGACAGCTACCACACCACCCGCAACAGCATCGCCGCCGACGTCAACGTGCTGGTCATCACCGATCCGGCGTATTGCGGCCTGGGCTATCTGAACTCGAACGCGGCCAGTGCCTTCACCGTGGTCGGCGCCAGCTGCATGACCGGTTACTACAGCTTCGCTCATGAGATCGGCCACAACTTCGGCGCGCAGCACGATCCGGCCACCAGCACCAACACCACCTATGCCTACGGCCACGGCTACTGGGGTCCGGGCAATGCGTGGCGCACGATCATGGCCTACAGCTGCGGTTCCAACTGCCCGCGCCTGAACTACTGGTCGAACCCGAACATCACCTACAACGGTGCGCCGATGGGCACCGCGGCCAAGAGCAACAATGCCCGCGTGTTGAACGAACGCGCGGCGACGGTGGCGGCGTTCCGCTGATCGTTGCGGTCGCGGCGGCCGTGGCTGTGTGGCTGCGGTTGCCGCGATGATTTTGTTCCGATGCTCGCCGCGGCGTGGATGCCGCGGCGAGTTTTTGGGGAGATTGCAGCGGGTTTCGTCGCGGCTGATACAAGAGCATCGGGCTTGAAAGCCCTCCCACAAAAGACCTCGATGCCGACGAGGGCTGTTGTGGGAGGGCTGTTGTGGGAGGGCTTTCAAGCCCGACGCCTTTCGCTCCGATCGCAGCAAACCCAGCACTCAAGCCCGCACCCGCCCATCCCGACCCAAGCGCAAATCCACACCCCCGCACTGTCCACGACCGCCACTCGGCGCTAGTCTTCGCCGATGCCTTCGTTCGCCCGACTCTGCCTGTCCCTGCTGCCGCCGCTCGCGATGAGCTGGCTCGCACTGCATCCCGCCGCCGCCCAGGCGCAGATCCGCCGCTGCACGGATGCACACGGCAATTCGGTCTACACCGATCGCGACTGCGCCACCGCCGGCGGCGTCGACCGCCTGCCGCGCGGCGCCGCGCCCGCGACGGCGCAGCAAACGCCCTACACCGGCGGCTGCGCGCGCAATCTGCGCGACCTGGTCGGCCAGATCACCAGCGCGATCGACGCCCACGACGGCAACAAGCTCGCCTCGGTGTATCACTGGGCCGGCATGTCCGACGAACGCGCCTATGCGGTGATCGAACGACTCGATGCGATCGCGCAACGTCCGCTGCTCGACATCGCACCGGTGATGCCGTCGGTGGCCGACCCCGAAGCCGCACCCGGCGCATGGACCACCTTGCCGCCGGCCGCGCCGAACGCCGCGCTCGCGCCGCTGCCGCCGATCACGCCGTCCGCGCCCGCCGGGCTGGGGCGTCCGGCCGGCATGAGCGGCGAGCAGACGTCGCAGGCGGCCCCGGCCGCCGAAGCCGCCGTGCAGACCATCGCGGCGCCCGCGCCTGCGCCGCATCGGCGCGCACCGGTCGCACTGCGCCTGGAACAGACCCTCGGCAACGGCGTCACTCCGTCGCGCACCGTGTTCGGCCTGACCCGCCACTACGGCTGCTGGTGGATCAAAGGCTGAACAGGCGTGCCGCCACAGCGCGGCAACGCACCGGCGAGGCATCGGCTTGGGCCAGCGCCCGGGCGCAGGGCACAATAGCGGTTTCCCCTCCCCACCACGGAAGCCGACGATGCAATACCCCGAATGGATCTGGCACAACGGTGCGATCAAGCGCTGGGCCGAAGCGACCACCCACGTCATGTCGCACGCGCTGCATTACGGCTCGTCGGTGTTCGAAGGCATCCGCACGTACGACACGCCGAACGGCCCGATCATCTTCCGTCTGAACGACCACAACACGCGTCTGTTCGCCTCGGCGAAGATCTACGACATGGGCATTCCGTATTCGTTGGCGCAGCTCAACGAGGCGTGCCACGAAGTCATCAAGGCCAACGGCAACACCACCGATTACCTGCGTCCGGTCGCGTACCGCGGCCTGGGCGGCTTCGGCCTGTCGGCCGACACCCCGACCGACGTCGCCGTGGCGACCTGGAAGATGGGCCAGTACCTCGGCGCCAGCGTGCTCGAAGAAGGCATCGACGCCTGCGTGTCGAGCTGGCAGCGGTTCGCGCCGAACACCATCCCGGCCGGCGCCAAGGCCGGCGGCAATTATCTGTCGGGCCAGTTGGTCGCGCGCGAAGCGCGTCGCCTGGGCTTCGGCGAAGGCATCGCGCTGGCCTCGACCGGCCTGCTGTCGGAAGGCGCGGGCGAGAATCTGTTCCTGGTCTTCAACGGCGCGCTGCACACCACCCCGGTCAGCGCCGCGCTGCTCAACGGCCTGACCCGCAACACCATCATCACCCTGGCGCGCGACGTCGGCATCGAAGTGGTCGAACGCGACCTGCCGCGCGAGTACCTGTACCTGTGCGACGAGTTGTTCATGTGCGGCACCGCCGCGGAGATCACCCCGATCCGTTCGGTCGACGGCCGCCAGGTCGGCACCGGCCGTCGCGGCCCGGTGACCGAGCGCATCCAGGAGCTGTTCTTCGGATTGTTCAGCGGCAAGACCGCGGACAAGTACGGTTGGCTCGAAGCGGTCAAGTAACTTGAGGCAGCGAGTAATTCGAAGCGGCAAGTAGGCGCGAATGCGCTTGGCTGTTCCCCCTTTGCAAAAGGGGGCCAGGGGGGATTTGCTTTTGCCTTGCTTGTGCTTTTTCAAAGACGCAACAGCAAAAGCAGAAGCAAATCCCCCGCGCCACGTTTCATGTACACCCCTCGTTGCTACGCAAGGCGCAGCCCTTTTTTTTTAAAGGGGGCGAATTGATACGCGGCACGATGCATGGGGCTGCGGGCTACGAAGCCAGTGCGTTGGTACGCAACTGCGCATCTGAGATATCGGCAAACTTAAGCGATTGCGTCGCATCGCAACACGCCGCATCGATCAAGCCATCACTACCGACACGGCCACGCGACTTCGAACTTCAATCCACCCGCTCGAACTTCAACGTAGCCACCACCCCGACCGTCTCGCCCGGCTTCACCCGCACGTCCCAGCCATACAGCTCGCACAACCGGCGCACGATCGACAGACCAATGCCGCCGCCCTGCGAATGACCGGCGTGGGTGCCGCGGTAACCGCGTTCGAACAGCTTGGCCGCGTCCTCGGCGCTCAGGCCGGGGCCCGAATCGATCACCTCGACCGAGCGCGGATGCAGTCGCACCACGACCTCGCCCTGGGTGGTGTACTTGACCGCATTGCCGATCAGGTTGCCCAGCGCCACCGCCACCGCGGCTTCCGGCGCGTCGACCACCAGCCCGCGCTCGCCTTCGACCCGCAACGCCAGCGCCTTGCCGCCGAGCTGGGCGCGATGCGCTTCGAGCAATTGTTCCGACAGTTTGGCGATGTCGGTCGCGCCATGGCCGCGCTCGTTGCGCGACAACAGCAGCAGCGCGCTGATCAGGTCGGTGCATTGCTGCTCGGCGCGCTGGATACGCAACAACCGGTTGCGAGTCTTGTCCTCGATGTCCGGCCGCGACAGCAGCAGTTCGACCGCGCCCTTGATCACCGCCAGCGGCGTGCGCAGCTCATGGCTGACGTCGGCGTTGAACTCGCGGTCGCGCTGGACCACGTTGGTCAGGCGCTCGGCGTAATCGTCGAGCGCCTCGGCCAGCTGGCCGACTTCGTCGTCCGGGAAGTGCGCGGCCAACGCCTCGGACTGCGAACTGCGGCCCGAGCGCTTGAGCCGGTTGGCCAGCTCCGACACCGGGCTCATGACCCGCGACGCCGCCCACCAGCCGACCAGCAGCGAGAACAGGGTGAACACCAGCACCGACAGGTAGATCGCGCGATTGAACTGCGCCTCGCCCCGGGTCGCCTGGGTCATGTCGTAGGCGAGGAAGAACCACTCCGTCGGCGTCTTGCGCACGCCGAGCTTGTACGAGAACGGGCTGCCGTCCGCGTTCTTGCCCTGGATGTTGTGGATGCCGTCGGGCAGTTCGTACCAGTCGGGCTGCTCGGTGCGCAGCGATTCGAAGCGGTCGCTTTTCACGACCCGCCCGAGCATCTGCTGCACGCCGAACTCGGGCTTGGCGTTCGGCGCCGAATAGAACTGGCGCGCGTACTCGTCGATGTTGCGATTCATCACGTCTTCGACGATCTGATTCTCGACCCGCGTGCGCGTCCAGTTGGTCGCGAAGGCGAACATCGCGGTGAGGCCGAAGCCCAGCAATACGAAAGACAGGATGATGCGGCTGCGCAACCGTCGCCGGAAGCGCTTCTTCTTTTTCAGCCGCGATGCGGACGGGTCCCCTGAGGCCACGCGGTCAACCAGTGCTTTCGGGCGCTGCGATGCGATAACCGATGCCGTGACGGGTCTGGATCAGCGGCGTGTCGAACGGCTTGTCGACCACCGCGCGCAGGCCGTGGATGTGGACGCGCAGGCTGTCGGAGTCGGGCAGTTCCTCGCCCCACACGCGGGTCTCCAGTTCCTGTCGCGTGACCACCGCCGGCGAGGCTTCCATCAGCGCCTGCAGGATCTTCAGCGCGGTCGGGTTGAGCTGCAGCAGCTTGCCCTGCCGGCGCACTTCCAGCGTATCGAGGTTGTATTCCAGATCGGCGGCGTTGAGCACCCGGGTCTGCACGCCGCGGCCGCGACGCGATAGCGCGTTGAGGCGGACTTCGACTTCCTGCAGCGCGAACGGCTTGATCAGGTAATCGTCGGCGCCCGAATCGAACCCGGCGAGTTTGTTGTCGAGGCTGTCGCGCGCGGTCAGCATCAGCACCGGCGTCTGCTTGCGCGCTTCGTTGCGCAACTTGCGGCAGACCTCCAGGCCGTCGAGGCCCGGCAGGTTCAGATCCAGAACGATGGCGTCGAAGTCGTGTACGACCGCCAGGTGCAATCCGGTGATGCCGTCGGCGGCGAAATCCACCGTGTGGCCGCGGTCTTCAAGAAAGTCGCCGAGGTTGGCGGCGATGTCTTGGTTGTCTTCGATCACGAGTATGCGCATGTGCTCTTCCCAGTGGGTTGGCGTTCGACCGTGCGGCGACGCCCGGGGTTCCGTCATTCGGGCCGCTGCACGATGCGCAACGGCGGCAAGCCGAGGATTCTGCCAGAGCGAATGTAAAGTGAACGGAAAGGTGAACGGGGCATGGGGCTGCCGTTCAAGCGGCGAGCCGGCGGTATAGGCCGAAGGTCATGCTCGGCGCGTCGTGCCGACTGAATCGAAATTGCCCGGGAAAACCGCGCCAAAACGGCCGACAAAAACAAAGGCCCAGACGCGGGGCCACCGCGCCTGGGCCAAAAGGGTATTGCCCCGATTACCGTAACCTGCTTCGACCAGATCCCTATCCGTAACGTTCTGACGAGGAGCGCGACTTGGAGGAGCTGCAGTGCTGCGGTCCGGTAACGCTACGCGGATTTCGATTAAACCGCCGTTAAAAGCGCTGTTAAATAAAAGTTAATCGCAACCTGAAGTTGCGCTCCCGGCGGCCCGGGCCTTCCGGGCCGGGGACCTGCCGTTCGGCGGGTCGCAGGCAGATGACCTGCCAGGCTTGCCATTCCACAGGATCGGGCAAGCCCGGCCGCCCCGGCGAGCCCCGTTCAGCGTTTTCCGCCGGCGCGTTTGGGGGTCTTGAGCTGGATTCGGCCGGACACGTACTGGATGATTTCGCTGGCCACGTCGACCCCGCTGGCCTCCTCGATGCCCTCCAGGCCCGGCGAGGCGTTGACCTCCAGGACCAGCGGGCCGCGGTCGGAGCGGATCAGGTCGACGCCGGCCACGCCCAGGCCCAGGACCTGGGCCGCCCGCACCGCGACCTCCTGCTCGGCCGCGCTGGCGCGCACGCCCTTGGCGGTGCCGCCGCGGTGCAGGTTGGAGCGGAAGTCGCCCTTGGGCGCCTGCCGCTTCATCGCCGCGACCACCTTGCCGCCGACCACGAAACAGCGCAGGTCCGCGCCCTTGGCCTCGGCGACGAATTCCTGCACCAGGAAATTCGCGTACAGCCCGCGCAGCGCTTCGATCACGCCCTTGGACGCCGACAGCTTCTCGGTCAGCATCACGCCCGCGCCCTGGGTGCCCTCGTTGAGCTTGATCACGTGCGGCGGCGGGCCGAGCATCGACAGCAGGTCGGCGGTGTCGTCGGGGTTGTCGCCGAACACTGTCGCCGGCAGGCCGATGCGCTGCGCGGCCAGCAGCTGGTGGCTGCGCAGCTTGTCGCGCGCGCGCAGGATCGCGTCGGAGGTGTTGGGCGTGTAGGTCTCCATCAGTTCGAACTGACGCAGCACCGCCGAGCCGTAACGCGTGACCGAGGCGCCGATGCGCGGGATCACCGCATGGTAGCCGGCGATCTCGCGGCCCTTGTAGTGCATCTGGAACCCGTCCGAGGCGATGCGCATATAGCAACGCAGCGGATCGAGCACGCGCACGCTGTGGCCGTGCTCGCGCGCGGCCTCGACCAGACGGCGCGTCGAATAGAGCTTGGTGTTACGCGACAGGATCGCGAGCTTCATCGGCAGGAGTCATGTGAATGGGAGAAGGACGGCGCGCGTGGTCCGCGCGCAGCTCAGTTGCGACTGACCCGGCGCCGCGCGCGCCCATGCAGGAACGAGCGCGAAGGGTCGACCGTGAACAAGTGCGTCACCGCGGTACGGCCGAGCAACATCGGAAAACGCATGCCGCGACGATCCGACAGGTTTATTTCAATTTCGCGTTCGGTGCCGGCCAGACTCAGCAAGGTCTGGACGAACACGCGGCTGGTGCGATGGCCGCCGGAGTCGGTCACGAAGCGCTCGTCGAACACCGGCGCGGCCGCTTCGATCACGTCGGCGCCGACCACGCCCGGACTGAGCCGGAACCCGACCCAGGGCTGGCCGCCGTCGACATAGCGCCACTGCGCATCGACATGCAACGCCGAGCTGCGCGCGCCGGTATCGATCTTGGCGCGCACCGCGGCGATGCCCAACACGGGCAAGGCGGCGACCTCGCGCCAGCCGAGGACGATCTTGGATGACATCGCACCTCCGCTGTGGCGATTGCAATCGGGCCGGGACGACCGCTTCGGGCTCGGACCGCGACGGCGTGCCGTCGTTGGGTTCCGCGCGCGCCGCGGCGACAAAAAACGGCGACCTCGCGGCCGCCGTACGTATCGGACCGAAGCGGGCGCGGATCGTCCAGGCCCAAGGCTACGGTGCGATGCGCGGCGCCCCACTCGGGACCGGGCGCGAAGCATAGCGCGCCGGCGATGCAGCGTCGATTGCGATCGCCGCTGCATTGAAGCTGCGATTGTGCATGGTGACGGTGCAATGATTTTTTTACATCGCGCGGCGCCGATCCACTGAACCCTTCAGGGTCGGCAGTAGCGCCGTTCGTACTCCAGTTCGCGCTGCAGATCCGCCGAATCGCCCTGCGATGCGAGCCCGTCGATGTTGGCGCGAGTGCGCTTGCACGGGTCTTCGCCGCGCCCGCCGAACAACTGGCCGAAGCGCTCCACCGCATGGGCGAGCGAACGCGGCTGCTGCATTTTGAAACGCTGCGTTGCATGTCCCGGCAGGGTCGGCGCGCGCCGCTCGAGCAGATCGACGGTGGGCGCGTCCCATGGTGCGCGTGTCGCACGCGTGGACTCTGACGAGCGTGGATCGGACGGGCGTGGATCGATCTGCACGGCGGTCAGGCCGGTGGGCGGTTCCTGCGGCGCAGAGTCGACGGCCGGCGGCGATGCACTCGTTGTGTAGACACGTGCGCGCGGTGGCGGCTTGCTCGGTGCGGGCGCGGCGACGGGATCGCGTCGTTGCGGCGGCTGCGCCGGCTGCGAATTTTGCACAGGCGCAAGCGTCGGCGCGGCGATGAAAATCACCGCCAACGCCGAATCCTCGCCGACCGCGTCGGCCGGCATACGCCATTGCATGGCGACCCAGACGAAACCGGCATGGACCAAGGCCACCACGCCCCACGCGCACGCACGTTCCACGCGCGCGGCGTCGCGCTTACTCGCCGCCATGTCGCCGAGCGCCGTCGATCAACGCGCCAGCGCGCGCAAACGCATCGCATCCTTGCCCCATCGTCCGCATCCGTTCGTCTGTCGACCGCATCGGAGTGTGCCCACAACCACGCCGGTTGCGCAGCCTGGCAACTTTCGCAGTTGGTTGCGGTTAAAACGCCGGCGATCGCACTAACGAATTGTTAGCAACGCGCGCATCGAAGGGGCGCAAACGACGACGGCCCGGTCCAGGGGACCGAGCCGTCGTGGCGTGCCGCGGTATCGAGCCGTTGTCGGTACGCGGCGAATCTGGAGCGGGTGATGGGAATCGAACTGCATCGAACCCACCCGTTTCTAAGCCATTCAACCACTTGCTCCCGTCTCGATCGGGAACCGGTGATACCCAACGCGATACCAAGACAGGACTGCAACGCTACCGCGTCCCGCCTCCGTGCAGCAACCGCTCTCCGCTCCGTGCGATGCGTCTAAGGTCTGGGTCGTCTTCGGCCCTACAGGGTCATGAAATCGAACCGCAGTTTGCGTTCGCCACGAATCTCGCTTTGATGAAATCTCCACCCAGCGGGAGATGCTCATGCAAGACCTAGCCCAACGCGTATCCATCGCAACCCAGGTCCTGTGCACGCTAATCGGCCATGACCGATGCCGTTCCATGAACCGAGGACGCCTGATCGACATCAACCATGCGTTTAAGGTCGCCGACGCGGTGCTGCTCGTCTCCACCCGCATGCCACCGACCTACGATTACGACCCTCCGTCCACCACCGGTACCCGGCCGGAGCCGGATTGCCCCAGACCGTCGGCCCCTGAAGAGTCACCCGCTCCCTCGGAAGCCTCCAGCCCACCGGAGCTCCCACCTGATCGCCGGGGGCCGCGGCGGTTTTCGCGGTGATCGGAAAGCTCGTCTGCCCAACCCAGCACCGGACCGGCTGATCCGTGCGTTAGGGCGCCGGCCGCCTGGCCCCCCCCCCGCCAAGGCCCTCTTGAGGCTTGCTCGACTGCGACCGTGACCGTTTAGGCGCCCCCTCCCGGGCACACCACGGGAGGGGCTTCGCCTGGCCGATCGCGGCGCGGCTTTGCGTAGGAGCAACGAAACACAGGGGAGTTTTTGATGAAGATCCAGGGAGTGTTCGTGGTGGCGATGATCCTGGCCGCCACCAGCGGCTGCGTAACGACGAAGGAATGGTCGGCCACCGGCGGCAGCAGGGCCGATGGCGTGGTGCGCTTGTCCTACGAGGTCGGCGCGATGGAGCAAGCACAACTCAGCGAAAGCCAAGCCATCGCCATGGCGACCCGCCGCTGCGCGACCTGGGGCTACACCGGCGCCGAAGCGTTCGGCGGGACAACCCGGCAGTGCAACCAGCCCGGCGGGTTCGGCGGCTGCGCGACCTGGGTGGTCACCAAGGAGTTCCAGTGCACCGGCACGGGCGCTCCTCAGGCCGCCGGCGGCAACACGGTGATCGTTTCGCCCGTCGTCACCGCCAGCGCAGGGCCTTCCGCAGCACCGGCTCAGCCGGCTGCGTCAGAACCCGGGTACGAGGCGGCGTTGCGCCATGCGGCCGCTCGCGGTTGCAGCGCAGCGGGCATTTCCCACGTGAGTGGCAACGTGTTTCGCGCCAACTGCCCGGCCACCGGACGTTCGCTGATTCTGCAGTGCCAGGGAGCGACCTGCAAAGAAGTGGATTGAGCCCACTGACGCTCTGGACAGGCGGAACCAGCGACGTTGGGGGAGGCCCTACCGGGGGCCACCGCGGAACGGAGCGGTTCCGCCACGCCCCATCGCCCGACCAAAGGGCCGGCAGGCGCGCGGCCTTGGAAGCCCTTGCGCGGCCCTTCCCGCGGAGGACGCCCCGCGCGGGCGGGGCGCCCGTCCTTCCAGCCTCAGCGCGGTGGCCGCGGACGCTTCGGCGTCAGCGTCGAAACTGTACCCAGGCCTTGGCGGGGAGCGCTGCCGCTGTCCCCGCCACCGACCACGAGCACCGGGGACGGAACGGCCATCCCGAGGGCGGCAGCGTTCGCCGCGCGTTGGTCCACTGCGTCCTGGGGAGCGGGGTAGCGCTTCATCAACATCCTGCTCCATGCCTCCAACTCCTGGGCGCTGGTACTCGCCAGTTCCTCGCACTCCTCCAAGGTGTCGGCCGCTGCCTCTTGGCTTGCCACGAAGTAGGCCCTGCGCTTGACCTTGAGCTCGAACGCCTGCGCACGGCGACGTCGGCGCCACTCGCGCTTGGCCCAAGGCCCCGATCGTGGGCGTTCCTTGCCCATCTGCTCAAGCGCGGTTTCCGCCTGATCGACAGCAGCGATCGCCTCGGTCAAGACGAGTTGACGCCGCTCTCCCTCTGCGGAGTCCTTCTTGAGCTGGCGTAGCCGCCAAACCAGGTTCTTCAGATGCAAAAGAAACTGGGGTCGCTCGTGGTACGCCCGCAGGCGTTCTGTGCTGTGCTTCAGGAAACGCCCGGTCATGACTAGGATCTTGTCGAACCAAGCGCGAAACGGCTCGTTCCACAGCTTCTCGGCCTCCACGAGCAACGCGGCGGCCGCCGCGTGGGGGCTCCCTGTGGCGGGGTCGGGCGCGAGAAGCGCGAGTCGCGCCCGGTCCTCGTCGTCTAGGTGCGCCACGATGCCGCCAGAGGCGGAGGCCAACAGCCGGTTGGGCAAGGTCGCGTCCGTGCCGCGGCTGGCCCTTCGCCAATCCATCAGCCGAACCAACGCCTCTTGCTGGTTGTTGCGACGGATGGCTTTGTTCTCCTCCACAGCCTCGACCTCAAAACCCCTTCGATACAGCGCCATGGCCTCTTTGCCGATGTGCCTAGTCGGCTCCCGGGTCAGCTCGATGGCCTTCCCTGCATCCCCGTTCCCCCAAGCTTCCTCCGCCTGCGCCGACAAGGTGCGGTGGTCGACGCGGGCGTCCACCCTCGCCATCGTCAGGTGGCGGTTGATCACATCGCACACCATCGCGCGCACCCACATCACCTGCTCCGTACAGCTAGGCCTGCCGTCCAACTCGCGGGTTTTCTCAGTGAGCCCGTCGGGCCCCATGCGGCGCGTCGTAGCCAGAATGTGGACGTGGTGGTTCAGCCCGCCCGGCGCGGTCGGGGCGTGGATGCAGGCCTGAGCTGCGAAGCCGTACCGTGTCACCAGGCGCTCGGTGAGTTCCCTCACCAGTGCCGAACGCTGCAACTCGTTCAACTCGTGCGGCAGCGCAACTTCGAACTCTCGGGCGACGGCGGCGTCCTTGCGCCGTTCTGCCGCCTCCGCGGCGTTCCAAAGCTGTTGCGGGATTCTTCCCCACAGCGCAGCCCCCTCAGGCAACACGAACTGGGTCTCGACGACACCGCTGCGCACACGGTAGTCGTGCTTGACGCCGGTCTTGTCATCGAAGAGCAGCAACGCGGCTCGGTACGCGGCAGCCGCCACTGAGGAGTTGCCCTTCGATCGGCTCAACGTTTTCACTCGCATGTGATAAATGGCCATACGCTCTCCTGGTTGGGCGTCTACGGTGTGGAGAGGAGCTGCGCATTGGCAAACGCTGGTTTTTAGGGTGGATTCAGCCTCGAGGGCGGTGGTGGCACGCCGTTGGGGTCAAGGGGCAGAGCCCTTGCGCACGCGTTGCCAACGGCAATGCATAAGTGCGCTCTTCGCTCCGCCTTACCGCCCACGCTTTAGCGCTCGGCGCTTTTCTGTGCCGGGTTTTCCGTTTCTTTTTCACACTTCCAGCAGCGGCCGGCGTTTCGGGAACTGCACTTCGCGGCACGTGCTTGACACTACGACCGCCTCTGCTTGAATCGAAGCATCGAATGCGAGGGTCCAAGCATGGGGATGAAAGATCGGCTGCATGAGCAAATCAGCAACGCGACCTCGCGGCTCGCGAAGCTGCAGGCGCGCCAGTTGCTGGCGTCGCAGCGACAAGCAGAAAAAGACCGAGCCGCCCTCCGCCGGCGGGATCGACTGCGGCGAGAGCGCTTGGCGGAGCTGGTGATCGCAGCGGGCTGCGATCACCTCGCCGACGCCGAAATCGTGGGCGTGCTGCTGCATTACCGCCAAGAAGCCACCGAAAGCCAAAGAACTGATGTCGAGGCACTGGGCAGCGCTGCCTTAGGGGAAGAGGCGCTCTCCGACACGTAACGACCACGTCGCAACCCTCTCCAGCTCAAGCTGTAGCGAGAACCATCGACGCGCAGGATGCGGCTAAAGCTTGGAATTGATCCAATCCCAAACATCGCGATTGAGCCAGCCGCTGTTCGTCCCAGCCGTAACCTGAGAAATGAAGATTCTGTCGTTGTCGTCCATTTTTGTTCGCAAGTCATTGGAGATTTGTGCGGCACTCCAGGTCGTCGAAACCCATCTCACCGTTTCCAAGGCAGGATCACCCACGTTTTCGTACCTGTTCAGATTTTCGATGAACTCCTTTCGAGCTTGCGCGTAGTTGGAGCGCTCCATGTTCAAGTTCCACGTCACGACGTAAACAGCCATGCCACTTCTCTCCCCTGTAGGAGCACGCGTCATTGCGTGCTCAAGCTTTCGACTTATTGGCGTTTAGCGAAGCACGCGCTCCTCTCGCCAGCGTTCACGCCGCAAGGTGCAGGTGCGTGATAAATCCTGGCATAGGCGCTTCGCGGTGAAGCCGACCACCCCAGCGCTCCCCATGATGTCGGTAACGTAACGGAGTACAGAAAATGGCCAAGGAAACCACTGGCGGTGGCGGCGGTGGAAAATCCGGTGGCAGTGGTGGTCGCGGCCCCACCGGCGGTGGCGGAAGCACCTCGGGCAGCGGCGGCCGGGGTCAAGGAAACGGCGGCGGCTGTCCCATCACGACCGGCAATCCCTCAGGCGGCGGCCGCAGCAACGGGCCGCACCCCGGCAAGTAAGCGTCAGCACGACCAGACGCTGGCCAGGAAGCCGTCGCCCCGCGCCTACAAGAACGCTACTTGGCAATTTCGAGCCAAACTTCAGGCCGAGCGACTGACGGCAACGGGGGGAGGTGCTGTCACGCCAAGGCCCGGGAAACCACGCTTCTACGCCATGGAAAACCCCGAGGCGTGGTCCACGGGGTGCCCACCGCTCATTCCACGAAGCGATCAAATGACCTTGTTGCCCGTCCCCTGATCGTCCAACTGCGGCTCGTTGTCGGTGTTGACCGAGTTGCCCTGGCCCTTGAACGTTACTTGGCGGTAGTTGCGCCCCAGCAGCGTGTTTCGATCGCCGGCGATGGTGGCGTGCCCCACCTCGGTCATGTTGAAGGTGTTGTCCGAGCCCACCGCCTCCAACGTTTCGACTTTTTCGTTGAGGACGGTGACCTGCGTACCTTCGACGCGGATCGACTTGGCGCGGTCCACGTTCACCGAACCATTCGAACCGGTAATGATCACATCCCCGCACTCGCCGTCGAGCACGGTCGAGAACTCGTTCTTGGTGATCCTCACGTTCGACCCTTGGCTGCAAGTGGCGCCGCTGGCGGGGTCCACGAGTTCGTTGGACATCGCGGCGCCGATTCCACCGCCCGTGCCGTCGGTGCAAGCAATCGCGGCGAAGCACAAGGCCGACACGGCGAGCAGCCTCGTGTAACACCGCAGGTGATCGGTGCTCGCGCCGTTGCGTTGTTGGATTTCAACCGTCATCGAAGCGTCCTTGTTTGGAAACGGGCGGATCACTGGCCGGCCGCCTTTTTCGCAGGCCTCGCAGCCTTCTTGGCCGCCTTCTTTCCGATCTTCTTGGCAGCGCCGCGCGAGGCTTTCGTCGACGCGGCGCTGGTGGGAGCCTTGACGGACGTGCCATTGATGGCGGGGAAGCGCCCACCTTCGTTGGCCTTGCGCCAAGCCTTGCCCTCGGCACCCTTCTCCCACGCCGCGAAAGCGATTGGGGTTCGGCCGCGCCCGGTCCAGGTTTCGCCGGTGGGCAGACGGAACTTGGGCGCCACCGTGCCGATCTTCCGAGGGCGCTTGGCGCCGGCCGACGCCTGGCGGCCTTGGGCGCCAAGCTCGTCCCCAGCGATTTTCGTCAGCTTGCGGCGCTGAGCGGGCGTCAGCACCTTGGCGTATCGCTGCAGGATCTCAATGGCCTTGGGGACCTCGGAGTCGCGCTTCTCGACGAGCTTTTTCTGGGCTTCCAACTGCTTGATCTCGGCGTTGATCGACTGGATTGAGGTCAGGGCCACCGGGGTTTTCCTATTGGGAGAGGCCCCGGTTATAGCATCGATTGCGCTCAGACCAAGTCAGCCCCTGGCGCTTACCGCCATCGCCGCACTGACGCTCGCCCAACAGCAAAATATCGGCACCCATTGCTCGTCTCCGACAATTAGATGCGCAGCGATGCCCGCCGCGGGGCCCGCTGCCTACACACAGCCGGGCCCCGCGGGAAGCGGTGCTGCATCGTTGATGGAAGGTAGGAACCGACACCGCAGCGGCGGCGGCGCACGGCGATCGGCGGGTGACGGGGGCTTACATTGGCTCGAAGCGGAAGTCGCTCACCAACCAACCGTGGGTCTCGCTCAGGACGTCGGCGATGTCGTCGGAGCTCTCACACCGAACCGTCGTCTCCCGAGGAAGGTCCGGCGTTTCACTATCCGTGTCCCAGACGATGTCCGACACGAAGAAGGACTTCGTAGCGTCGCGCGGATGCTCGTCACAATGACCGGCCTGACACGCGGCCAAGATCTGGTGGAGTTTCAGCCGATCGTCGGTGTAGCGGATCTCCCACGGCTCGGTGTTTTCGAACGCGGCGTTGGCGTCTTCGTGCTCGTCCATGTCGATGGCGTAGCTGTCACCCTCCTCTTCGTCGCAGACCTCGACATCGTCGAGCGTCAACGCGTCGATGCACCAAGGTGCAGCATCGAGCGTGGCGAAGTCCAACTGGTTGAAAGCGGCCAACGCTTCCTCGTCCGACCTAACCTTAAACGAGAACGCCTTGGTGGCCAGGAAGTTGCCCTGCAAGGTAAACGTGAAGGTACCCATGGTGGTCTCCAAGATCAGTACAGGCGATAGCCCAAGTGGTAGTTCGGCCAGGGCATTTCCCTGGGCTTTTTTTTCTTCTTGCAGTCGTGGACCTCGACGAAGTGCTCGAAGCACACGACATCCACGCCCCAGTCGATCCCGTTGACCTGCTCTTGCGTGATCGCCGAGAACTGTTCGGTCGCCGCGTCGAGGTCTTCGGCTTCGATTTCGAGGGTAGCCTCACCCTGTGCGGTTCCGGTGATCACCACGTCAAAACGACGCTTGCGCATCTACGCCCTCCAGGCACCTCCGTGGTCCGGCTCAGGCTGAGCCAAGGCGACCGTGCGGTGCAGGGGGCGAACGATAGGCTTGGCCGCCACGGTCCAGGCTGAAAGTGGGTGCATGCACCCAGGACGATTCAGGGCCCGGCAGGCCCGTTTACAGGCGGCGACTTAGCTTGGTGGCCGGCGGCTCGCGGCTACCACGCACTTCACCTGCGGGCTCTGCCCAAGACATATCCAGTTTTGCTGCCCTCAACTCGGCGAGCAGCAGCGCCACGTCCGCTTCGGCCGCCAGCAGCCATTCGGTGAACGCTTGCGCCCAGACGTTCCGAACAGCCGCATCCTCCCAAGGCAGCTTCAAGGCTTCGGGAAAGGTCATCACCATGAAACCGATCTGCTGGCCTCCAAGGCTCTTAAGCAGGCCTCCAAAGTCCTCGGCATCCCGCACACCGAGGATGCGGAACTTCCCGTCGCCCTCGTCTTTATATTTGAACGCGGCTCTCGGCAGTACCCAAGGCTGGACCCGCACCCGCGGCACGCCATCCCCTCCCACCCTGGCGTCCAGATCGACGCGCTCAGTGATGGGTTCAACGTGGCCGGCAGCCACCAAGCCCTCATGCCAATCGACCAGGCGAACCATGGAGGCTCGCGAGACCGTGTTGGGTTTGCGTGTGGCCTTCGACGCGGGTCTCGAACCCGCCCTCGGCTTGGCATCGGGTCGGGTGAACAGCGGCAGGTCGAGAGGATACTTGTCCACGAGGCGCCGCAGGCGGTTCGGCTGCATGCCCAAAGCACCAGCTGCCTCGTTGAGCGTCAGGCTCCATGAAAGATCCTCGCGCTTGCGCAACACCGCGGCCTGGCGGGTGACCTCGGCGATCAGCTGGCGCCAAGACACCCCCGTCCTGGGCGGCACTTTTCCTAGCAGCTTCTTCGCCGCGCGTAGGGCAGCTTGCGTCTTCGTGGCGGCCATCGACAACTCCTTGGCGGTGCATCGGTCGGCTTTCCTGCTCCGACCCTAATGCCTCCGATCCTGCACCAGGCGATCCCGCTACAAAAGACGACCCGGTCGCACCGGGCACCGGCGCTGCTGGATCTGTGATGGCTACCCAGCCCAGCCACGTACCGACCCGCCAAACCGGAAATCGCGCAAGAGGAACGGAATGCGGACGCAGTGAGTCTGCCTCTGAGTCCGCGCGCTTGACGTCATGTAGAGTAATCCACGGCCACTGCGGCGTCATAGGCAGGCCAAACGTCATGATTTGAAACCCAGACGCCGCCGAATTACCAAGGCGAGGGCAAACGCAAATGGCTTAGCAACGTCCCCTACTCCCCTATGGATGTCCCCTACGAGTGACGCGCTGCTACGATTGAAGCTCGGCTGGGACGCCGCGGAACATCGCTTCGTCAGACCTAGCGTTGGCAGAGTCAGCTCAGGGGAGGTGCTATGGCTTTGGTGAACTGCCGCGAGTGCGGCAAGCAAATCAGTGATCAGGCAGCGGCCTGTCCTCATTGTGGATTCCCCATGCATGCAGGGATGGATCCCTCCCCCAGTGGGCCAATCCAACCCCCGCCGTTGCCGCAAGCTACTGCAGTCCCGCCTCTGCCTACAGCCGCTCCGCCCGCAGCCAAGCGGCTGGGCTGCGGAAGCATCCTCTTGATAGGTCTGGCAGGCCTGGTAGTTATAACGGTCCTTGGAAACTGCATGGGGCCCCAGAGACCTGTTTCCTCGGACGCAGTTGCCCCCAGTGACGCTACCAAAGCCGGAGTTGGAGCGATCGAAGCTGCTGCTGGAGACCAGGCATCTTCCATCAAACTTTCCGCGACCGAGCTGCTGGCTCTGGCACGTGATAAGTCTCGGTCAACGTCCGAGCGCCTGGAACAACTCCGCGTTATTGATGAGCACTACCCCAACTCGCCCGAAGCTAAACAGGCAACCGCTCTGCGTCCCGAACTTGAGACGCAGCTAAACGCGGAGCTCAACCCCGTGGGTCAACAGTGGTCATACGATAGCCAAACGGATGACATGTCAGGGAAGGATATTCATACGGCTCGGGTGACAAGCGCCAACAGTTTCGAGTTCGATTTTCCTTACTCAGGCCAGCAGCAGGCAAAACTGTTGATCCGACGCCATCCACGCTGGGGCAACGACGTCATCCTTAGCATCGATAAGGGACAGATCCTGTGTCACAGCTTCAGTAGCTGCCCCATCCGGGTTAGATTTGACGATGAGACTGCCAAGACACTCACTGGCAACGAGCCATCCGACAACAGCAGCGAGTCGGTCTTCATCCCGGGCTACGAGAACTTCACACGCAAGTTGGGCAGTGCGAAACGCGTCCGTATTGAGTTCAACGTCTACCAACAAGGCTCGGTAATGGCCGAGTTCGATGTGAGTGGGTTCGACCGGAAGCGGTTGAGCAAATGACGCTTTCATCCCTCTCCTGCTTCGCCCCTGAACACCCCTAGCTCAGCGCAGGCGGCCTCGCTGCAAAAGATGCCTCGTTGCATCAGCGACCGACGCTGCCCCGTCGATGTTGGCGGCGTAGTTCGCCACTCAAACGGCTATCACGGAAATCCCACAAGACTGCTGGAAGTCGCTGAGCGGCGGGCGGCTTGCCTCCGCCATTGACCGGCCCGGCCCCCTCCGATGTGTTGCAGTTGCACACCGTACAGGCTTGCAGGCCCGCCAACGGCCGTCAACTTGTTAGCTTTTTTGATGGAACAGTACGGACATGCCTACGCCGTTGATCAAAGTGCGACGCGCAACCACCTGATAAAAATCAAATTTCCTTCGTCACTGGCGGGGTAACCCTTATGGACGAACGGCAAAAAGCCCATAAAAACGGGGCATGTTCGTGACACACAGAGCGCTCAACACAAAGTGCGGAAGATGCTTGACGAACTGAAGCACCGCTTCAAGGTACCTCCATCGTTTCGATGGAGGCACAGCTTTGGAAAGCGAGCTGCAACAAAAGATCAGGCGCTACATCGCAAACCCCTATGGCGCGCTCTGCTTCAAGCACATCCGGATCGGTACGTTTTCCGTTGAAGAGGTGCGTGTCAAAGGACGTGAGGCTGCGATCAGCTTGGATCAGCTCATACACAACATTCAGGAAAAGGCCAAACGATGGCGCGGCGGCAAGCACGGCACGCGGACCCAACAGCCCCTTCCGATGTTCTACCCAGCGCGGGTTTTGAGCCTTGAGATTCGTGACCATCTCAGCCAGATGACGCGCAAGGGGCTGAATCCCAAAACCGTCGAGGTCACCACACGCACGCTTAAGCTCTTGCAACTGACGTGCGGCGATATCCCAGTGACCCGCATCAACCACCAGCACATCCATTTGCTCTGGGAAGTTCTACGCTGGGCTCCTCCGGGCCTGACGCTTCGGGCTGACTTCGACACCTTCACGCCAGAGCATTGCATTGAACTGGGCAAGGCGGCCGGGGTGCCTGCGCAAGCACCGGCCACGTTCGAACGGCATCGCCGATTTTTGGTGTCGTTCTTCAATCAGCTTGTCCGCATGGGCGTGATCCCCCAATCACCTATGGCGGCGTTCGGCGAGATCAAGCGGGACTTGGCGGTCGACCCCGGCAGATCCGAACGTCTCTTTGACGACGAGGAACTCCAACGGATCTTCTCGCCCGAGAGCTTCGTCAAATGGGCTCGAAACCATCCCCACCGGTGGTGGGCGCCGATGATTGGACTCTATACAGGTGCTCGTATCAACGAGGTGTGCCAGCTGAAACTGGCCGACATCATTGATGAGTGCGGCGTGTGGTGTATCGCCATCCGCAAGACCGTCGATCCCGACCTCGCTCACAAGGAAACCGGACGCAGTCGCCAAAGCCTAAAGGGCAAAGCCGCGGTCCGTACGCTCCCTATCCCGCAGCCACTGCTGGACGCTGGATTTTTGGACTTCGTCGATGACATACGTGGCTGTGGTCACCCTCGGCTCTTTCCCCACCTCTCGGCCGGCGTGAACAGGAAGACGGGGGAGACCAACGCCCGCTACAGCGCGGGCGTGGTGAAGCAGTTCGGCGGCTATCTCAAGAGCCTGGGATTTCCTAAAGGGGTGGGGTTCCACGCCTTCCGCCACACCCTCGCAACCGATCTTCACCACCAGGGTGTTCCGGATGATGACATTGCGTTACTGACTGGTCATTCCGTCAGCAAGCGCGTGCCAGTGCTCCATGACGCCTACTTCCATAAGAAGCCGATGCTCGCCAGGAAGAAACAGATCGCAGCGTTTGAGCGGTATCGACCACTCGTGACAATACCTGTCTACCAAAAGGGCCAGTTCAAGAAGAAGCTGGCCGACCCCAGCAAGTTCTACCCTTAGGTGTTAGCGCTAGCAGCTCATATAGCTCGCTTTAGTCTCGCACCATTCGATCATGCTGGCCGCTATCGTCTCCGGCGAGGTTGGCCGCACCGATGTGGACTTACTGCAACCTGCCAAGCCCGCGCCAATGAGGTTCAGACCGTCGTATCCACGCCGATCTGACGTGTGGGCAGACTTGATGTCCAATCTTTGGTTGAACTCACCGCTTACACCTGAGGGCCGTTTAGCTCGGCCAATACGTATTACGGCGCGTGATCCGGCCACGCTGTCCATCGATGCACCAACACTTTACGCCGGCACGGGAACACGCGCATGTTCTCGCCTACACTGCTTCAATATCCGAAAACATTCTAGGGAACGAGATGGACCTCGTCAGCAAGCTTACGACCCGACCGACATGGGGTGTTGTGTCTCTTAGGGCTTGTGCTGCATGAGCACTGCCACCCACACGGAAGGACGCGTCGCCGTCCTGGTCGACTGCGATAACGTCTCACCCGACATCGTGGATCACGCCTTGTTAATGGCAGCCCAGTTCGGCCGGGTGGTCCTTCGTCGCGGCTATGGCAACCCGGGTACGCTCAACAGCAAGTGGCAAGAGACACTGGTCCGCCAAGCGTTTACGCCACACCTGCAGTACCAGTACGCCGCCGGTAAGAATACGGCCGACATTGCCTTGGCTCTGGACGCGCTGGAAGCCATGTTCGATGACCGCGCCGACACCTTCTGCCTGGTCACCAGCGACTCGGACTTCGCCTACCTGTGCCGCAAGCTCCGCGAGCGAGGAGCCACGGTGTGCATCGTTGGCGAAGCCAAGACACCCGACGCCCTTCGGAATGCGAGCGACCAGTTCTTTGAGTGGACCCGCGAAAACTCCGCTGTTGATCCATCAGGCGAGACAGCCGAAAAAATGTCGGCGAAGACCGACCAATCACCCAAAGCGGACATCCAGAAGGCCGATATCGCTAAACCTACCGTCAAACGCCGTCCACGCTTCGTCGCCGAAGCGGTAGGGCTGCTCGCTGGATCGACCGCAGATGGTCGGGTTCCTGTTGGAGCGCTCGGCCAATACCTCAAGCGTACCGACCCTGCGTTTTCCCCTAAGGTCTATGGCCATTCGGGCTTGGTGGACATGCTCAAAACCTACGATTTGCTCAGCCTGCGACGCGAGGCTGGCGGCAACTGGTGGGTTGGTCTCTCACCTCGCCCTGAAACGCTGGCCGCGGGCGGCACATCAACAACTAGTCCAACGACGCCAACAGCCACGGGAGCCTGACGCCATGCTCCTGATTCTAGCCGCCTACCGACCTCCCCATCACGCCCAGCGCCGTAGGCCGGGACGCGTCTGTGCGTCCACTTTGCCGGCTGCTACGCGGTCTCGTGCCTCCATCCCTGGCCATGGTCCGGCGACCTGGATCGATCCAAAAACCACTCTCGATTGCCTGTCTTAGCGTGTGAGACAGGATCGGCCTAAATCAGCATCGAGTGCGCTTGAAACCGTGATCGGCTGCCCAAAGCAATCGATAGCGGGCAAGGGGAATCGGCCCGCGACAGTGGCACCTCTCCCTGAGCTGGCCCGATGGCCAGCAGGCAAGGCCGCGTTGGCCGTATGAGTGGAACCGCGCCCGCTCCTCATGCAAGAGACGCGACCGGCGGGTAAGCAAGCAACAGGCTTACCAGCTAGAGGTAGCGACCAATCTAAAACCCGATCGATCCGGAGACAAAACGCGTGACGCGAGAACATGTAGGGCATAAGGACATCCTCCACTTCGCGGAAGATCGGGTGAACCTTCCGCGCGACAAAGCGGACGAGTTTCGCGCGCAAGCGCGCCGTTTGCGCGAGCGGCTGGAAACGTATCTCCAAGAACATCCCGACTTCACCCTGAAAAGGATGCTGCTGTCCGGTAGCTTGGCCAAGGGCACGGCGCTGCGGTCGCTCAACGACATCGATGTCGCGTGCTACATCAGCGGCGCCGACGCGCCGCAGGATGTCACCAAACTGTTGGATTACCTTGCCGAACGGCTGCGCAAAGCCTTTCCCAACTTCAAACCCGAACAGGTGAAGCCGCAAACCTATTCGGTCACGGTCTCATTCGCGGGGTCCGGGCTGGACGTCGACGTGGTGCCGATCCTCTACGACGGCGATCCCGACTGGTATGGCAACTTGGTCAGCCAAGAAGACGGCTCCTTTCTGCGCACCAGCATTCCCCGGCACTTGGAGTTCGCGAAGAAGCGCAAGGTCGCTCAGCAGACGCACTTCGTACAGGTGGTCCGGCTTGCCAAGTTCTGGGCGAAGCGTCAAAAGGCAGAAAACACGGGGTTCCGATTCAAGTCTTTCATGATCGAGATGGTGATGGCCAAGCTGTGCGACGACGGTTTGGACTTCTCGGACTACCCGGAGGCGCTACAACACTTCTTCACCTACTTGGCGCGCAGCGATCTGCGCGAGCAGATTGCCTTCAGCGACTACTACCCGCTGTCGACCATCGGCGCGTTCACCGAGCCGGTGAAGATCATCGACCCTGTCAACGCGGATAACAACGTCTCGAAACTCTACACCCGGCAGCAAGCCGACATGATCGTGGAGGCTGCGCTCGATGCAGGCGATGCGCTCGATGCCGCGCTCGCTGCGCCCAACAAGCAGGAGACCGTGCGCTACTGGCAGAAGGTCTTCGGCCCCGCGTTCCAGGCATGAGGATCCCATGAGCAGCTACACCGCCTCGCACTCCAGCAGCTTCACCATCACTCACGCTCGCCATATGGCCGCGAAAGTGGCGGCCGATCTGAAGCGTATCCAACGCTTCTATGGTCAGCCCACCGACACCCAAATAGCGAGCTACGAAGCAGAAATCGTAGAATTTTTGAGGGCTGGTTACCTAAGCCAAGTGACTTACGGCTATCAACGCAACGGGCAGTGGATCGAACCCAGCCTCCATTACACGGCGAAGGATCTCGCCGGTGCGGACGGTTACGGCGACGATCCGGGAAAGATCATCCCAGGGAAGGACGTTACGAATGCGACGTTCACCAGCTTTCTGATCTATTCCTCGGCCTGGTCGAATCTGAGCGCAGTGGAGCAGGAGGCATTTGGAAAGGGCCTCCCGTTCAGCCGTACCGATGGCCCGACACCGACTATCAATGGCTACTTGGTGCCTGACCGGACCTACACCGCAGGCGGCAAAGCCCTTGATCGCTCCAGCGTGCGGAGTTCGTCATGAAACCCACCCTCGAAGAACTGTTCGACCAGCGACAGACGTATCCGGACATCGATGCTCGAACGCGCCTGGGTCGGCTGATCGGGCTAGACGACCAAAAATCCCGCTTGGCGAAGATTCTTGGGTTGCTGGTCCATCCCGCAGGATTGGAGGCGTGGACGAAGAAGCATCATCCGGACGCGACCACTCTGCTCGACACGGTCCTGCGGCGGCCGCCGCTGGTCATCCTCGCCGGCGATGTGGGCTCGGGTAAGACCGAGTTAGCCGAGACGATTGGTGACGCCGTGGCGCGCCAGGAAAACATCGAAATCACCTTGTTTCCGCTGAGCCTCGCCACCCGTGGCAAGGGTCAGGTCGGTGAGATGACCCAGTTGCTGACGTCGGCCATCGACTACACGCTGGCCGAAGCGAAGAAGCTGCAAGGCGGTCGCGGCGCGAAGAGCCACGGCGGCATCATTTTGTTCGTCGATGAAGCCGATGCGCTCGCCCAGTCGCGCGAATCCTCCCAGATGCACCACGAGGACCGTGCCGGCGTCAACGCGTTCATTCGCGGTGTCGATCGGTTGGCGCAAGCGAAGGTTCCCGCTGCTGTCATCATGTGTACCAACCGGTTGAGCGCGCTGGATCCGGCCGTACGCCGTCGTGCGGCCGACATCCTGACCTTCGCCCGCCCGGACGAAGAGCAGCGACGTCACGTGCTGCACGAGCGGCTTGAGCCCCTTGGCCTCTCAAAGACCCACATGGATGGCCTTGTTGCCGCCACGGGGGCAGGCAAGGGACACGAGGTCGGTTTTACCTTCTCCGATCTCACCCAGCGCCTGATCCCGTCGATCGTACTCGACGCCTACCCCGACCACGCCGTGGAAGGAAAGCGCGCCATCGAGATCGCTAAACAGATGGCGCCGACCCCGGCGTTTCGCGACCAGGCGTAAGAGGCGCTATGACCCAGGCAAACACCGCACGTCGCCAGGGCGACGATTTCCAGGCTCGGCAGTTCTGGTTGCGTGCCGGACGTCTGCTCGACAAAGGAAGTCCGATCCGACGCGTCGGATTCGAATCCGGTCCTCGAAGTTACGACGACATTTGGGTCGAATACGACCGCGGTCTTGGTCCACGTACGCTCAACGGCGGGACGCTGCTGCGCGAGCACATTCAGTGCAAGTGGCATCTAACGCCGGGGAGCTACGGCTATCAGCAACTCATTGACCCGGATTTTATCAACGCCGAAACGCGATCGTTGTTGCAACGAGCGCACGGCGCTCACCTCACACACGGCGCCTCGGGCAACGCCGTTCAGTTCTCGCTGCTAACGAACTGGCACGCGGACCGGAACGATGCGCTTCGGTCCATCATGGGAACGCAGTCCGGTGCGATTCGCGTCGAACGGTTGTTCAACACGCGGACTGACAACAGCAAAACGGGGGCCGTCCGCAAAGCTTGGCGAGAGCACTTGTCGCTAGATGACGAGGGACTGCGCCAGTTCGCCGGGACTCTGGCGTTTCGCGCGGCCAACGACTCACTGGACGACTACCGCGACCAATTGGACATCTTGTTTGGCCTTGTTGGGCTACGCCGTAGTCCGCCTCACGAGAGCTCGTTCCCCTACGACGACCTGATCTACAAGTGGCTCGGCCAGGGCCGGACGGAGTTTGACCGGGCCAGTTTTCGGCGTCTTTGTGAGGAAGAGGGTTTGTTGGTCAATAGCGGCACACCCCGCCCCATTGTCTACGGCGTCAAATCGTTCGCCCATCCAGTCGACCAACTCGAGGACCGATGTGTCCGTGTTTTGGACTTCGTGCCCGACTTCGATGAACGGTACATCCGCGATGAGGTGGACTGGGCGAGCAAGCTCTACCCGCAGTTGAAAACGTTTCTCCTTGGCGCCGCCCGGGAAACAGAAAGGCTGCGGCTGGTGCTGGACGCTCACGTCACGTTGGCGTTCGCGGCCGGCTCCGTGCTCCACACGAAAATTGGTCGCGTCGTGGAGTTGGAACAGCGCTCACCTACGCGCCAACTTTGGGCTGAGGACGATTGCACGTCATCCCCTGCCGGCCCCCCGTTTGAGCTCAAAGAAGTCGTCATCGATGCAAGGCGCCCGGAAACCGCTGTAGCCGTTGCCGCGACGCATGACATCACCGCGGACGTGACCTCTTACATCGAACGCTCGCTCCCGCAAGTCGGCCGGCTGTTAGTGTTCGCGCCAGCCGGACGCCCAGGCCCGAACTCCGTGCTTAACGGGCGACACGCCTTTGAGTTGGCAGGCTCTGTGGCAGTGGAGGTCAAAGCACGGGGATGCGCTGCATCTGGGGAGACCACGCATCTGTTCGTGGCGGCCCCCAACGGGTTGACCTTTCACCTTGGGCGACACCAGTTGCTCATGGGACGGGTGCGCCTCTACGAGTTCGACTTCGATGGGGGCCAGGAAAGATCGTACAAGCCCTCGCTGACCCTGCCGGTGTCTTGAGTACTTGCCCGCCAAGTGAATCGCCCAGGGCTTCGTAGAAATCTCGCAGCCATAAACTGGACTGCCCAGAGAAACGTAGCCCCTTCCGGCCTATGACCCGCCAACCAGGCACGCTCATTCCCAGCATCGATGAATGGCAACGATTTTCCAGCGAGCGCCGCCATCACGTTTTCGTGTGGCGGTGCGGTGACGATCGCGGTCAACATCTCGTCCACGACCATGTGCCAAACGCCAGGCAGAAGCTTAGCGGCCAATCGGTCGTTCTCGATCACTTATTCCGATGTGCCAGCGGGCATATGCCAACCGCAGGCCGCGGCAGCCGCTACCGGCTTTCAAGGGGTGTGCGTAGGAAGCACGCGCTCATGAAGGACGGCGGCGGCGGTGGGCAGCTCGGGTTAGACCCCAGCATCGCGTCGGGTGCGTGCGTGGATGACGCAGCGACCGAGGTGTTCATGTCTTCGTAAAACACGCATGTGGGGAGGGAGCGAGCCTAGGTAACCTGGGCTCGTTTTTTGAAGAAGATGCAGACTTACCTAAGCGAAATGATTATATTCTGCGAACCGAGATGGCGCCCGGAGATAATCTCCGGATTCTGTTTTTGCTTCGTCATCCGCCGCACATTCTCAGCAGCGCTCGCATGCGCTGTGTTAAACGCGCAATATTTTTCCGGACTGTCAATAGCCGCCTGAAAAAGTGAATGGGAGTAGTACCCCCCCTCCTCACTTTCTTCCGCAAACTCCCCCTTGGAACATGCGTAAAGCTTAAGTTGCTGGGGTGCTGCAATCATAATTCTGGCCTCGTATCTGGATCGGATGTCGCTTCTGGACTCCGAAATAGAATCATACGCGGCCTCAACCGAAACCCTTTCGATGCCCCGGCAGCAGTCGAATATCGAAACTTGTCTAGGTGCAATGCCGAACAACTCAAAACTCTGAATCGTCTCTTTTGATTCATTCAACTCAAGAGTAACACTATTAACAGCCTGACCGCCATGACCGCTGAAATGCACGATAACGAAATCATTTCCCTCAGATCTGGCAATCTGTAAAGCGTTCTGCAAAATAGATTTCCGCGGATTGACTAATGATTGGATCTCGTTACCGCGCCACTGCCCGCCACGATCCGACTCAAGAAAATTTTTTATTTTTTCTATATCTATAGCTGAGCCAAGCAATTCATGAGTGTTGGCAATTAATATGGCTTTTCTCTTTATCATTGATTTTATCCATTATAGGTATGATTCGATCATCTTGACAAATTTTTCATCATGCTCGTCCGCCGTACTGTATGCGTCGGTCGGATCCCTCCAGTAGCTTTTGTGGCAACGCACCCAGGATTTTATGGCCACGTAGTTCTCGACCTTCTTCTTGTCGTACTTATAATGCGCGCAGACTCGCGATAAATAGTTGAAAAGCAGCGTGCAGTAGTGCTCATACCTCTCGTGTTTCTCACTGCCATCATGCTTGCTGATCCAAGTGCTCGTGTAGGACTCGCTCTCAAGATATGGATACTGAATAGAAATCTTGAGGAGGCCATCAAGTTGGTCATCAAGACTTTTTCGGGCATTGTTACCGGCCATAGATAACGCTACAGCGGCCGAGGTCATCGCAGAAATCAGGGTGGCAATGGCCGCAGAAGTTATATCCAAAACTGACTCCTCCATTCCAGTAGGTTTTAAATCATAGTAAATTTCCGCCGGACCGTTCGATGACCCAATCAGCCTCGTGGAGTTGGGCCGCAAGCGAATGTCCCGCGAAAATCGCGCAGCCTCGTTTTAGCTTCCCGCAGTCTCTGCATAAACGCGTACTCAAGCTCAAACCGGCCAACTCTTATCAGCCTAAAGGCGCGTCCACTAGCTCATGCCCCGTAACGAGCTCGGCTTTGCGCCTATACCGCAAGCAGCTAGATGGATAAGACCCGGTCGAAAAGGCTCTCGTAGATCATCTTCTTCGCGCTATCACGGCTGCGCGTGATGTGGAGCTCGGCCGACGCCGTGGCCGCGCGAAAGACAGCCTCGTCGGCGGTCTGTTAAGTGTGCAGCAACGTTTCGTTCGTAGACCTAAGCCGATCACCACAGCCGTCCCGCTATAAGAGCGTCCATGCTTCACACGCGCATGCCATGGCCAAGCCTGGAACGCTCGTAGGGGCATCTGGACATAGGAGTGTCGATCCATTCGCAAAACTTTCCGCCTTATGGCGCCCTTGACCTAACGCCCAACCTTAATGCGTTAGCTCTAGTAGAGGAGTTACGTATCGCACTTCTCATTGGGAAACGCGACGCTGCGAGAATACATTCTTCACAGGCGGCAGTTCGATAATATCAAAATCCAGCCCTTGAAAAGTATTGACAGATTACTAGAAGCCGAAGCTCGAAATAACTCACCATGAAATAGATCGCACTCAACCCGCAAGGATTGCATACTATGCGAGCAAAAATAACCGCATTAGCCCTAACTACAGCCCTAATTAACACAGGATGCCCAGTTAAGCCTCCGCCCGCGCCTACTGAAATTTATGATGAAATGGATAAATTTCAGAATCAATTAGCTCAGCGGGCAGCAGATCGCATCGGCAGCGCCGATGATTTTAAGATAGTCGTGACGCAGGCTGACTTTCCGATCGGCACTCTCCTGCGCCAAGGCAGTACTATACCCGTTGATTACACATCCTGCCTGCCCACCACGGCAACGCCAAAGTCGTCAACGACCAGCCTGTTCCCCACTTATTCCATGTCAAGATCACTAGCCATCGATTTTGGCTTAGACAGCAAAGCGATCGCAAAATTAGCAGAGCTTGGACTGAAGCTTAGCGATAATGACGCCATCAATCTTTCTGTCGCCAACTCCGGCATTCAAACACTCTCAGACAACGACATTCAAAAGATAACAAACAATGGATCTTGCAATAACGCACTTTCGGCTGGATCACCTGTCTGGCTCGTCCGGGGATATATAACCGGAAAACGAAGCTTCAGTCTTACCAGCACGAATAGCAGCAAGCTGAATGCGAAGGTCGAGAAGATCGGTTCTTTCAATGTTGATGCAGGATCAGGATCGGCATCCTTGAAATTAACTGATGATTCCGACGTCAGTTTCTTGCAGATCATTTCAGAGATTAGGAAGACGCCCGCACAAAGTTCCTCATCAATCACTTCGCCTACAAGCTCAGCAGCCATTGGAAAAGTTTATATCCAGAAAGATGCATCGGATACTTCGCGGAAAGCAGAACTGGTAGCCAAGGCACTCTCCGATGCATCGCTAGCTGTTGCAAAATCGATTGAAAAGATAGAATCCAAGAAAATGCCAAAACTTGCACAAGTCCGTTACTTCAATAAATCCGATCGCACGGAAGCGGACAATGCACTAACTGCATTAAAAACACACTACCCTGACGCGATTATCACTTTCATAAGCCTGCCGGCACCAGCCGGGCAGCTTGAAATATGGTTGCCGCGCACAGGAACATGAGCTTAAGGCTACCGTTCAGAAACGGGCATTAAATCAAGGCACCTTGGGGCAAAAAGCCATAACCGAGGAGCACGGTAAAAGCGATCTAGCACGATAGCGCCCGTGACACCAAGCAACCGTCCCCGGTCTGAGCGCCGTCTAACGGCGCTCAGACCTTGCTAAGCCGCCCGCACGCGGCCCAAGCTCAAGCCTCCAGGACGAGCCCTTCGAGCGATGCCGCTCAGCCCAGGTGCCGCCGAACGCCCCGTCGATGTGGAGCAGACGTCGGCCACGAACCGATCTGCGTCGCCCCACTCGTCTGGTTCCCACTCCTCCCCTATAACGGCCACGACATTCCCGG
Organism: Lysobacter capsici; assembly: GCF_018732085.1. Classification (NCBI taxonomy): domain Bacteria; kingdom Pseudomonadati; phylum Pseudomonadota; class Gammaproteobacteria; order Lysobacterales; family Lysobacteraceae; genus Lysobacter; species Lysobacter capsici. The sequence continues at coordinate 1,256,939 of NZ_CP076103.1, read as the reverse complement.
GCTAGAAGATCGCCGGATCTATGGTCGAGCGTAGCGACAAGGATAGCGGGAATGACCGATTGGCATGGGCGGTACTCGGACACGGCCACCCGGTTGCTCGGATCGGTCAGCAGCGCCAGGCGATGGGGCGCGTCGTAGATGTTGGTCGGGGCTCGCCCTTGTAGAGGTGCCCATCGCGGATGCCGGCGTCGCGGTCTCGCGATCGGCCCCACGACGCCAGTTGCTTTACGGCGTGCTCGGTACCGTCGGCGCCGCGTAGGTTGGCGAGCGGGAGGGTGTGGACCGCCGGAAGGGCGACTTGTTGGTCTTGGGCGCTGCCGCAGTTCGCCTCCACGGCGGCCAAGGTTCGACGCCAGGGAGCACTCAGCGCCGACGGTTGCGCACATTGAAATTCCGGACGACCAACGCGCCTAGCTCAAGGGGCGTCAGCGCTGGCTTGCGAGTTTGCCGCACGCTGGCGGCGTGATAGAACGTTTCACATGTATCACCCTCACCCCTCAATGGCGCGACAAATATGGCATTGAAAATGACACCGGGCATCGAGATTAATGCGGTCGCAAAGGCCATGGAGTCCGTTCTGCCGAAGTTGCGCAAGCTGGATCGGGCAAGTGAAGGCGCCGACGACGCGTTGAATATGCTTATTTTCGAAAATGAAAAGCTGGGCGCCGCGTTCTATCAATCACCCTATACTGCGCACCACATCGACTGGCAATCTGCAATCGACCTCATTCTCGGAGTCCTGAACGCTGACAGTTTCACCGACTCAATTGGGTTTGCAAGGGAGCTCGATACCGCCGTGAAGGCGACGGCCACGCAGCGCGACTATGTGGTTGTCATGCCACTTGCATTCGCCAATCCATTCGGATTCGGTCGTCGAAAGCAGTACCTGGCCCGACCTTTTATGATCCGAGGTTTTCAGATCACGCCGCCGGCGGAAAGTGCTGCTGCGCTGAATAGATACCTCGCGCCGCTTCATGCGCATGATGTCCAGGAAGACCTCTTTGCGCATCAGGTTACACAGTCGCAAAACGCGCTCAGCATGCATCCATTGGTAATCTTCGAAGTTCATGGATCGTTCGGTTCACTTCGTCGTCAGCTTGATCCGGACGTTCGTCACCTTATAGGTTTGATTGAGCTGTTTGGTCGAGTATTTTCTGCAGAGAAGACCGTTTTTGCGAACAACGCGGTTTCAAACCACATGTTCTATTCCAACAAGCGCACGGGATCATTAGACCGCATCCCGCAATGGCAGCCTTTGACGGTGTCGTTGCCACTTAGTCGTTCGCTCATCACGGCGATCCGTCGCCCTGAGATGATGGCGTCCTTGGACCTGCTTTTGGCCGGAAACAGGAAGGGCTTGGTGGGCCGGCTGAGGAACGCGCTCGACTTCTTCACGCGAGCCGTAAACGAACGCAACCCCGTCACCCGTTTGCTTTTTTTTGTCATCGCGATGGAGGCCATCTTCTCTCGCGACAAGCATGCACCGATCAGGGTAACGCTTGCCGACTATGCCGCAATCCTGTGCTTCAAGGCAGACGAACGCCGTACGGTGCATGCTGATCTCCTCGAGATCTACGACGCTCGATCAGCGATAGTGCATAACGGTGTTTCTCACGTGGATACAAGATTGACAGACAAGTCCGAGGCGTTGGCGGCGAGGGCCATCTATTGCAGTCTCTTGCTTGCTCACAAGGTGAAAGACGGAACGGCTACTCACGAAGACAGATTTTTCGAGCGCCTAAGAAACATGAAAATAGGTATCGAATCGAACCCTGTCAGGTCGCCGTTGTGGCGAGGCTATGGTTTACCGGCAGACTGACACGCGCGATATTGGCTCAATGAAACCTCGTCTCCCACTTGTGTGTTGGTAGGTGGGAACGGGCCATGCTTCGACATTTACCGCTATTAACTCAAATCAGAGGCGGCTAGAGCTCAATCCCAAGTTCGCGCCTCAGAAGCTGACGAACCGTGGCTTCGCTGTCCCCAGTGAGAACCTTGAGCTCCACGCGCCACATCTGGGTCTGGGGCTCGGGCAGGTTTGTAGCGGAGTAGCGAACTTCCAAACCACCGGTTGAACTGTTCTCAGCCTCGGGTGCGGCCCTCAGCAACAATGTAACGTCCTCGTGACCGATGCCATGACGGAACTCCGCACATTCCCCTTCCAGGCGGGAACTCGAGTGCCCGGGCTCATCCCAGCACCATTCGAAATGACGTCCCGGCGGGCCATGTAAGCGAGGCATTTTGAACCCTGCTGCCCCCAGCGCTGGCCCTTGAGCGCTCATATTTGCGAACGCAGCAAGTCCAGACAACAGCTGAGGGAGTTGTGGGAAATCATCCTCGGGATCTTCTCGCTCTTCTTCGTAGGTGTCTGGATCCACCAACCTCAACCCACCATGGGAAAACACATCGACCACGAGGCGATCTGCACTCGCGGTTCCCAGGTTCTTCAGCGACAAGTTGATTTTGTAGGGCTCATGGGTGTCATTCCAGGCGATCGGCCGGGCCGCGACGTATCGCCGCACGCTCAAAAGCCAGTCCTTGCGCAGCAGATTGTATCGGCTGGCCTCTTCAGGCTCCGTCACCACAATGCCCATGAACACCCGCGCTGCTTGCTCTGGATACGCATCGGCGACAGCCTGGACAACGCGGTCTAAAAAGCTCTCGGAAAGCGATGGATACAGCGTGACGGTAGCTTGCACCACCTGTTTGATCGGTTGCCCGTTGTCAGACAGATTTACGCTGATCTGAGGTTGAAAGCTTTCCAACACCTTGATGCGCTCGCGCAGGGCTTTGATCTCTTTTTCGTTCTCGTCGCTCTCAAGCGCCAGCCCCCACTCGTCTGGCAACCGATGACATTTCAATCCAACGGCCCTGGCGAACACCCTAACGCCGCTGTCGCGCGTCACGAGGGCCAGATCGCCGCAATAAAAATGAGTGGGGCAAGCCAACGCCTCTTCCACGATCCGGCTGTCTGCTTTGGTCATGTCCAAGTTGGCCGGTCGATCGCGGCTTGCGGGCGGGATTGGGGCCCATCGGTAAGAGACTCGCGGTCTTTTCTCCCTGATCACCAGCTCGACGTCGGGATCCGGGCTGTCCAGGAGTGGGTCGAGCAGTGCCAGGATTTTTCTCGCTCGTTTTGAGCGGCGTCCGTTCGGGCTGCCTTTATGGCCGTCGAGCTCTCTGGCGACCTCCAGCAACACGATCAACTCGACCTCGTCCACCGCCTCACCAGTGAGGTCGCCCCAGGGGAGCTCCTCGGCCCCCTTGAACTGCAGGAAGAAGTTGGTGTCGGGTGCGTAGCGGCGCTTGTTCGTCATGAAGCCCATCATGCAAAGCCGGGGCCGCCCGGGGCAAGACGAGGCGGCGATCCAGCGGGAAGCCGTAGGTACCCCAGAAGTTGCCGGCGCGTTGGGCTCATTTGGGTCAGGTGTTGCAGCGCAGCTCGGACCCGTCTGAAAGCTGAGGATGTTTCAGAAGTGCGACGGTGTCGGCCTAGCCTGCATGCCGATTGGCCGTTAGACCTGGGTCTTCTTCCCCCAGAGCGCAGGCCTCGCATGGACCGTTCACCCCCAAGCCCCCCATCCAGAGCCTCGGCAGTCCCTCAGGCCCGCCCAACGGATCACCCCGTAAGAAGCGCCGCCGGCGCCGGGATCGGCTGCGCTAAATCATGCCCGTCCAGGTTAGGAAGCTCTGCCGCCGCCTGAAGGTGCCGCTGCCGATCCCAGGGATCGACCCGAACTATGGACCCGCGCCCACGCCTTGGAAGGAAGCTGCGGAGGTGATGGCGGCCGCGGTCGAGCGGATCGAGGACCCGGAACTGCGGGAGCGGGCCCGGGACTTGGCGTTCCCAGAGCTCCACTACGCAGCCATCCGTGGCGACGTCGAGGTTGTGGAGGCACTGCTCAACGCGGGCTTGGCCCCAGACATGTATCCCTGCACGGAGGACGGCGACGACGAGCCACCCTTGGCCTGGTTGGCCCAGCACCGAGAAGGTCGGGTCGACGACACGTCCCTGCTCGCGGTGGCGATGCTGCTGCTGGACAGGGGCGCGGCGATCGACGAAGGCACGCTGCCCCCGCTGCACTACGCCGCGGAGCTCGAAGACGAGGAGATGATGGCCTTATTGCTTGGGGCGGATGGCGAATACGGAGAGACAAGACCGACATAAGCAAGTAATCCATAGCCGTCGTAGCCGGCTAGTTGTGGGTCTTGCGGCCTCGCCGTGTGCGACTGCCCTACTTCGACTTTACGATAAGAGAGATCGATGCCATCTTGAGGATAAGCCTCAAGTCTGACTGACAGGAAAATTTTAGCCGCACATCGTTCAGAAAGAACTTGCCCATCGACTTGACTTATCCACAAAAACCTCCATTACGTATGCTAACATTTACGAGTTGTTAAGGAGATGTGATATGGGACTGAGCAGAGCGCGTGACGTTGCTCAATATGTCGTTGAGCGAGTGCGTGAAAAGCGCGACACAGTGACGCCACTTCAACTAATGAAGTTAGTTTACTTGGCTCATGGTTTCACTCTGGGCGTGCTTGGCCGGCCTCTTATCCGTGACGAGTTTGAGGCTTGGCAATACGGACCAGTGTCTAGGGATCTCTATGAGGCCACGAGGCGATATCGCAGTGCTCCCGTAGATTTCGTTGAAGGTGCGAGATCTGTTGATCTGGATCCCGAAGAGCGAAGCGTTGTAGATCAAGTCATTGATTATTATTCTCAGTTCGATGGCATTCGCTTATCAGCATTGACCCATGAGAAGGACTCCCCATGGGATCGCGCATGGTCTGCCGGAACTGGTAAAAATAAACTTATTTCGAACAACCTTATAGAAAACTATTATTCTCAGCTGGTCAGAAGTGATATATCAGCTGAAGAGGCCGAAACGGCATAATATCTTGAGGTAGCTGGCATGAGCAGGAAGCTTGTTTTTAGGCCGCCACCAACCGGCGACAAAAACGCTAGAAAAGAGGATGCACAGTTATCCCAAGATAAGGATTTTGCTCGGATTGCCGCGGAAAATGAGCATGGCAGATCGCAGACGCTCAAGGACGCATTTCTTTGGGGCATTATTCGCGTTATTGTTATTATTTTCCTCTCAATATGTGCTGCGATAGCGGTCGTAGTTATTCATATGTTGGGTCCGGACTGGATGCGCTGGCTAAAGACTGAAGAAGTTGTATCTTTGCAGAAAATGCTGAGCGTATTGCTTGTTAGTGGACTGCTAGCAGATTACACAAGAACTCTTCTTTTGAAATAGTTCTCGAGATAGTTTTTTCGTCTATATGCGACTAGCCTGCACTGTTCGGCAGTTGAATAGTCAATTAATTGATTATTTTTAAAGTAATCGAAGCCTTAGTGCTTTCAGTGGCTCAACTGACCAGTTCTTGCTCCGACTACTGCTAGCAGCTAAATTCTAGCTTCTGAGCAAGGTAGTGTTTTTCGGGGCTACCTCTGGCATTTTCGCCAATAAGTTAATCGCTCAGCCAATCCAACGTTTCGTCGGCCGCGCAGAATAATGACACGGGTTAGCACTCCAGTTTGCGGGCGTAGGGGCGTGCTTGCCCACCTCATATTGGTTGATCCGCGGGAACGCCATAGTGGATCGAACCCAGCCTCGGCGCCTCGGCCCGGGAACAAGCCCACGGCCTGCCGTGCCTGCCGTGCCTGCCGTGCCTGCCGTGCCTGCCGTAATGCAGGGCGACTATGCTCTGTTGTTTTTCTGATCGCGTGAAACCGTTCTTATATACTTGATCCCGGCCTAAACATAAGCGCCAAGCAAAAGGCGAATATTTAGCGCTTTCTTAACACTAACGCATCGATTGCGACCTCATCATTGCCTAACTGCCAACGGGACCTTATGCCGTCGCTGTATTGATTTAGTCGTGATGGGCTGCGGTAGGCGCTAGCGATCTTTTTTTTCGAGTTTTTGGATGACGGCGAAGATTTGCCGCCGCTTTATCTCGTCTATCGGCATTTCGGGCCATTGAGCTTCTGCAAGTGTCCCACCCACTCCAGTCTCGTCATCTTTCGCCTCGTCCTGAGCATTAAAAACAGCCTCAGCTTTTGAAAGAGCGGATTTTTCCGACAGCTCATCCATTATTATATATATGGCCGCCATTTTTCGAATGCTATCAGCGCGACTTTCTTTATATTCCTCGTCTCGCGATTCCAGATCTTGATCATTACCCCAGCTCATATCTGCCCTTCTCCTTTAGGTTTTCACTCGGCACAAATAAGTTAAAAAAATACAACCTCTCATATGTTAGGCATTTAGACCGAACCAAGAGCATGATGAATCTCCAACGAACTATCTCCGGTCCATGCTCTCACGCAAAGTTTTGATCGCTGCCTTTCTGGCTTGCGCGGACATTTGGGCCAACAGATCGATCGCCTCCGCCAGAACGTCATCGGCTGCATAAAAGAATGGCACGGGCTTGCCCAAAACCTTTCCCAACATCTCCAGCGTGCGGATGTCGGGGGTGTGCTTGCCCGACTCGTATTGGTTGATCCGCGGGGACGCCACCGTCGGATCAAGCCCGGCGGCGATGCCCAAACCCCGTTGGGACAGGCCCACGGCCTCGCGCGCCTGCCGTAAACGCAGGGCGACAACGCCAGGTGCAGGGGGAGCCGGACCTCGGGGCAAACCAGCGATCTCAGATGAACTGTCGCTAAGAGGGTCTTAGAAGCCGCTGGACTTGTCGTCTAAGGATTCCTTAGACTTCGCCGCACTTCCGAGCTGGAGCCCTGCCATGAGCAGCTATGCGCACCTCGCGCCCGCCACCGTGATCCTCGGTGGTGCCGGCACCCTTGCCCTGACCGCCTCCGGGGAGTTTTCCACTCCCGGGGCCGAGGCCGCCTCGATCCTGGGCGGGTTCGCCGTCCTGGGCTTCCTCGCGCTGCTGTGGTGGGTCAACGTCCGCGCCGCCCGCTACAAGGCCTGGGCCAGCGGGCGTTACCCGGCCCCCACGCCCCGCGAGGGCGGGTTCTTGATCGGCGCTGCTGCGGGATTGGCCCTGGCCTTCGGCCTCCAGGTCCTGGCCTACGCCGTGGCCAAGGCAGGCATCGGCTCCGAAGGCCTGCAGTTCCTGGCCATGGCCTGGGTGTTCGTGGGCTTCATCGGCTACCTCGTGCTTCCCCTGATCGTGGGCTATGTCTGGCGGGTCCACCGGGCGACCACCACGCAACCCTGACGGGCGCTGGATCAGTCCCACCTTCCTTGCTCCTCTCCAACACCGCTCTTTCCAGGAGGTCCCATGAAGCGCTCCCTGTTTTTGCTGGTTGCCGCACCTACGCTGCTGCTGTGCGGCTGTTCCGGCGCCCCGTCGACGAACGACGCCCAAGCCGCGGTGGTGGCCGAATACGAGCGGCTTATGAGCGCGGGTGGGGGAACGGTCTCCCAAGTCACCGACTTCCGGCTGGAGAACTGCCAGAAGTCCGACACGCCGCAAGCCCCCGGTTACTTCTGCGACACCAACGGCGGCATCGTCATCGACGTCCAGGGCACGACGCTGACGCGCTCGCTGAAAGGTCGGTTTCGGTTCGCGAAGTCCGACGACCGTTGGCAGATCTACCGGCCGTGAGCCGACGGCGACCGTCGTTGCGGGCTGGCCGTCACCTTTCGCGCCGGGGGTGAGCTACAAGACCCATACGCCGCGGTGTGACGGCTCGGCCGGATGGGGACAACCCCGGGTCAAAACCGCGCAGCCGTGACCACTCCGCAGGCTTGGCTTGGGCCACAATCTGAACGGTACACCCCTCCAGGCAGCCTCCTCCGGCCCTAGGGCGCTCGACACAGCAAGGACAGCCCCATGACGTTCAAGCACTGGGCACGGCACGCAAGCGTCTCGTTGGCGTGCCTCTCGTTGGCCGGTTGCGCGCAACCGCCCGCCCAAGCCTCATCGGACCAGAACAAGGACGCTCCCATGGCCTCCACCACCTCCGCCCCCGTCGGCGGCGACGCCGCTGCAGCCGCAGTCGCGGCAAAGCTCGACCGCATCGCCGAGCAATCCTCCCGCGCCCCCGCCTCGGGCCCCGCCGCCCAGCCGTCGCCCGCCGCCGTGCCCGCGGGCCCCAGCCTGGAGCCCGGGGACTGGGTCGCCCGCGTGCTGCGGCTCATCGATGGGCTCCGGTCGCCGAGCGACACCCAGCCCGCCCAAGTCGCCCAGGCGCTGGGCCTGGCCCTGGCTCAGGAAGGCAGCGAGCACGTGGCCCGTGGCGCTCTGGCCCCGCACGGGGGTTACACCGTGTGGGTCAACGTCCTGTATCGCGAGCACCCCGACAAGTGGACGGTCGGCCTGGCGCAGGACGCCCGGCCCGGCCAAACCGGTTGCCTGTTCCCGCTGGCCACGTTGCGCCAGCACCTGAGCGCCCGGGGCTACAGCGCGAACGAAGGCGTGCGCCAACGCGACGGCGGCGAGCGGGCGCTGTATCGCTCCGCGCCCACCCCCGAGGGCATCGTCTTCGTGGTGTCGGCCCAACTGGCCCCCGGCGGCACCGGGTGCATCGAGGAGGTTCGGGTCAACGCCAACACGCGTGAGGACGAAACGTGAGCGAGGTTCGTGCGGACATCCGCCCCCTCCTCAACGAGCTGGCGCAAAAGCAGGGGCTGCCCCCGTCCGCGGTGGCCGACCTGGAGGCCACGATCGCGAGCTCGCCGTATCTGAGCAACGTGATGTCGTCCGCGATCGAAAGCGGCTCGCTCAAGCACCTGGCCACCACCAACGAACCGCACCAGTCCGGCCACTACGACAACCTGACCGGCACCATCCACCTCAACACCAGCAACTTCGACCCGAAGAACTACGACAACGCTTCGGACCGCAGGGACAGCCTGGCGGTGGTGCTGGGGCACGAAACAGGCCACGCCTTGCTCGCCGACGCCGCGCAGCGCGAGCGCTACACGCTCAGCTACAACGTCACCGAGGGCATCCGCACCGCGTCCCGGGAACAGACCGCCGTGGACGTCACCGAGCCGGCCGACCGCTACCTCACCTTCATGCGCCGCAACGAGGCCATGGCCGAGCTCGTGGGCATGAACGCGCTCGCCAGCCGCGTCACCGGCGGAGCCGGCGAGTTCGATCGCGCCGAGTTCCTGCGCCGGGCCGACCCGTCCACCCCGTGCGTGGACAAAGGCAAGCTGGCCCCGGGCATCCAGCTGTCGCCGCAGGGCATCCAGGTCATCGGCCACGACTTCCAAAAGAGCCCGGCGATCGAAGCGGTCGCCCAGTGCTTCACCGACCCCACCAACAGCATCGGGCAGCACGGCAAGAGCAGCTACCGCGACACCCACGGCGCGTTCGTCATGAGCGCGGTGGCCAGCGAGTTCAACGACTACGCCAAGGGCACGACGATGCATGTGCCCGACGTCGAGATGAACCTGGCGACCTTGAAGCTCGACCCTCGGCGCGTCGAACGCGCCGGCCTGGACCTGGGCGGCGCCGGGCAGTCGTTCTCCTACGTCGACACCAGCCGGGGCCTCCACGAGCGGGAAACCGTGTCGCACACCAAGGCCCAGGAGGTCCCTGGCGCCGCACACCGACCGGAGGCGCTGGCCAGCGCGCTGCCCGCGGCCGCACCGCTTCGCGCGGACAACCCAGCCCACCCGGATCACCGGGGGTTCCAGATGTTTCACGGGGCGGTCAAGGCGGACGGACGGTGGAGCGAGGCCGAGTCCCGCAACATCGCCGCCGCCGGCCTGGCCGCGGTGAAGGGCGACCCGGTGGTGGGGCAGAACCTTTCCGGGGCCGTGGTCGCCAAGGCGGCGGACGGCAGCACGAGCGTCGTCGGGTATGCGTCCCCCCATGGACCAGCGGGCCCGCACCACCACCTCGGGGTCGACGCCGGCAACGCCGCCCAAGTCCCCGCGGAGAAGAGCCTGGACCGTGTCGAGCAGCTCAACCAGCAGCACCAGCAGGCCCAGCAGCAAGCCCAGACCCAGAGCATGGAAACCCCCAGCCAGGGCGGTCCCAAGATGACCTTGTAAGGGTCCGGCTTAGTCGGGTCGACGGGTTAGAGGCGGGGGCGCAACGCGCCTGATAAACCATCAACGCCCCTCGCGAGGCGTTGATGATTGGGGTGGCGGGTTTCGTCGCTTGATCCGTTGCTCACCGGGTTGATAGCAGCAAGTGCTCGTCGACGCCCAAACCGCTCACCAACATACAAGTCAAACACGAGTTTCTAAGCGCTGCCTACATTTTCCGTGGCTTCGGGAAAATGTGATCGTAATCTCGAGGCGAATGCCCACCCCATTTGCTGTCCGCGCAACTCCAGATTTCTTTCAATCGCTCGATATTAAGTGTTTTAGGTTCGTCCCCGAGCGGCTGAACTTCCAACAGGTCGTCCTCACTCGCGCAACCTAAACCTATGGCGACTTCTATCGCCGCAGCCAGGTCTGGCCAGTTGACGTCGCTATGTCCATTGACTTGAGCTCGACCGATCGCGATTGCGATGGGCATGGAAGCATCTAAAGCGTCCGCGTTCTGCCCGTGCTTGTTTACTGACATAACAGTTACCTCCAAAGATGGCTATGACTAGACGGATCCCTCTGCTGCTCAAACACGTTCTAAAGAAAACTCTGTGTGGGTAAAACGACCGAGGGGGTAAATCTCGTCAGCGTGCCGACCCTCAGCGGCAACGTCTTGCGATCGATGTAGAACTTCTCCAGCACCGACCCCTGCGCCTTTCCATCCAGGTGCCCGGTCAACCGAGCGATGTCCGCGGTCTCAGCTCCTGCCTCGCTCAACAGCGTCGCGAAGGTGTGTCGGAACGCGTGGAACCCCATACCCTCATCAACGACACCGCACTTTTTGACGTAGGCCGAAAACTGCCGGCTCAGTTGCCGTCCAAAGCCCAGGCCGGTGCCGTTGGGCAGATCTGGGAACAGCCGCGCCTGACCCGCCTTGCGCGTTTCTTCTACGAACGCCAAGAACCCCACGTGCAAGACCGGCTGTGCCAGCGGCACGAACCGCCGCGACTGCGCGTTCTTAATCTTCTGACCCGGAAAACGCCGGTTGACGTGGAAGCCGGGCACGCCGTCCACCGTCTCGATGTCGTCGACGTAGAGCTGCGCCACCTCCGTGACGCGCGCACCGCTGTAGAGCCCTAGGATTGGCGCCCAGTAGCGGTGCGGATATTTTTGGGCCCACGGCAGGTACACCGAGGGCGCGAAGATGGCCTGCAGCTCCGCCGTCGTGAACGGCCGGCCGGTCTCGACCTCGGCGCTCGCCGCGTGAGCGCTCATGCGCACGATGCCCGCCATCGGGTTGTGCGACATCACCCTCGCGGCCAACAACGGCTGGACGAACGCCGAGAGGCGCTGCCGGTGCTTGTTGAGCGTGTGCGCTGCGGGCTCTGGCTCCTTGCGGGCCTTCGACAGCGCCAGCACCTCCGGCACGCTCAGGCTTCGGTACTCCGGTCGCTTGGTGGCGTTGCTCGGCCAATGCCGCACAGCGTCGAAGAAGGCACGAACGTGCGATTGCGAGAGCGTGCTGGCGGGAACGTCGCCCACCACCCCGAGCAAGATCCGCAGGCTATGACGGCTTTCCACCACCGTCTTGGGATCGCGTTTGGCTGACTCAAGGTCTCTAAGGTAATCGGCGATCGCCTCGGACAGCATCGGCCCCGCAGAAGCAGGAGGCTCCGGGACGGGAGCGACGGGCGCTGACGTAATGGGCAACGACGGCGCGATAGCGGCGGCCGCCTTCATCGTCTCGATGAAATCCAAGGTGTCCTGGCGGCCATGGGTCGTGACCGTACCGAAGTCCACGCCCCCGACCCGAACCCCGGTCGCCTTCCACTCCAGGATCCGGCCTTCGTCCGCTGCCCGCTGAACGCTCTCGATGAGCTTCTTGGCGTCAAATTTGGCCACGTCATCGTCCCCCTTCCTTAGGCGGTCGAACACGGCCGAGAGTGCCACAGCTTGCTGCGCTGCAGACAAGCGAGCGGCGTCCCCACGCAACCCGCGCATCGAACGCACGACGAAGCGCAAACCTATTTTGAGACGCAAGTCCTCGGGCACCCGAAAGCGGACGTAGAGCCCGGCGGGCCGGGACAGGAAATAGGGCTTCGGCACAAAACGATACCTACGGCGATACCTCGTGGGAGGCAGCGCGATCGGGATCGAGGGTCCACGGGAGCCTTTGCAAGTCAGCGCGTTACGCGCGGCGAAGGTCGAGAAAGGAGCGGGTGAACGAGATGGAGCGGGTGATGGGAATCGAACCCACGCTAGCAGCTTGGGAAGCTGCAGTTCTACCATTGAACTACACCCGCGTTCGGACCAGTCTATTCGGCTCGAACGCGGGTGGCAATGCGGTGCGGGTTGCGGCGCTGGAGTGCGGCGATCCGATGCGGGTGGCGGGTGTAGCGCGGTGGTGGACGAGGCGCTGCGGGTCCTGCGCCTGGGCCTGGGTAATGGCCGGCTTCGCGATTCCGCACGGCTCCGCGCCACACCCGATACCGCACAGACCCGAGCTCTCTTGTGGGAGCCGCTTCAGCCCCGACGCCCTTCGATCAGATCGCCGCGACCGGACCGGAAAGCGTCGGGGCTGAAGTCCCTCCCACAAAGAAGCCCCCTCCCACAAAAGACCTCTCGGCAATGTCGGCTTGCGATTGGCCTGCGACCGACCCCGCTATCTGTCTGCGAATTGTGGCGTCGCCGCTTTTTGTGTTCGCTTGATCGCGATCCGTTGCTTCCCGTGGATTGCTCGGCGATCACTCGATCGTCCCGCTGGATCAACCTGCCAAACCAAACGGCCCGATCAACCTGCACGATCAACCTGCACTATCAACCGCCCGATCAACTTGCCGCCTCACCTCGCCAGACCAATCGGCGACCCAAAAAAAAACCGGGCCTTTCGGCCCGGTTTCTTCGATTACGACGGCAATTCGGAAGCAACCGCGGTCGCCGCAGCGACCGCGCCGCGATCAGAACCCGCTGCCGATCTGCGCGAACACCGTGGTGTTGTTGCCGGCGCCCTGGCCGACGGTGACGCTGGCGCCCATGTTGGCGTCCAGGCCGAACAGCTTGGTGCGCGCGCCGAACAGCAAGGTGCCGTAGTCCTGGTCGAACTCGCGACCCTTGACCGCGTAGTTGCCCAGGCCGGGCACGGTCTGCAGGCGCGCGTAGGCGTTCTTCGGCGCGTCTTCGAACTCGCGGTCGAGGGTCAGGCGCGCGTACGGACGGAAGCTTTCGCTGTAGGTGTAGTTGACCTGCCAGCCGACGCTGCCGATCAGCGAGTCGAAGGTCTGGTCCGGGTAAGCCAGCGAGGTCGCCAGGTTCGGATCGCTTTCGGCGAAGCCGTCGACGTCGATGCGCTGGGCCAGGATGCCGATCACCGGGCCGTGACGCAGGGTTTCGCCGAACTCATAACCGCCGTTGAGCGCGGCGCTGACGTTCTTGCCGTCGGCCGAGCCGTGATGCACGCGGGTCGCCGGGCCGAGGTTGGCGTTGCGGTCGATGTCGAAGTCCAGCTTGGTGTAGCTCAACTGGCCGTTGATCCAGGCGCGCTCGCCGTACCAGCCGATGAAGCCGCCGATGCTGGTGTCTTTCTGATCGAACTCGCCGTTGCGCAGGCCGAAGTCCTGCTTCTGCTGGCCGTAGCCGAGGAAGCCGCCGAACACCAGCTTGCCGCGGGTCCAGTCGACGCCGCCGGTCAGCGCCGGGCCGGCGCCGTCGTACAGATCGCCGTGGCCGTAGCGCTGGAAGTCGCCGCGCACGCTGCCCCACCAGCGCATGCCGTCGCCGTCCTGGACGCCGGCGACATGGTTGGCGACCTGGTCGGCGCGGGCGCGGCCGGTGGTCGAGGCCGAGTTCGGCAGCAGGGCGATGAAGCGCGGCGCTTCGAGCACCGACACGGCGTAGTCGGCGAGGATCTTGTGCGCCTTGCTGGACGGATGCACACCGTCGGCGAAGGCATAACTCTCGGCCGCGCCCGGGATGGTGTTGGTCGGGCTGCAGGTCACCGAGGACGCGGTGATCTGCGGGTTGCAGGCGGTGCCGGTGACGTTGGTGATGCCGTACGGCGCCGGGTTGGAAGTGATCTCGCGCAGCAGGTTGAAGGTGTCGAGCGGGATCACCCGCAGGCCGCTCGCGGCCAGACCGCCGTACAGCGCGTTGTTGTAGGTGGTCGCCAGCTGCGTGCCCGCGGCCTGCTGGGCCGCGCCGCCGGCGCGGAACTGCGGGGTCACGCCGAGGTCGGGAATGGTCGGCACCATGATGTATTCGGCGCCGGCGTTGCGCAGCGCGCCGACCACGCCGATCTGCGCGGTCACCGCGCTGGTGATGGTCGCCTGCGCCGGCGCGCCGCCCGCGACCGCGAACAGGTCGTTGGCGCCGCCCCACACGGTGTACAGCGCATTGGGATCGGCGCGGCCGCCGTTGGCGGCGAGGTAATTGGTGGTCTGGGTGACCAGCGACGGGATCGGGCCGAGCGCGCCGGCGGTGTTGACGCCCGCACGTGCGCCGCCGACGGCGTAGTTGGTGCCGCCCTGGTTGTCGCTGTTGGCGTTGGTGCCGTAGTAATCGGCGACGTACTCGGCCCAGACCAGGCCCGGGTTGGTGGTGAAACGGCCGATCAGCGCGCCGTTGGGGCCGACCGCCTGGATCAGCGCCGGGCGGAAATGGCCCGAGTCGCTGAGGCTGTCGCCGATGAAGACGGTCTGCGAATAGGTCTGGGCGAAGGCCGGGGCGGCGGCCAGCACGAGGGCGGCGGCCAGCGCGGTGCGAACGGGTTTCATCATGAACTTCCCTGCATTGATAGGTAGCGGTGGTGGCGATCGACCGGTCCTGGCGAGGACGATCGGGCGCCGGATGAGGCTCCGCGCGGCGCGACATACGCCGCCGGATGGCTGAATCGAACCATGTGCCGCGCGAGCAAAGCAAGGCGCAGCGCGGCAAACCTGCCGATCCGGGCGCCGGTTCCGGCCGGCGGCGCGCCGCCGAAGACGGCCGGCCGCGCCGCGAGCGAACCCGGCGGCGCGATTATGGTCCTCGCGGACGCCGCGTGCCGGGGCCAGAGGTCACAGGTTCGCAGTGACACCGCGGCGAGGCTCGACGCGAGTCGATTGGGGCGGGCGGCCCTCGGCCTGCGCGCCCCGCGCGAATCGCCCGCCGGCGCAAAGGCTGGCCGCCGCGCGACGTACACGCAACAATATCGGCATGAACATTCTGCTCAATGGCGAACCGCGCGCACTCGCCGCGCCCATCAATCTGGTCGAACTGCTGCGCGAGGAGGGCCTGGGCGAACGCCGGGTCGCGGTCGAGATCAACGGCGAGATCGTGCCGCGCGGCCGACACGCCGACACTGCCTTGAACGAAGGCGACAAGGTCGAGATCGTGCATGCGCTGGGCGGTGGTTGAGGCTGGCCCTATTGCGATCTTGCGATGATCACTGCGTCATCCGTCGCGGTACGCGATCACTGATGCCTGCGTCGTTTTGGATGTCTCGCGGGAAGGGCTGACGCCCCACCGCTGTTTGCACGCCTCGATCGAAAAGCGACGAGACTGGAGTCTGCGTTGCGTGACTTCGCGCTTGCGATCGGATCATCGATATCCAATGGACCGCGCGCCGCGCCGGCCTTGCACCGGCATCGGTGGAAGCAACACGATTGCCTGCCCGCGCCGGATGTCGCCGCGCACTGCGCCTATCGACCTGGAACCGACACCGCAGCACCTTCCCGTCGCCGATGTTCCGGCGACGGGAATCCCTCAACGCAGGCGACTCACTTGCGATGGCAGGTGATGCTGGCGTCCACGAAGCTCACCAAGTTGCAGCCGTCGCGACCGATGCTGTGAATGGTGACCGGACCGGGCGTATCGCCATTGGCCGAACAGGCGTTGCTCAACTCGCTCTTCGCCAGGGCGATGGCGTCTTCGTCGAAGTCGCCCTGGAAGGTACCCAGGTTGATGGTGTAGGAACCGGCCGCCGAGGCCGAACCGGCCGCGAACAGGCACACGGTCGCAAGAGACAAAGCCGCCGCACGAAGTGAAATACGCATGGAACGCTCCTTTAGGATTTTTCGGGGGAGCCGACCGATATCGGCCGGTTCGCGATCGATCTCGGACCGAGAGCGAAAGCGGGCCGGATTACAGCATGGGAAAAAAGTTTCATTTGCAGGCAATTCGGCGCGCGCGAACGCGGCGAATCCGGAAAGCCCTGCGGGCGGCATCGTCATGCGAAGCGAGCGCGCCAAGATCGCAACCTCGTACTTTTTGCCGCCATCAATCACGCTTCGATCAGCGTGCAGCAAGTTTGTGGACACATCTTTTATGCAGCGCGCGCTTTCGGTTCGCGCAGCGCGCGACATGGCCGCGCGCGTCGATACGACTTCGCGCGACGCTGCCCACAAGCCGATTGTCGAAAATCGAGATGGGCCATCGACGATCCCGAAGACGGTCGCACACTCGTCCGATCGCCCGAAATCGAACACTTCGCGCCGCAAGCGCGATGGTGTGCCGAAGAATCAATAAATCCCATGCAAAAAGCGGGACTTATCCGGTGCTACGGGACGCGTTATCGCTCGTACGCAAAGCTTGCGCCTATCGATTCGATCAAATCTTTTAATCAAACCTTCATCCGATTCGCGACCAAGGTCGCATGCGATCCGCGAAGAAACGCATGCGCGCACATGCGCCGTCGACGCGAATGCGCGAAACGCGCGATGCATACGCATGCGCATTGGCGACGGATCGACTCCGGCGCGAACCGATATCACGCGTCGTCCAGTGCGAGCACAGGCCGTTCTCGCACGGCAGCGATCAATCGCCCAAGGAAAGCGCCTGGCCGCCCGACATCAATCGTGCTTCTCGGCCGCCTCGATCGCCCGCTGGCCGCAGCGTTCCGGCGCGCGCCGCGGGTTGCAACGCACCACCTCGCTGCGCGGGAACGTCACCCGGTAGCGGCTCAGGCGCAGGTCGGGTTTCGGGTAATCGGTGGAGATGTACTGCGCGCCGCTGGCGAATGCGGCCTCACGGCGGCGCGGGTCGTTGCGCCGGGCCTCGGCGGTATCGGCGTCGGCGCGCGTGCGCACCAGGAACCCGGCCGCGACCGCGCGCGCGATCCGTTCGCCCTGCGCGATCGGATCGTTGAGGGTCAGGTAGGCCGCGTCCGGCGCGTTTTCGTCGCCGTTGACGAACATCGCGCGGCCTTCCAGCGATCGGCGCTTGCCGCGGTACAGCGCGACCTTGCGAGCATCCTCATCGAGCGCGAACAGCACCTTGCCGCGCGACTGCGCCAAGGTGGGCCATCGCCCCGCCAGCACCGCGGCGCGCAGGCTCGCTGCGTCGCCGCGCACGCGGTCGGGCGTGATCAATTCGTCGGCCGCGAACACCGAGCGGATTTCCGCGTCGAGCGCATCGAAGGCATGGCTGTCGAACGGCAGCGACGAGGTCGAACCCGCCCCGCCCTTGCCGTCCTTGGCGTTGATCAGGATCAGGATCGGCGCGTGATCGCGATGGGTCTGCGACCAGGCCCGGATCTGTTCCAGGCACTGCGCGAACACCATGCACTGACTGCGAAAATCGATATCGGCCAGATGCATGACCTTGAAGCCGGGCCGCTGCATCTGCGCGGCCACCTCGCGGTTCCATGGGCCGGCGTCGCCGTAGCCCTGACCCAGCGCGCCGGGCGGATGCGCGTAGCGTCCGCCCTTCGGGTCGTAGTACACGTCCAGCTCCAGGCTGCGCATGCCCAGTTCGAGTTGCTCGTGCAGCGGCGCGTGCGCGTAGTCCAGCGCATCGGCGCCGGCCGGATCGCGCGAGCGCTGCGCGGCGAGTTCGGCGGCCGGGATCGCGAGCTTGTAGCTGTTGTGGGTGCCGATCGCCTGCATATCGTTGAGGCGTAGGTTGCGATCGATCCAGGCCATGGCGCAGTCGGGACCGGCCTGGGCGGCGCCTGCGGCGTCGAGGATGCAGCCGTCTGCCTGCGTCTGAGCCGGCGTTTGCGCGGCCGCGATCGGCGCGACACCCAGCATCGATACACTGGCCGACAGCAGGACCGTCGCCCACGCACCGCACAGCCGATACCGTCTGGAAATTCGCATAAGACCCTTCGGCAAAGAAACCAACGATACGCTCACGGTTGAAACCTCAGCGGGCCATGGCCGCAACGGCCGGGGCCTGCCGACTCGGCGCGCGGACGACGCCGATCGACTGGCTCGGCCGGCGCCGACACGGCGCATGGGTTCGGCGGTGCCGAGCGGATCGCAAGCCGGCCACGCGCCCGGCCCGCTGCATCCGAACGCCCCGCACCCGCCCGACCGCCACACCGAATGCTGCGCGCGGACGCTTAAAGCCCGGTGACAGGCGCCGGGACTTTGCGGCCAGATTCGGTCAAGTCGCGCCTGCGGGTCCGGGCCGAACGAGACGATAGAAAGGCGATAACCGCCCCGTCCGGCGCTGCCCCGGCCCGGACATGTTCACTGGCGATCAGCCATAATTGCCGGATGACTGACACCGCCTTCTCCGATCCGCTGGTCATCGCCGGCAAAACCTACCGCTCGCGCCTGTTGACCGGCACCGGCAAGTTCAAGGACCTCGACGAAACCCGCCGGGCCACCGAGGCCGCCGGCGCGCAGATCGTCACCGTCGCGATCCGCCGCACCAATATCGGCCAGAACCCGGGCGAGCCGAACCTGCTCGACGTGCTGCCGCCGGACCGCTACACCCTGCTGCCCAACACCGCCGGCTGCTACACCGCCGACGACGCGGTGCGCACCTGCCGCCTAGCGCGCGAGCTGCTCGACGGCCACACGCTGGTCAAGCTGGAAGTGCTCGGCGACCAGCGCACCTTGTTCCCCGATGTCGTGCAGACCCTGGCCGCGGCCGAAATCCTGGTCAAGGACGGCTTCGACGTGATGGTCTACACCTCCGACGACCCGATCCTGGCCAAGCGCCTGGAGGAAATCGGCTGCGTCGCGGTGATGCCGCTGGCCGCGCCGATCGGCTCGGGCCTGGGCGTGCAGAACAAGTACAACCTGCTGGAAATCATCGAGAACGCCAAGGTGCCGATCCTGGTCGACGCCGGCGTCGGCACCGCCTCCGATGCCGCGATCGCGATGGAACTGGGCTGCGACGGCGTGCTGATGAACACCGCCATCGCCGGCGCGCGCGACCCGATCCTGATGGCGCATGCGATGAAGCTGGCGATCGAGGCCGGCCGCGCCGCGTTCAAGGCCGGACGTATTCCGCGCAAGCGTTTCGCCAGCGCGTCGAGCCCCATCGACGGTCTGATCGGCTGATATGACCGATCCGTTCGCCAGCGACGGCGCCAAGTCCCCGCCCAAGCCGTTCACGGTCGAGGAAGGCCGCCGCCAGGTGCGCAGCTTCGTGCTGCGCCAAGGCCGCTTCACCCCGGCCCAGCAGCGCGCGTTCGACGAACTGTGGCCGCGCTTCGGCGTCGATTACCACGGCTCGCCGCGCGACTTCGACGCAGTCTTCGGACGCAGCGCCAGGCGCGTGCTGGAAATCGGTTTCGGCAACGGCGACGCGCTGCGCTTCGCCGCCCGCAACGATAAAGAGCGCGACCTGATCGGCATCGAAGTCCACGCGCCCGGCGTCGGCCGGCTGTTGAACGCGCTGGCCGAGGACGGCAGCGACCACGTGCGGCTGTATCACCACGACGCGGTGGAAGTGCTCAACAACGAAGTCGCCGACGGTTCGCTGGACGAGGTCCGGATTTATTTCCCGGACCCGTGGCATAAGAAGCGCCACAACAAGCGCCGATTGGTGCAGCCGGCGTTCGCCGAACTGCTGGTGCGCAAGCTCGCGGGCGACGGGCGCTTGCACCTCGCCACCGATTGGCAGGACTATGCCGAACAGATGTGGGACGTCCTGGATGCGACAGGGGGCATCGTCAACCGCGCCGGCAAGCGCGGCAGCGTGCCGCGTCCGGATTGGCGCCCGCAGACGCATTTCGAGACCCGGGGCCAGAAACTCGGCCACGGGGTCTGGGATTTGCTGTACGACAAGAGCCGGGAATAGGGAATCGGGAGTCGGGAATCGGATGCGAGCCACCGAACATTCGCGACAGGTGACCGGCGCCGAATCGGGTAGCGACGCGAAGCCCTGCTCTTGCCCTTGCTGTTGCGATTCCCGATTCCCCATTCCCGATTCCCGGCCCTGATGGACACCGCCCTAGCGCTGACCACCGACATGAAGCTCGTTCTCGGGCTGGTGGTGTTCACGATGGCGATGTTCCTGTTCGAGCGCATCCGCGCCGACGTGGTCGCCCTGGTCGTGCTGGTGCTGCTGGGCCTGTCGGGCCTGGTCGAACCCGACGAACTGTTCAACGGCTTTTCCGGTAACGCGGTGATCAGCATCATCGCGACGATGATCCTCGGCGCCGGCCTGGACCGCACCGGCGCGCTCAACCGCCTCGCCGGCTGGCTGCTGCGGCGCGCACACGGCGTCGAGCAGCGATTGCTGCTGCTGACCACCGCCGTGGCCGGCCTGAACTCCTCCTTCATGCAGAACCCGTCGGTGATGGCGCTGTACATGCCGGTCGCCGCGCGTCTGTCCTCGCGCACCGGCCTGTCGTTGCCGCGGCTGCTGTTGCCGATCGCCGCGGCGATCATCATGGGCGGCGCGCTGACCATGGTCGGCAATTCGCCGCTGATCCTGCTCAACGACTTGCTGCTCAACGCCAACAGCAACCTGCCCTCGGGCGCGGCCACGATCGAGCCGTTGAAGATGTTCGCGCCGCTGCCGATCGGTGTGGCCCTGCTGGCCGCCTCGCTGGCGTATTTCCATTTCTTCGGCGACAAGCTGCTCAAGGACGACAGCGAGAAAGGCGCGACCCCGGCGCGCACCCAGAGCTATTTCGCCAAGGCCTACGGCATCGAGGGCGATGTCTACGAACTCACCGTGACCGCCGACAGCCCGCTGGTCGGCATGTCGCTGGGCGAGGCGGAAACCCTGCGCGACGCGCCGCTGCTGCTGGCGCTCAAGAGCGACAACGATTCGCGCCTGGCGCCGCCGGCCGACACCCGCATCTGGGTCGGCAGCGTGCTCGGCGCGATGGGGCCGAAGCAGCAGGTCGCCGATTTCGCCCAGAACCACTTCCTCCGTCTGTCCTCGCGCCTGCGCAATTTCGCCGATCTGTTCAATCCCTCGCGCGCCGGCATTTCCGAAGCGGTGGTGCCGGCGACGTCCGGTTACATCGGCAAGACCGCCGGCGACCTGCACCTGCGCAAGCAATCGGGCCTTAGCCTGCTGGCGATCAACCGCGACAAGGACGTGCTGCGCGACAACGTGCGCAATGTCCCCATGCGCGCCGGCGACATGCTGGTGTTCCACAGCATCTGGACCGACCTGGCCAGCGCCGCGGCGAGCAAGGACCTGGTCGTCGTCACCGATTACCCCAAGGGCGAACAGCGGCCGCACAAGCTCAAGATCGCGCTGGCGATCTTCGCCGTGGCGATGCTGCTGGCGCTGTCCTCGCGCCTGCCGGTGTCGATCGCGCTGATGACCGGCGTGGCCGGCATGCTGATCGCCGGGGTCATCAACATCGACGAAGCCTATTCGGCGATCAACTGGAAGACCGTGTTCCTCATGGCCTGCCTGATCCCGCTGGGCTGGGCGATGGATTCCAGCGGCGCGGCGGCGTGGATCGCCGGGCATACGATCGAGCGCCTGCCCACCGGCACGCCGGTGTGGCTGCTGGAAATATTGATCGGATTGCTGACCACCTTGTTCTCGTTGGTCATCAGCCATGTCGGCGCGACCATCGTGGTGGTGCCGCTCGCGGTCAACCTCGCGCTGGCCGCCGGCGGCAACCCGACCGCGTTCGCGCTGATCGTCGCGCTGTCGGCGTCGAACAATTTCATGACCGCATCGAACCCGGTGATCTCGATGATCTCCGGCCCGGCCGGCTACAGCGGCAAGGAGCTGTGGCGGATCGGCGGGCCGTTGTCGTTGATCTATACGGTGGTGACGGTGTTGATGGTCAATATCCTGTTCTGGGGCAAGTGACGTCGCAGAAAAACCGAGCGCGACGCCTCCCTGCGATAAGCCCATCCGCGAAACATCGCCCGCCCCTGTAGGAGCGGCGCAAGCCGCGACCGCGACACCTCGCACATGACGCAAACAACGCGATCGCGAAGACCTCGACCGGTCGAAGCGGTTGTGGTTTCTCGGTCGCGGCTTGCGCCGCTCCTACAGAGCGCGACCTCGGATTCGATGCGGGACGCCGGGGCCGCGCCTTCGGCGCCATGTCACGGCGATTGCAGCATGCATCGCATGTGAGGTGTCGTGGTCGCGGCTTACGCCGCTCCTACAGGGAGCGGCCGCGGATTGGACGCGGGATGCCAGGGCCGCGTCTTCGGTGCGATGTCATGGCGATTACCGCATGCGTCGCATGCGAGGTGTCGCGGTCGCGGCTCGCGCCGCTCCTACAGGGGGCGCAGGTGGATTCGCGGCGATGGGGTCAGACCAGCCACACCGCGCCGTCGCGCACGACCACCTCGACCGCACGCAAGGATTCGCCGCGGCACGGCCCGGCCACGCATTCGCCGCCGAGCAGTTCGAAGCTCGCGCCGTGCGCGGCGCATACCAGCAGGCCGTCCTTGGTCTTGAGGAACTGTCCGGGCGCCCAGTCCAGGCGGCGGCCGGCGTGCGGGCAGATGTTGAGCCAGGCGCGCACGGCGTCGCCGTCGCGGTACAGCAGCAGCGATTCGGCGTCGCCGTCGATGCTCGCTTCGGCTTCCGCGAACGCGCCGTCGGCCAGGCGCTGCAGCTCGATCAACGGTCGACCGGCCGGGTCGGCGCCGCCCGGGGCATTTAACGAAGTTCTCACACCCTCATCCATGCCTGGAACGATACTCCAGTGTCCGGCCCAAGCCGCATTGTCTCACGACACCCGAAATGTTTGCCCAGACCTTCCGCTTTTTCGATCAACGACCGCAATGGAATGCATTCCAATCGCGCGTGCGCACGGCGTTCGAGCCGCGCAAGCCGCGTCACCGCCTCCTGCGTTTCGTGCTCGGCGTCGTCGGACTGGGCCTGCTGGCCTTGCTGGTGTTCTTCAGCGTGTTCGTCGGCGCGGCGATGATCGTCGCCGGCCTGACCTACAAGCTGTGGCAGCGCCGCGGCAAGCCGATGGCCGCACGCGGTTCGCGCCATGGGCACGACGTGGTCGAGGGCGAATTCCGCGTCGTCGACCCGGCCAAGGTCGAGCATCGCTCGAACACGGCGCGCTGAGCGTATGAGCGACGTGATCGCGGCGCCGCCGCTTACCCGCATTCCCGTGCGCGGCCAGGGCCTGTCCGCCGACGCCACCTTCCCGGTGCGCCGCGTCTACTGCGTCGGCCGCAACTTCGCCGAGCATGCGCGCGAAATGGGCGCCGCGGTGCCGACTTCGGCGGCCGATCGCGGGCAGCCGGTGTTCTTCCTCAAGCCGCACGACGCGATCGAACTCGGCGACAGCGTGCCCTACCCGCCGGGCACCAGCGACCTGCATCACGAAGTCGAGCTGGTCGTCGCCATCGGCCGCGACGCGCCGGCCGGCGAACTCGCCGTCGCCGACGCCGCGAGCCTGATCTACGGCTACGCGGTCGGGCTGGACCTGACCCGCCGCGACCTGCAATCGCAAGCCAAGGCCAAGGGCCTACCGTGGGATACCGGCAAGTCGTTCGACCATGCCGCGCCGATCAGCGCGATCGTGCCGGCGGCCGACGTCGGCGCACTGGGCGCGCGCGGCCTGAGCCTGGAGGTCAACGGCGAACTGCGCCAGCGCGGCACGCTCGACGATCTGGTCTGGAACGTGCCCGAGATCCTGCACGAACTCTCGCGCCTGTACGCCTTGCGCGCCGGCGACCTGGTCTACATGGGCACGCCGTCGGGCGTCGGTCCGCTGCAACGCGGCGACCGCTACCGCGCCGTGCTCGAAGGCGTGGCCGAACTGCACGGGCGCATCACCTGAGCGTCCGTATAGTCCGGCCCCGGCGAGTGAGCGCCGTTTTCGATGTCGTCAACCGTCTGGTCCGTCACGGTCCAGCCGCAACCAGGGAGAGCATGCGATGGGCATGATCAGCGAGTTCAAAGAGTTCATTGCGCGCGGCAACGTGGTCGATCTCGCGGTCGGCGTGGTGATCGGCGCGGCGTTCGGCAAGATCGTCACCGCGCTGGTCGACGGCATCGTCATGCCGGTGATCGGTTACCTGTCCGGCGGCATCAGCGTCACCGACTGGAAGTACGTGCTCAAGCCTTCGCAGCTCGACGCGGCCGGCAAGGAGGTCGCGGCCGAAGTCGCGGTCAAGTACGGCATGTTCCTGCAGACCGCGATCGACTTCATCCTGATCGCGTTCGTGATCTTCATCGTGCTCAAGGCCTACAACAAGGTGCGCAAGCCGGTCGAAGCGCCGGTCGCGGCGACCCCGGAAGACGTGCTGCTGCTGCGCGAGATTCGCGATTCGCTGCAGGGCAAGACGACGCTATAAGTTTTCGACTTGCGTGGCGCTCGAAACGGCCGCCTGTGCGGCCGTTTCGCTTTGCGGTTGAGGTGGATCGCCGCGCCGCTTCGAAGTCTGCGTGAGGACTTCTCAGTCGAGGGTCTCCCGAATCAGTACAGAGGTCTCGGCAAGAGGACTTGGCCCCGAAGTCTTTTGTGGGAGGGGCTTCAGCCCCGATGCTCTTTTTTCAGATCGCGGCGAACTGAGCGAAAAGCATCGGGGCTGAAGCCCCTCCCACAAAAGACCTCGCGGCCACGCGGGCGACTGGGCAACTGACCATCGCCCGAAACCACAAGAACGGCAAAGTCAGCCAGACCGGCGCGACCCGCCTCAAGCCTCGCGATAGCCAGCGACAAAAAACGCTCAAGCCCCGGGGTGACTTTCCTCAGATAGCGAGCGCCGCGCGGGTTGCTAAGCTCGACGTTTAGCCTGTGCCGCCCGACCTTCCGGACGGCAAGGCCAGCTCTGAGGAGAGTGGGGATGCGCGCACCGTTGTGGGCAGCGATGGCTGCTGTATTGTTCGTCGGCTCTGCCGTGGCTGCTGAGCGCGAAACGCGCATTCCCCAGGCCGCGGTCGACGCCGCCGCGGAACTGCGCGAACGCGCGCTCGCCAGCGACCTGGGCTACAAGATCACCGAGTCGCTGACCACCCAGGTCGGCCCGCGCCTGGCCGGCAGCGAAGCCGACGCGCGCGCGGTCGCCTGGGCGCAGGCGAAATTTCGCGAACTGGGCTTCGACAAGGTGTGGCTGGAGCCGGTGACGTTTCCGAAGTGGGAGCGCCGCAGCGAACACGCGCAGGTGCTCGGCGCCAACGCGCAGCCGCTGACCCTGACCGCGCTCGGCGGCAGCCCGGCCGGCACGGTCGAGGGCGAAGTCGCGCGCTTCGCCGACCTGGCCGCGCTGGAAGCGGTGCCGGCCGGTTCGCTGGCCGGCAAGATCGCCTTCATCGACTTCGCCATGCCGCGCGCGAAAGACGGCGCCGGTTACGGCCCCGGCGGACGCGTGCGCAGCCGCGGTCCGTCGGCGGCGATCCGCGCCGGCGCCAGCGGCTTCCTGATGCGTTCGGCCGGTACCGATTCGCACCGCATGCCGCACACCGGCATCACCCGTTTCGACGACGGGCTCAAGCCGATTCCGTCGGCGGCCTTGTCGGCGCCGGATGCGGCGCAGCTGTCGCGACTGGCGGCGCTCGGCCCGACCCGCGTGCGGGTCGCGCTGGATTGCGGCTGGGACGGCGAGGCGACCTCGCACAACGTGATCGGCGAGATCCGCGGCAAGAGCAAGCCCGACGAAGTCGTCATCATCGGCGGCCATCTGGATTCGTGGGACCTGGGCACCGGCGCGATCGACGACGGCGCCGGCGTCGGCCTGACCATGGCCGCGGCCAAGCTGATCGGCCAGACCAAGCTGCGCCCGGCGCGCACCATCCGGGTGATCGCCTTCGCCAACGAAGAGCAGGGCCTGTACGGCGGCAAGGCCTACGCGGCCAAGCATGCGGCCGACGTGACCAAGCATCAGATCGGCGCGGAAAGCGACTTCGGCGCGGGCCGCATCTACGCCTACTCGAGTTCGGCGCCGGACTACGCCAAGACCGCCGACGCGCAGATCGCGCAGGCGCTGGCGCCGCTGGGCATCGAACACACCCCGGGCAAGGGCGGCCCCGGCCCGGACATCTCGCCGTTCGCCGCCGGCGGCCTGGCCTGGGCGCGTCTGGCGCAGGACGGTACCGATTACTTCGACTACCACCACACGCCCGACGACACCCTCGACAAGATCGACCCGAAGGCGCTGGCGCAGAACGTCGCCGCGTATGCGGTGTTCGCGTATCTGGCCGCATCGGCCGAGGGCGATTTCGGCAGCGCGGCGAAGAAGGTCAGCCCGCCGGAGGAGTGAGTGCGGCGGGCAATGGCTGACAGGGCCGCCCTCTCCTGACCGGGAGGGCGGTTTTTTTTGGCCTCTGGTTTCAGGCTGGATGCTTGCTGTCACAGCGTCGGGGCTGAAGCCCCTCCCACGAAGGTGCCCGCAGGTTTCACCGCAGCTGGTCCGACATTGGCCCTGTTCTTGGCCTTCTCATGCGATATCGAAAGACCTTGAGGTTTCTCGATGGAGCCACTGCATCCACCGCGCGCGAACCGGCGAGGTCTTTTGTGGGAGGGGCTTCAGCCCCGACGCTTTTTTCTCAGATCGCCGGGTAACGGCACGCGGCATCGCCCCGACCTCACCCACCCACACGACCGCTGTCGTGCGATGCGCATCGCATAACCGCCCCGGTGTCGCGAACGACGCCCGGTCCCGCCGCCGAATTGCGTTGTAACCGCAACGAAGGCCGGCAACCCCGCTGCGCCTGCATCGCTCCCGACAGGACCCCTTCCATGGATGAGGCAGACTCCGTTTCCGGCACCGTGAATTCGCAGATCACCGACGCGGTCACCCAGACCAACGTCAAGGTCGTCGCGCAAGCGCCGGCCACCGCCATCGCGCAGATCTACCAGAGCATCGCCCACGCCACCGGGCTGATGGCGGAGAACGCGGTCAACGCGCAGCAGCAGCAATCCATCATCAATTCGTCGGTGGCCACGCAAGCCGCGATCACCCTGTTTTCCCAGGCCAGCGCGGCGTTCCGGCCCGGCCGACCGTCCACGGCCGGCACCGAAACCGGCAGCGGCATCGCGTCTGATACCCAAACCGCCGTTCCCGATCCCACGGCCCTGGAGACCCACGTGCAGGAAACCGCGAGCAAGCTCAAGCAACTGGCGACGACCCGCAGCGCGGTCAGCTCGCAAATCCTCGACGCGGTCGATGCCAGCCAGCAATACACGTTAGGCGCCGCCAGCGCGTTCGCCTATGCGCATCGGGTGACCATCGAAGCCTTCGTCGACGGGCTCGAAAAGGTCAACGATGCCGAATACCGCCAGCAGCTGCGCGCGGTGCAGATCGCCGCGACCGCGATCTGCCTGGACGCGATGCTGAAATCGCCGGAACACGCCGAGGAGTACGCGGCGGTGCTGGAGACGATCAAGCAACTGGCTTGAGGCGCCTGGCGGGTTGGAATCGCGATGCCTGCGGTGTCGCGATTCCAATCGCGCATCTGTCCGATATGTGGTTATCTCGACCGCTCCCTGCAGGAGCGGCGCGAGCCGCGACCGCGAAATCCAAACCACCGCGGCGGCATGAGGTCCGACGACTCGGCGAAACGGCAAGTCGATGCATACCTCGTAGGCGGATGTCGTGGTCGCGGCTTGCGCCGCTCCTGCAGGGGGCAAACCGACATTCGCGGCGATCGGCGGCGCCGGATTGACGCCGCCGGTCACGACCTGTCAGGCACCGCGACTCAACGCCGCGCGCGCCACGCCGCCAACAGCACCGCCGTCGCCGCGGCGACGTTGAGGCTTTCGACCTTGCCGCTGCCGGGAATCGACAGCCGCCGGTCGCAGGCCGCGGCCAGGTCGCGGTCCATGCCCTCGCCTTCGGCGCCGAGCACATAGATCAGACGCTCCGGCAAGGACGCGGCGAACACGTCGTCGCCGCCGCTGACCACGGTCGCGGCCAGGCTGAAACCCGAGCCGCGCAACTGCGCCAGCGCGTTGTCGCTGCGGCCCATGCGCACCATCGGCACGACCTCGGCGCCGCCCTCGGCCACGCGCGCGGCCGCGCCCGACAAGGCCAGCGATCCGTCCTTGGGCAACAGCACCGCGCTCACGCCGAAATGCGCGGCCGAACGCAGGATCGCGCCGAGGTTATGCGGATTGCCGACGCCGTCGAGCCAGATCGCCAGTTGCGGCCCCGGCGCGAGTTCGCGCAACCATTCCGACAGCGATATCGGCTCCTCGCGCAATACGTCGGCGACCACGCCTTCGTGATGGCTGCTCGCGGCCAACTTGTCCAGGTCGGTCTGCTCGACCACTCGATAGCCGACCTTATTGGCCACGCACCACGCCAGCAGCGGCTGCAATTGCGGAATCCGGTTCGAATCCAGATACAGCTTGCGGATCGCCTGCGGCCGGCGCGCGAATACCGCGCGGATCGCGTTGAGCCCATACAGGCGCAGCTCCGCGTCGCGGCGCGCGCGTTGCGGCGACGGCGAGCCGAAACCGTCGTCGCCCGGACCGCCGTCGATCTCGTCGTCGCGTTCGCGATACGGCCGCTCGGCGCGCGCATGGCGTTCGCTGCGTTCGCGCGCGTGCAACTCGCGGGCGTCGTCGCCGTGGCGATTGCGCTGGTCGCGGCGTTCGGAGCGATCGTGCGGATGGGCGTGGCCGCTGCGGTGCGGCGGCGCCGCCGGGTCCACGGCCGCGGGCTCGCGCACGCGACGCTCGCCGCTGTTGCGATACGGGCTGTCGCCGGCCGGCGGACGCGGCGCGGCGCGGTACGGGCCGGACGCGTCGGCGCGCGCGCGGCGGCGCGGCGCCCTGACGCGGCGGCCGTTGCCCGTCGTCGCGGCGCGGACCGCTGCGCCACGGGCCTTGGCCCGCACCTTGGCCCGCACCCTGCCCTGCGCCCTGGCCCGTACCGGCACCGGTGTCTTTGCGCGGGCCCTGGCCGCTGTAAGGCTTGCGCGGACCGCGCGGCGGATCGTCACGTTGCATCGTTCAAACTCCTTCGTACTTTCGCGAACACCCGCAGGTCGTGCAGTTGCCCGCGCTTGACCACCGCGCAACGTTGCGCGCCTTCTTCGGTGAAATCGTTCTTCTGCAGCACACGTGCCGAACCGGGATTGTGATCGAACACGGTCGCATATAACCGGTACAGCGCCAGTTCGTTCATCGCCCACGGCGCGAACGCCGCGACCACGCGCGTCATCAGGCCCGCGCCCCACAGCGAACGCCCGAGCCAATAACCGAACTCGGCCGAATGCGCGCGTTCGCCCTTGCCCGGATGCGCGCCGATCCCGCCGCAGGCGCGGCCGTCGACCTCGATCGCGAACACCGGCTCGGCCATGTCGATCACGCCGCCGGACAGGAACCGCTCGCCGTCCTCGCGGGTGTAGGGATGGGGAAAACGATCGGCCAGGCCGCGCGACACTTGCTCGTCGTTGGCGTGCAGAACCAGGCTGTCGAGGTCGTCCAGGCGCCACGGGCGCAGCACGAAACCGTCGCCTCGCGGCGGCCGCGGCGTTGGGGGAAGGCTGCTCATCCGCCAAGCCTAATACGGACCGGGCGCGGCGCAAAACGCCGCGTATGCCGCGGCGCTCCCCGCCAGGTCTCGCGCTCGACTATGATCCGCTCGCCCCTATGGAGCCGGCCCATGAACCCTGCGCAGGACGACGACGGATTCGAGACCCGCTCGCGGGAATTCTGTCTGGACGTTTCCATCACCGATGTCATCCGCTGGGCCAACCCCTTGGACGATGATCGGCCTGCCGGGCCGAACCTGCATCTGCAGGCGGTCTGCGACGCCATCGGCATCGCGCCCGACTGGATCAGGCATTACGACGATTACCTCGACGGCCCCCGCGAGAGCGGCCACATCCATATCCATCGCTCGCGGCTCGCGAACGGCGATCTGCTGGTACTGGACGCCTTTCGAGACCTTTACGATCAGCAGGACATGATCGTGATCGCGGTCCGATGCAAAAGCGGCCCGCGCAAGACAGTCCGCGATGGCTTACGCCGCTTTTTCGACGGCGCCAGGGAGCAGGCGGGCTATGAGGAACGCTGGTTCAGCGAACGACTCGCGAGGCTGCTGGGTACACCGGAGTTGCCCGGCGATCCGAGCACGGATGGCGTTCGGCGAATACGCACCTATCACGAGTACGACTGAATGAGATGGGCCCGAGATTGTTCACGAGAGATCAAGCTGCGGCTGTATCGCGAGGGGCGCCGTCGCCCGGCCTCCCTGGCGGCTGTGAATGCCCTCGCGCGGATGTGGCGCGTGCGGACGGGCAAGGCGGTGTGCAAGGTGAATGCGGCCGATTATGAAGAAGCCCTATCGGCGGGTCGAGGAACGGCCGTTCGGGCGAGGCGGCCGAGAGGAAGGGGCGGCGCGAGCGACGGCAAGATGTTCAAGATGAAAACATGAAGACCTATCGGATCGAGGAAGCCCATTCGGGCGAGGAAGACGGCGAGTACCTCTGGGTCACCCTGGGCTTCGCCTCGGAAGACAACCCCTTGGACGTGCTGCATATCGTCTGCTCGTGCGAGATCGAGCCGCAGGATCGCGATGGCGGCATGGGTGCGATCTACCTGGAGCGCGACGACCAGAGCCGCGGTGGCTACGGCGGCGCCGAACGCATCGCGGTCGGCGAGCGATCGGTCGAGGTCGTGTTCAACGCCGCCGGGCTCGGGGACCTGGAATTCGGCGACAGCCTGAGCCTGCAGTGGCCGGCGCCACTGGCGGGCAAAGCCGAGGCGCTGCGGATCCTGGCGCGGATGCGCGAGTACGAGTGCGGACGCGTCATCGAATCGGTCTGACGGGGGCGCCCGTCTCCCGCGAGCTGCGAACGAAGGGCAATGTAGCGTCAGGCGAGCTGAATCGCGATGCGCCAAGCGCCACGAAAGCACGTGAGCGCCCTGTAGGAGCGGCGCGAGCCGCGACCGCGACATCCGGTTTACGTCGTCAATGGATGTCGCGGTCGCGGCTCGCGCCGCTCCTACAGGGGGATACCCACACGGACCGCTTGGGACACGACCGCTATCAAGCGTGCCCGTCCACCTGCGGCGTTTCCTTCTCCAACTTGTCGAGTTCGTGCGCGACCGCTTCGGGCGACTTGGTGAAGCGCGCCAGCAGCACGTAGAACGCCGGCACGATGAACAGCGACAGCAGGGTCGAGAACGACACGCCGAAGATCACCACGATGCCGATCGTGGCGCGGCTGGCCGAACCCGGGCCGCCGGCGAGCACCAGCGGCACCGCGCCGACCACGGTCGCGATCGAGGTCATCAGGATCGGGCGCAGACGCACCGCCGAGGACTCGACGATGGCCTCGTGGATACTTCGTCCCTCATCGCGCAGCTGATTGGCGAATTCGACGATCAAGATGCCGTTCTTCGCCGCCAGGCCGACCAGCATGACGATGCCGATCTGACTGAACAGGTTGAGCGTTCCGCCGGTCATCCATAGCCCGATCAAGGCGCCGAGCACGCCCAGCGGCACGGTCAGCATGATCACGAACGGGTGGATGAAGCTTTCGAACTGCGCCGCCAGCACCAGGTACACCACCAGCAGCGCCAGGGTGAAGGTCATCAGCACCGCGCCGCCGGCCTTCTGGTATTCGCGCGATTCGCCCTTCCAGTCGATCTGCGCCTGATCGGGCAGTTCCTCGGCGACGACCTGATTCAACCACGCAACCGCCTCGCCCATGGTGTAACCCGGCGCGAGGCCGGCGCTGATGGTGATCGCGCGCAGGCGGTTGAAGCGGTTGAGGCTGCCGGGCTCGGCCAGTTCGTTGAGGGTGACCAGGTTCGACAGCGGGATCAGGCCGCCGTCGCGCGCGCGCACCTGGATCGCCGACAGGTCCGCCGGCGAGGTGCGCAGATCGCGATTGGCCTGCACGATCACGTCGTACTCCTCGCCGTTCTGCACGAAGGTGGTGACGCGGCGCGAGCCCATCATGGTTTCCAGCGCGTGACCGATATCGGTGACGCTCACGCCCAGATCGGCCGCGCGCTGGCGATCGATCTCCACGCGCATCTGCGGCCGGGTTTCCTTGTAGTCCGAGTCGGCCGAGAACAGGCCCTTGTTCTGCTCGATGCGCGCCAGCAAACGGTCGCGCCACTGCGCCAGTTCGACGTATTCCGGGCCGCCGAGCACGATCTGGATCGGCTGGCCGCGGGTGCGGACCAGACCGCCGCCGACCTGCGGCAACGCGCGCACGCCGGTGAGCTGGCTCAGCTCGCCGCGCAGACCGTCGGCGACATCGGCGGTGCTGACCTCGCGCTTGTCCCAATCCTGCAGGAACACCGCGATGCGGCCGGTATGCATTTCCTCGCTGGCGCCGAAACCGCCGGGCACGCGCGGGTTGTAGCGCTGGATGGTCTTGTCCGGGCCGGTGTGCGCGGCGATGATCTTCTCGACCTGCTGCACCTGCTTGACCGTGTAGTCGTAACCGGCGCCTTCCGGGCCGAGGATCGAGATCTGGAACGAGCCGCGGTCTTCCTGCGGCGCCAGTTCCGACGGCACGAACTTGAACAGCACGAAGCTCAACGCCATCGCGATCAGCATCAGGATGCCGAACAGCCACGGCCGCTCGACGGTGTGATCGAGCAGGCCCTTGTAGCGCCGACTCACGCCGTCCAGGCGCGCGTTCATCCAGCGATTGACGAAGTTGGACTTCTCCTCGTTGTGCGGACGCACGAACTTGGACGACATCATCGGCGTCAGGGTCAACGCGACGAACGCCGACAACGCGACCGCGCCGGCCAGCGCCACCGACAACTCGCGGAACAATCGTCCGGTGTTGCCTTCCATGAAGCCGACCGGCAGGAACACCGCGACCAACACCGCGGTGGTCGCGATCACCGCGAACGCGACCTGCTTGGTGCCGCGCGCGGCCGCGACCAGGCTCGGTTCGCCCAAGTCGGCGCGGCGCTGGATGTTCTCCATCACCACGATCGCGTCGTCGACCACCAAGCCGATGCACAGCACCAGAGCAAGCAAGGTCAGCAGGTTGATCGAGAAGTCGAACATGTACAGCGGAATGAACGCGGCGATCAGACACACCGGCACCGTCACCGCCGGGATCAGCGCGGCGCGGAAACTGCCGAGGAACAGCCAGATCACGATCAGCACCAGCACGATCGCCTCGACCAGCGTGTGGTACACGCGCTCGACCGCCGATTCGATGAACACGGTGGTGTCGAAGGCGACGAAGATGTCGGTGCCCTGGGGCAGGCCCGGACGGATCTGGTCGGCCGCTTCGCGCACCGCGCGGGCCACGTCGAGGCTGTTCGCGGTCGAGGTCTTGACGATGCCCAGGCCGATGTTCTGCTCGCCGTTGCTGCGGTAATAGGCGCGGCGTTCGGCCGAGTCGAGCTGGATCTTGGCCACGTCGCCCAGGCGCACGACATAGCCGTCGGCGCCCTTCTTGAGCGGGATCTGGGCGAAGTCGGCGGGCTTTTGGTAGCTGCGCGCCACCCGCAGGGTGAAGTCGCGCGATTCCGATTCGATCCGTCCGGCCGGCAGTTCGACGTTCTCCGCGCCGAGCGCGGCTTCGACTTCGTTGACGGTGATGTCGCGCGCGGCCAGCGCGTCCTGGTCGAGCCAGATCCGCATCGCGTAGCGCTGCTGGCCGCCGATGCGCACCTGGGCGACGCCGTCGACCGATGACAACCGATCGACGATGTAGCGTTCGGCGTAGTCGGACAGCTGCAGCGTGTCCATCTGCTTGGAGCTCATGTTGAGCCACAAGATGGGGTCGGCGTCGCTTTCGACTTTCTCGATCTGCGGCGGATCGGCTTCGTCGGGCATGCGGTTGGACACTCGGCTGACCGCGTCGCGCACGTCGTTGGCGGCCGCTTCGATTTCGCGCTGCAGGGTGAACTCGATGCTGATCGAGGCGCGGCCGTTGACGCTGCGCGACTCGATGCTCTCGATGCCTTCGATGCCGGCGAGCGCGTCTTCGAGCACCTGGGTGATGCGGGTTTCCACCACCGCCGCCGAGGCGCCGGGATAGGACACGTCGACCGAGACCACCGGCGGATCGATCGCCGGCAGTTCGCGCAAGGTCAGGCGCGAGAACGCCATGACGCCCAGGGTGATCAGCAGCAGGCTCATCACGGTGGCGAACACCGGACGGCGGATGGAGACGTCGGAGAGCATCATCGGCCGTCACCGGCGCCGTTGCGGCGTTTGGGTACGCCGCGTTTGGCGGCGATGTAGACGGGGGTGGCTTGTTGCTTTTGCTGCTCTCGCTTTTGCTCTTGCTCGTCATTCCCGCGAAGGCGGGCTCTGCTTTCACTCGGCGGAAGCCGAGCATCCAGGGCGTTTCGTGCGAGAACGTTCGAAGTCTCTGGATTCCCGCCTTCGCGGGAATGACGGCTGGAGAGTGCCTCGTCAAAGTCGCTGGATGCTCGGCTTCCGCCGAGTGAAAGCAGAGCCCGCGTTCGCGGGAATGACGAAATGAGGGAGCGCAATCGCTCGAAGAAACCCTGGGACTCAGCCATTGGCATTGCCCTTGCCGGCTCCGGCGTTCTTCTGCGTCGGTGCATCGACAGCCGGCGCTTGCGCAGGCCCATTGCCAGCCGGCGCTTGCATCGCCGGCACCGGCGCGGTCGCATCGGCCTCGCGCGTCTGCGCGGGCGCGGGCACCACCGCCGCCGCAGTCACCTGCACCTTGCCGCCGACCCGCAACTTGCCGGTGCCGTCGACCACGACCCGATCGCCGACCTTCAAGCCCTCGACGATTTCCGCCAGCCCCTCCCGCCGCGTGCCGACTTCAACATCGGCGCGCTCGACCGTGTTGTCCGGCTTGACCCGGAACACGTAGGAATCGGTACCGACCTGCACCACCGAGATTTCCGGAATCAGCAGCGCCTGCCGCTGCGGTTGCAGCAAGGTCACCTGGACCAGCATGCCCGGGCGCAGCAGGTGATCGGGATTGGGGAAATCGGCGCGCACGGTGACCGCGCGGGTGGCCGGATCGACGCGCGCATCGACCGTGCTGACCTGCCCTTCGAAACGCTTGCCCGCATAGGCCGCGCTGGTGCCGGTGACGCTCTGGCCCTTGGCCACGCGCGCGAGCAGGGTCTCGGGCACCGGGAAATCGATGTAGACGCGCTGCGTGTCGTCGAGCGTGGCGATCGGCGTGCCCGGGGTGATCAGCGAGCCCGGGCTGACCTGGCGGATGCCGAGCACGCCGGCGAACGGCGCGCGGATCTCGCGATCGCCGATGTCGGCCTTCATCTGTTCGACCCGCGCGCGGGTCGCGTCGCGGGTGGCGCGCTGGGTGTCGAGCGCGGAACGCGCGATCAGCTGCTGCGCGGCCAGTTCGGTCTGGCGCTTGAGCAACTGCTCGGCCTCCTTGGCGGTGGCCTCGGCCTGGGCCAGCGCGGCGAGCTGGGCCTTGCCGCTGAGGGTGATCAGCGAGGCGCCGGCGGCGACGTGGTCGCCGCTGTCGAAATGCACCGCCTGGACGATCTCGCTGACCTTGGCCGAGACGGTGATCGACTCGCGCGCCTTGACGTTGCCGAGCGCCTGGACGGTGTCGTTCCAGGGCCGCAGATGGACCTGTTCGGCGGTGACCGGGGTGGGTCGATCGCCCTGACCCGCGCCCGAACCTCCCGGACCGCCTTGCGCTTTGCCGCCCTTGCCGCAGGCGGCCAAGGCGACGACGAAGGCAAGGGCGCAGCAGGTGCTCAATCCGGAACGTGGTCGCATGCGGTTCTCTGAACGGGGACCCGTGAGGGCGGTGGCGCGGATCAAGCGGCTGATATCGGGCGGACGGTACGGACCGACCAGGCGATTCGCGCGAACGACGCTGGCACGGCGGTGGACGAAGACGCGGCCCCAACCCCTGGGCGGTTCCGAAACCGGCGTGAGTCTAGCGGTCTGAGGTCAACGCTCGCGTGGGCCATTGGTTGACCACCGTATACGCAAAGTCGTACCCGGAATGTATGCGTGCCGAGGGAGCCGTACAGATGCATCACCCTTGCTGACACTGCGCTGACAGCGCGCTGACATTGCGCTCACCTTGGCAGGTTGCGGCATTGCAACCACGGCCACGACGCCGCCGGCGGGCGTCGCGGTTCATACTCCGGGCGTCCCCCCAAGGAGCCCGCGTCCATGATCCACGACAGCATTCTCGACACCATCGGCCGCACCCCGATCGTGCGCCTGCATCGCCTGGCGCCCGAGCACGCGACCGTGTACGCGAAAGTCGAAGCGTTCAATCCTGGCGGTTCGGTCAAGGACCGGCTCGCGCTGGCGATCATTCTCGACGCCGAGGCGCGCGGCCAGCTCAAGCCCGGCGACACCGTGATCGAGGCGACTTCGGGCAACACCGGCGTGGCCCTGGCGATGGTCTGCGCGGCGCGCGGCTACAAGTTCGTGGCGACGATGAGCGAGACCTTCTCGATCGAACGCCGCAAGCTGATGCGCGCCTACGGCGCCAAGGTGATCCTGACCCCGGCCGCCGAGCGCGGCAGCGGCATGGTGCGCAAGGCGGCGGAACTGGCGGCCAAGCACGGCTGGTTCCTTGCCCGCCAGTTCGAGAACCCGGCCAATCCGGCCTATCACCGCAGCACCACCGCGGCCGAAATCGTGCAGGACTTCGCCGGCCGCCGGCTCGATCATTTCGTCACCGGCTGGGGCACCGGCGGCACCCTGACCGGGGTCGCCGACGTGCTGCGCGTGGCGCGGCCCGAGGTGCGCGTGACTGCCAGCGAACCGGCCGGCGCTTCGCTGCTGGGCGGCAAGGACTGGCAGCCGCACAAGATCCAGGGCTGGACCCCGGATTTCGTCCCGGCCGTGCTCGACCGCGGCGCCGCGCATGCGATCGTGCCGGTCGACGACGTGCTCGCGCGCGACACCGCGCGTCGGCTGGCGGCCGAAGAAGGCCTGTTCGTCGGCATTTCCGCCGGCGCGACCATGGCCGCGGCGCTGCAGGTCGCGGCCCAGGCCGAACCCGGCGCGGTGATCCTGGCGATGCTGCCCGATACCGGCGAGCGTTATCTGAGTACGTTCCTGTTCGAGGGCGTCAACGAAGGCAGCGATGAAGAGTGGCTGGCGACGTTGGGCTGAATCGCTGACGCACTTCGGATTACCCGAAAGCTGCGCGGCAGTTCCATTCTAGCGGTCGCAGCTCGCGCAGTTCCTACAGTCGCTCCCTGTAGGAGCTGCGCGAGCTGCGACCGCGAATTCTCATTTACGCCGTAACCGCAATGACGCAGCCAAGGCGCACGACACTCAACCCGCGTAAGGCAAGGACAAGTGCCCGTTCCACGACAGCAGCAGCACCCCACCGGTCGCATCCTGCAACGCCGCCTGCACTTCCATCATCGTATTGATTTCATCCAGCGCCTCGTCGAAATCCTCGATGTCCACGAAGAAACAGCGGTCGCAACGCGACAGCGCTTCGCCTTCGGCGGACGCGGGACCCGCCCCGGCGGCCAGCTGCCGCGCCCGCGCCGCGATCGAATCGCCCGCGAGCAAGCGCACCGCGAAACGCGGCAGGTCCTCGCCGGACAGTCGCAGGAGGTCGCCGTCACGCGTCACATCGACACCGATCTCGTCCAAGGCGTGTCCGGCATCGGCCAGGCCGAAGGCCGGGTCGCTGAAGTAAATCGCGAAGTGCTGCGCACTCATGGTCGTTCCTTCGATTCGATGGGTTCGTTATGCCCGCCAGCGGCATGCGGCGATCAGCCGGCGATGAAGTACCACGCCGCCACCGCCGCGATCGCGACGAGCGCGGCGATCACCAGCATCTTGCCGTTGTTGTCGCCGCTGCGCACCGTATCGCCGCCGGCCGCGCCGAAGCCGCGACGTTTGCGCGAGAGTTCGTAGGCGACAACGCCGGTCATGGCATCGCGCGTCGAGTAAGCGTACTTGGCCTCCAGCAACTGCGCAGCGCGGCCGCGATCGCCGCCGAGAATCAACGCCACCACCTCGGCCGGCAGATTGCCCGTGGCGCCGTCGCCACCGCTTGGCGCCTCGTCATCGTCGGTTGGGGATTCGCGCGCTTGGTCGTAGGCATCGACCCGCTGCATCGCCGAACGCAGGTCCAGCCCATAGGCCTCGCGCACGATCTTGATCGCCACGATCCGATTGCCTTCGGCGATGGCCTGACGGGCGGCGAGGGGAAAATCGCCGACCTGTCCCGCTCCGGAGGACTGCGCCGCCGCGCCGCGCGCGCTCGCTGCGACCGCCGCCGACTGCCCGTTGCGCTGGTACTCCTCGACCGCGTCCTTGGCCGCGCGCAGCCCCAAACCGGGATTGCTGTCGAGCACCAGCTTGATCGCCTCGATCTTGCGATTGCCGGCGAGCAGGGTCGCCACCTGCGGCGGAATGAACGGCGTTGCGGGATTCGACATGAAGGCCGACCTGGGTGCGGACTGCGCCCAGCCTAACAGGCGCGCGCCGCGCCGCCGTTCAGCGCGACGACCACGCCAGCTTCGCGCCGAAGCCCAGCATCATCGCGCCGATCACCCCGTCGAGCGTGCGCGCCACCCGCGTGCTGCGCACCGCGCCGGCCATGCGCGAGGCGCCGATCACCAGCAGGCTCAGCCACAAGGTGCCGATCGCATAGTGCATCGCGATCATCGCGATCGACTGCATCGCCATGTCCGGGCCGGGCGCGAGGAACTGCGGCAGGAACGCCAGGTAGAAGATCGCGATCTTGGGATTGAGCGCGTTGGTCAGCACGCCCTGCGCATAGCTGCGCCACAACGACGGCTGCGCCGAGGCTTCGATCGAAGCGGCCGGGTCGGCCTGCACGTGCGCGGCGAACGCCGAACGCAGCGCCTTGACCCCGAGCCAGGCCAGGTAGCCGGCGCCGAGCATCTTGATCGTCCAGAACGCGCGTTCGGAATACATCAGCAGCCGCGCCACGCCGAACGCGAACAAGGCGACATGGAACAGGCCGCCGGTGAGAATGCCGGCGACGGTCGCCAGGCCGCGCCGCACGCCGCCGCTGAGCGCGTTGCCGATCACCAGGAAGGTGTCGGGCCCGGGCGCGAGCGTGACCATCAACGCCGCGAACGCGAACGCCAGCCATTGGGTTTCCATCGAATGCCCCTGCGGTCAGTGAAAGCCGACGGCCCGAATGCCGTCCGGATCGAATCTTGCAGCAAAAGCCCCGGCGCGAGAACGCATCGAATCGCACTGGAGAAACCCGCGGCTGCGCCCCGCGGCCGCACGATGAAATCCTGGTCCGCGTCGGATCAGGGCCTTCGTCGCAGGCATCGAGCCGCTGCTCAAGCATGCGCGCGACAGGCTGACTACATGGCGTCAGCCGGGGCGAAACGCAGGCGACGTTCGCCCTGGTGACGACGGGTGGTGCTGAACAGCAATCCGCCCTTGCTGATCCGGCGCTGCCATTGGCTCATCACCAGATCGCCGCCCTCGATTCGCAGCGCCACGATCACATGATCGTAGTGCGCGACCTCGCCCATCTGGGTCCATACCAGCACCCGGCTCAGGAACAGCCGGCCGTCGACGCAGCCCACTGCGTAGTCGGCTGGAC
Organism: Lysobacter capsici; assembly: GCF_018732085.1. Lineage (NCBI taxonomy): Bacteria > Pseudomonadati > Pseudomonadota > Gammaproteobacteria > Lysobacterales > Lysobacteraceae > Lysobacter > Lysobacter capsici. The sequence goes on along the minus strand of NZ_CP076103.1, from coordinate 1,217,376 downwards.
CGTTACGCCCCTGCATGGCCTGCGCCGGCGGCGCGTCCAGGCGCACGCGCTCGCGCGCCGGCGCGGCGGCGGCCGGCCGATGGCTCAGCCACAGCCCGTCGGCGTCGGCCTGCAATTCGATCTGTCCCTGGGCCGGCGCTAGATCGGCCTGCGGGACACGGTCCAGCCACAAGTCGTCGAGCATCTGCCACGGATCGGCGCCGCGCACCGGTCGGTCGCCGCGGTCGCTGACGATCCGGCCCGGCAGGGCATAGCGGCCCTGCAGCGAGGGGCAATCCCGGGTCTGCGCGTGCGCGGCCGCGATCGCGTCCAGGCCGATGCCGTCGACACGCTGGCCGCGCGTGGCGCAACCGCTCGCGAGCGCGAGCGTCGCTGCCACGAGCAGCGCCCACGTCGACCACGGTCGCGATCGCGTGAGCGCAGCTGTCTCGAATCCGGATGGTCGCTCGTGCATATCGGATCGTTTCCCCCGTCGCTACCGCAGTCTAGCGCTCCGCAGCGACCGCGCCGCACGCGCCGCGACGTCAATGCATCGCGCGTGCAAAAAAACGCCGGCACTGGGCCGGCGTTTTTCGCTACTGACCGACAACGCGACTCAGGCGGCCGGCTTCCACTCGCCCAGCGCGGCCTGGCCGTTGGCCTTGGCGCGCTCGTACACGGTCTGCTGGGCCTTCGCCAGGTTGGCGACCAGATCCTGCGACCACAGCTTCAGCGCCGCCGACTGCATGGCGCGGCCGTAGGAGAACGACAGCGGCCACGGGTTCGGGCCCATCTGGTTCATCGCGTTGAGGTGCGCGGTCGCGGCTTCGTCGGACTGGCCGCCGGACAGGAACACGATGCCCGGCAGGGTCGCCGGCACGGTCGACTTCAGGCACTGCAAGGTGGCCGCGGCGACTTCCTCGACGCCGACCTGATCGGGGCAGGTGCTGCCCGGCAGGACCATCGACGCCTTCAGGATCGTGCCCTCGAGCACCACGCTGTGCTCGTACAGCGAACCGAACAGCGAACGCAGGGTGACTTCGGTGACTTCGAAGCAGGTGTCGATGTCGTGGCTGCCGTCCATGATCACTTCCGGCTCGACCATCGGCACCAGGCCCTGCTCCTGGCACAGCGCGGCGTAGCGCGCGAGCGCGTGGCTGTTGGCCTCGATGCAGGTGCCCGACGGGATGTCTTCGCTGATGTTGATGACCGCGCGCCACTTGGCGAAGCGGGCGCCGAGCTTGTAGTACTCCTCCAGGCGCGCGCGCAGGCCGTCGAGGCCCTCGGTCACCACTTCGCCCGGGAAGCCGGCCAGCGGCGCCGGGCCCTTGTCGACCTTGATGCCCGGGATGATGCCGTGCTCGGCCATGTGCTTGGCGAACGGCACGCCGGCCTTGGTCGACTGGCGCAGGGTTTCGTCGTACAGGATCGCGCCGGAGATGTAGTCGCTCAGCTTCGGCGTGGTCAACAACAGCTCGCGGTAGGCGCGGCGATTCTCTTCCGTGTTCTCGATACCGACGCCGGCGAAGCGCTTGGCGATGGTGGCGGTCGACTCGTCGATCGCGATGATGCCCTTGCCCGGGGCGACCATGGCCAGGGCGGTTTCGGCAAGCTGTTCGATGCTCATGGAGATCCTGCGGCAGCGGTGGGAAGCCCGCGATTATAGCCGCTGCCGGTGAACCTTGCCCCCGAGCCGCGCCTGTCGAATCAGGCACTTGCGCTCAGTTTGGGCGGTAACCGTTTTCAGCGCGACGGCCGATACCGATGTCACGGCTTAGACCCGGTCCCGCCGAACGCACCGTTGCCGCCCTGTAGGAGCGGCGCAAGCCGCGACCGCGTCACCTCGCATACGACGACCGCCCCATCGTCGCGTCGACGTATCGACGGCCACACAACAAGCGTCGCACGCGAGACGACGCGATCGCGGCTCACGCCGCGGCTACGACAAACCCATGGCGACCACCGACCGCCACGCCGCGATTGCACGCGTCACCGGCAAGCCCTAGCCTGCGCATCCGCATTCACCGCAAAGGACAGCGATCATGCCGCAATACGTTCACCGGTCGACCACGAACCTTCGCTCGCACCGCCATCGTGGCCTGCTGGCCGCGGCGCTGATGCTGGCCGCGACCGGCTTCGCCCACGCCGCCGACATCGACGCCGAATACCAAGCCGCCGTCGCCTCGTGCAAGGCCGCGCCCAAGACCGGCACGCGCTATGTGCTGGCCACCGCGGCGCTGATGCGGCCGGTGCCGCGCAGCGAAGCGGGCCTGGTCAGCCGGGTGCCGATCGCCACGGCGGTGGAGATCGAATGCGAACTCAACGGCTGGGTGCGCGGGCATACCGACGGCGATTCGCCGGCGGTGGGCTGGATTCGCGCCGACCTGCTGCAGGCCAAGGCGCCGACGCTGGAATCGATCGACTCGGCGTATGCGATGTCCGGGCCGGATCTGCGCAAGACCTGGGCCGAACGCGCGGTCGCGCTGGCGCCGTATCGGGCGCGCAGCCATCAGATGCTGATCGACGCGTTCTACGCCGCCGGCGACGGCGAAGGCGCGCGCCAGGCCGGTCTCATCCGCGACCAGTTGCTCAACCCCAAGGCCGAGCGTCTGAGCGGCGAGCCGAAGCTGCTGTTCGCAGTGGACCGCGGCTGGGCGGTCGCGGTCGCGCGGGTCGAAGACGGCGGACGCTACCTGGAAACCGACACGCAGGCCGAGGCGAATTACTACCCGGCGCGGCGCGGCCTGCATTTCTATCGCCGCGGCGGCGCCGACGGCGTGGTGCAGGTGATCGAGCAGCGCGAAAGCGCGGGCACCGACCTGGAGGCGCAGGTGCGACTCGCGCCGATGACCGCGCGCAGCGACGAGGTCGCCGGCCTGGCGACCAACTTCGCCGCGACCGCGCAGGCCGCGCGCGCCGATGCGGCGGTATCGTCGAGCGCGCGCAAGGCCATCGAGAGCGAACTGCGCGCGGCCCTGCAGCGCGAGAAAATCGATCGCGGCCAGATCGACAAGGCGCTCAAGGCCCGTCCCGGCGACGAGCAGCGCGGCGGTTTGCAGATCCACGCCTTCGACGCCGGCAAGCTCGGCACCGTGCATGTCGCGACCCTGATCTGGGATTTGCCGCCCAAGAGCGAGAACGCCGCTGAAATGAGCGTGGACGCGCTGCTGATCCTGGAATCCGACGACAAGGGCGGCTACAAGACCGCCGGCCGGCTGGTGCAGCTGACCGGCGGCGATGTGGTGGAAACGCATCGCTACTTCGATCGCCTGGACCTCGACGGCGATGGCGAACCGGAACTGATTTTCCAGCTCGGCCAGTACGAAGGCACCGAATACCAGATATGGACGCGCAAGTCGGGCCAGTGGAAGCCGGTATTCCGCGGCGGTTACGTCGGGGCGTAATCGCCCCGCTGTGCCGATGCCGATGCCGCGAGGTCTCGTGGGAGGGGGGGCTTCAGTCCCGATGCCTTTCGATCAGGCACTGCGATCTGAAAGAAAAGCATCGGGGCTGAAGCCCCTCCCACAAAAGGCTTCGTGGCTTACGCGGAATTCGGGAGGCCGATGACCTCCCATGACTCAAGCATGCTGCGAACATGCCTCAAAGGCGGCGCGGCGGCTTATAGCTAGCCTTTCGATCAGGCGCCGCGATCCTAAAGCCAAGCGCCCCCCTGCACCGGACACCACGAGGTCTTTTGTGGGAGGGGCTTTCAGCCCCGATGCTTTTCTTTCAGATCACAGTGCCTGATCGAAAGGCATCGGGGCTGAAAGCCCCTCCCACGAGACCTCGTGGCTTACGCAGAGCATGAGAGGTCGTGACCTCCCATGCTGCAAACATGCCTCAAAAAGGCAACGCGCCGCCTTACAACTCGCCCAGACCCTCGGCACTGCCACCCTCGCCCACCTGCAACAGACGCAAGGTATTGGTCGCGCCGTGCTGCTCCATGGTGTCGCCGCTGGTGAAGATCACCCGCTCGCCCTGGGCCAGCTTGCCGCAATCGAACAACTGCTTGACCACGTTGCGCGCGGCGTCGCGCGAGGCCTGGCCGCGGCTGTCGAAATCGATCGGATAGACATCGCGCATCATCGCCATGCGCCGGCGCGCGCCGTCGTGGCGCGAGAACGCGTAGATCGGCGCGTTGGAACGGAACCGCGACAGGAACCGCGCGGTGCCGCCGGACTCGGTCATCGCGACGATCGCGCGCACGCCGATGTGCTCGGACAGGAACATCGCCGCCATCGCGATCGCCTGGTCGGCGCGTTCGAGGTTGCGCGGCGCGGCTTCGAAATCGGTGTCGTGGTTGAACTGGCGCTCGGCGCCCAGGCAGATGCGCGCCATCGCCTCCACCGCCTTGATCGGATAGCGGCCGGCGGCCGATTCCTGCGACAGCATCACCGCGTCGGTGCCGTCGATCACCGCGTTGGCGACGTCGAGCACTTCGGCGCGGGTCGGGATCGGGTTGTCGACCATCGACTGCATCATCTGCGTGGCGGTGATCACCACCCGGTTGCGCAGCAGCGATTCGCGGATGATCTTCTTCTGCAGGCCGGGCAGCTCGGCATCGCCGATCTCCACGCCCAGATCGCCGCGCGCGACCATGACCACGTCGCTGGCCTCGACGATCTCGGACAGATTCTCGATCGCCTCGGCGCGCTCGATCTTCGACACCAGCGCGGCATCGCTGCCGGCGGCGCGGGCGATCCGGCGCGCTTCGTTCATGTCCTCGGCATTGCGGCAGAACGACACCGCGATGAAATCGGCGTTCAATTCGGCCGCAACCAGGATCAGTTCCTTGTCGCGTTCGGTCAACGCGCCCAGCGACAGGCCGCCGCCGAGCTTGTTGAGCCCCTTGCGGTCCGACAAGGTGCCGTCGTTGAGCACGGTGGTGATGATGCGTTCGCCGTCGATCGCGCCGACCCGCAGTTGCAGCAGGCCATCGTCGAGCAGCAGCACGTCGCCGGGGCTGACGTCGCCGGGCAGGCCGAGGTAGCTCACGCCGACTTCGCGCAGATTGCCCGGCGGCGGGTTTTCCGCGGCGATCAGGTCGAAGCGGTCGCCGGCCTTGAGCAATACCTTGCCCTCGGCGAAGCGTTCGATGCGGATCTTCGGACCGGGCAGGTCGGCGAGGATGCCGACCTCGACCCCGACCCGCAGCGCGGCTTCGCGCACCGCGTTGGCGCGCGCGACCTGCGAGGACGGATCGCCGTGCGAGAAATTCAGGCGGACCACGTCGACGCCGGCCGTGAGCAAGGCATCGAGCACGCCCGGCGGATCGGTGGCCGGGCCGAGGGTGGCAAGGATCTTGGTGCGTCGTGGGGTGATGGACATGGCAGACTCTCTGGACTGTCGGCCAAGCTAGCACAGCTTGTGCGCGCTTCGAACCGCGCCGGCCGAGCACACGCCCCAGTACGTCGCCCGAGACTCTCATGACCCTGTCCCCCACCAGTGAAGCGATCGCGGCCCGGCTCGCCGCGCTCGAGGATTTCCCGCTGCTGCAAGGCCCGCGCGTGCGCCTGCGCGGCCCGCGCGACGACGATGCGCCGGCCTTGTTCGCCCTGTTCGGCGACGCGCAGGTGATGCGTTACTGGAGCCGCCCGCCGATGCAGGACGTGGCCGAAGCGCAGGCGCTGATCGCCGATATCCACAAATGCATGAAGGAACGCCAGTTGATCAATTGGATCATCGCCGACGGCGACGATGCGCTGATCGGCAGTTGCACCCTGCTCGCCTTCAGCGCCGCCCATCGCCGCGCCGAGCTGGGCTATGCGCTGCATCCGTCGCAATGGGGCCGCGGGATCGCGCGCGAAGCCGCCACCCTGGCGCTGAACTGGGCCTTCGATGATCTTGGCCTGCATCGTTGCGATGCGGGCATCGATCCGGACAACCATGCCTCGCGCGCGCTGCTGCATCGCCTCGGGTTCGTGACCGAGGGCCGGCAGCGGGAAAGTTTCTTCGTCGGCGACCGGGTCACCGACAGCGAATTGCTGGGGTTGCTGGCGAGCGATTGGCGGGGCGGGCGGTGAGGTTGACCACATTCGCGCATCGAAGCATGCGGGCAATGACGCAGTGACGCCGTAGCCGAAGGTTCGCGGTCGCGGCTTGCGCCGCTCCTACAGGTAGCGAACGCGACAACGCAGCGACTGTAGGAGCGGCGCAAGCCGCGACCGCGACATCACGGCAACGACGCGACCGGTTCGCCGCATCGAGCCCGCGGACTCGATGCGGCGAGATCGAATCGAATCAATCGCAAATCCAGGTGCGCTTTTCGAACACCTCCGTGTGCTCGCCCCACGACAGATACTGCCCGCCGCAATTCGCGGTGGCGCCGCCGACCACTTCGCCGGCCGCATCGAAATAGGTGATCGAATATCCCTGCCACGGCGGCGCGGCGCTGGCGCTGCCGATCGTCGCGGCGGCGGCGAGCACCGCGGTCAGGGTTGCAATGGCGATATAACGCATGGCCCGTCTCTCCTGTAAGCGAAAGAATACAGCCGAAGAATTCATCGATATTTGCGTGGCGCCAGCGCGGCATCGACGGCCAGCGAGCCATCGACCGCCGGCGCATGAAAACGAAAGGGGCTGTCCTAGATAAGAATTCGATCTAGGATGAGAAATGGCGATAAGTCGCTGTCGGATAAGGAAAAAAGACCAACTCAGGCTGGTCGAGTTGTTCGTGGCCCAAGCGACCGCCCGTACCGCGGCCGACCTGGTGGGAATTCATCGCAACTCCGCTGCGCTGTACTTCCACAAGCTGCGCCAATGCATTGCCGCTCAGATGGCCGAAGTCGAGCCGGAAATGGCGGTCTTCGAGTGCGACGAGAGTTACTTCGGCGGAGCGCGTAAAGGCAAGCGAGGACGAGGCGCCGCGGGCAAGGTCTGCGTGTTCGGCATCCTCAAGCGCGACGGCAAGGTGTATGCCTTGCCGATTGCCGACACCCGCAGCCAGACCTTGCTGACGGCCTTAAAAACCCGGGTTTTGGCCCATTCGGTGGTCTACACCGATCACCTGGCCAGCTACAACATCCTGGATGTGTCGGGCTTCAAGCATCGCCGGGTGAATCACCGGCATGAGTTCGTGACCCGTCGTGGGAACCACATCAATGGCATCGAGAACTTCTGGAATCAGTCCAAGCGGATCTTGCGCAAGTACAACGGCATTCCGCGCAAGAATTTCTTCTTGTTCCTGAAAGAGTGCGAGTTCCGTTTCAACTATGGGACGCCCCGTCAGCAGCTCAACACGCTGCGGGACTGGGTTGGGCTATAACCCTTATCTAGGACAGCCCCAAACGAAAAGCTCCGGAGCGAACGGAGCTTTTCGAACGGCACGCCGCCGGCGCCATCGTCACCGCGGATGCGATGCCAATCGCGCCCGGCGGATCAGTCGTTGCGCTGCATACCGTCTCTCACGCGCGGCCTCGTCGTGGCCGCGCGCGAAGTGCGTGGGATGCCGATACGCGACTCAGCTGTCGGTGCCGCAGCCCTGCACGAAACGCTTGTTGCTGTTGCTGTGGGTGGTGTCGCCCCAACGCCCGTCGGCCGCGCCGCAGCCCGCGGTCCACTTGCCGATCTGCGCGCCTTCGGCGCTGTAGTAGTACCAAGTGCCCTGCCAGTTGGCCATGGCGCTGAACGACATGCCGCCGGCCAACGCCAGCGCGAATACCGCGGAAAACAATCCGATACGACGCATGCGATATCTCTCCCGAGTGTGCGGCACCCATTCGCCGCTCGCGCACCGTATCCCAGACTTGTCATGCGCAGGCATGAAATGCGCGTTAAGCCCTGTCACGACTTTGTGTATTCGTGATTGAGTTGGCTTTTGGCTTTTTTTGATTCGACAATTTCGCGGTCTGCTCACGCGGCGGCCATGCTAACGGCGATGCCGCCGTCGACGGTGGCACGGCCGTCGGACGCGATGCGCCCGCGGCCGTGCCCGGTGTTGCCGATTACAGGCACACGGTCGGCGAATCGGTATAGCGGTCGGTGCGCACGCCCCATTGCGAGAAATGCACGTTGTCGCAATCGTTGACCCAGCGACCGACCAGATGCCCCTGGTTGTCGAAGAAATCGCGCTGGTAGCCCGGCGCCAACGGCGGATAGCTAGGAACCGACACCGCGCTGGTCGAAGCGAACGCGATCATCAGGCCCAACAGACTGATCTTTAACAGACGGCTCATGCATGACTCCGTGTGTGAACGCGGCCTCCTTGGCCGCGTAGCGACACTAGCGCAGCCTGCGCGCGCCCCGGACGAGGCCGCACGGGGAAAACCCGAGTCCGTGACGCAGATCGCGGATTGCGCGCCGCGGCGCCTCATCCGCGCGCACAACCGAGCCTCGCGGCGCGGGCGGTGGCGAACACGACGAAGGGCGCCCGAGAGCGCCCTTCGTATCCACATCCCGGTCTTCAAGCCGAGGCGGCGTTCAAGCCGCGAGCAACACCGGCAACTGCGACGGCATCGCCGCCAGTTGGTGCGCGCCGGCCTCACGCAATTCGTCTTCGCTGCCGAAACCCCACAGCACGCCGATGTTGCGCATGCCATGGCGAATCGCGCCTTCGATGTCCATGCGCCGGTCGCCGATCATCAGGCACTGCGCCGCATCCATCTGCAAACGACGCATCGCCTCTTCGATCAGATCGACCTTGTGGGTCAGACGGCCGTCCTGGGTCGAACCGATCACGTCTTCGAAGCGATCGCCGAACGGCAGATGGTCGAGGATCTTGCGCGCGTTGTCCTCGTTCTTCGCGGTCACCACCACCAGCCGGTGGCCGGCCGCATGGACGGCGTCGAGCATCTGCGCGACCCCGTCGTAAACCTGATGCTCGGTCCAGCCTTCGCGGGCGTAGCGTTCCAGGTAGAACGCCACCGCCTGCTCGGTCTTGTCCGCATCGCCGAGCAAGGGCTGGAAACTGGTGCGCAGCGCCGGCCCGATCCAGCTGCGCAGCGCGTCGGCGTCGGGCACCGGGTGGTCCAGGCGTTCGAGCGCATAGGCGATGGAGCGGGTGATGCCGACAGACGAGTCGATCAAGGTGCCGTCGAGATCGAAGAACAGCGTGGTCTTCACCGTCACGGCTCAGCCCGCGCGCTGCTTGAGCGCGGCCACGGCGGGTAGTTCCTTGCCCTCGAGGAATTCGAGGAAGGCGCCGCCGCCGGTGGAGATGTAGCTGACCTCGTCGGCGATGTCGTACTTGTCGACCGCGGCCAGGGTGTCGCCGCCACCGGCGATCGAAAACGCCTTCGACGCGGCGATCGCGCGCGCCAGGGTTTGCGTGCCCTTGCCGAACGCATCGAATTCGAACACACCGACCGGGCCGTTCCAGACCACGGTGCCCGCGCTCTTGATCAGCTCGGCGTAACGCGCGGCGGTGTCCGGGCCGATGTCGAGGATCATGTCGTCGGCGCCGACCGCGTCGACCGCCTTGACCGTGGCCGGCGCATCGGCGGCGAACGCCGGCGCGACCACCACGTCGGTCGGCACCGGAATATCCGCGCCGCGCGCCTTGGCGTCGGCCATGATCTTCTTGGCGGTGTCGATCAGATCGGTTTCGACCAGCGACTTGCCAACGCTGTGGCCCATCGCGGCGATGAAGGTGTTGGCGATGCCGCCGCCGACGATCAGCTGATCGACCTTGCTCACCAACGACGCCAGCAGTTCGAGCTTGGTCGACACCTTGGAGCCGGCGACGATCGCGAGCAGCGGACGCGCCGGGTTGTCCAGCGCCTTGGCCAGCGCATCGAGTTCGGCCATCAGCAGCGGGCCGCCGGCGGCGACCTTGGCCTGGCGGATCACGCCGTGGGTGGAGGCCTGCGCGCGGTGCGCGGTGCCGAACGCGTCCATGACGAACACGTCGCACAAGGCGGCGTACTTTTTCGACAGCGCCTCGTCGTCCGTGCCTTCGCCGACGTTCATGCGGCAATTCTCCAGCAGCACCAGCTGACCGGGCTGCACTTCGACGCCGTCGACCCAATCCTTGACCAGCGGCACCTCGATGCCGAGCAGTTCGGACAGGCGCGCGGCGACCGGCGCGAGCGAATCGGCCTGGCTCCACTGGCCTTCCTTCGGCCGGCCCAGGTGCGAGGTGACCATGACCGCGGCGCCCTTTTCCAGCGCGAGCTTGAGGGTCGGCAGGGCCGCGCTGATGCGCTGTTCGGAGGTGATGCGGCCGTCGTCGATGGGGACGTTGAGATCTTCGCGGATCAGCACGCGTTTGCCGGCGAGATCGAGATCGGTCATGCGGACGATGGGCACGGGGACTCCTGGGTCTAAGGGAACGGGGTCGGCGCGGGTCCTTGGCGGACCGGCGGTTCGGGGTGGGTATTGTCGCGGCGTGGGAGGGTGAAATAAACCTCGGGGGCTGAATGGTGGTCTTGGGCAGCCCGGTCGGGTTGGCATTCCGGTGCGTATGCCGCGGCTCGCTCTTGCCTCTTGACTCTGCCTCTTGCCTCTTGACTCTGCCTCTTGCCTCTTGACTCTGCCTCTTGCCTCTTGACTCTGCCTCTGCCTCTGCCTCTGCCTTTGCCTATGCCTATGCCTATGCCTTTGATTTTGAGCTTCGGCTTCGGCTTGACTTTGCTTCGGCCCGGCGCGGCTTGTAACTCGCGATGCAAGAGCAGGCCCGAAGGGCGACGCGCATGGATGCGCGTCGTGGTCCACCCAGGACATGGATGTCCTGTGTGGACCGCCCCCGCGTATGCACCGCACTAGCGGGCTCTTGATTCGAAACAGGAACGCCTTTTTCTTTGGTGACTTTTGACCGAAGGGAATCCAGACGGACTTTTGTGGCTCTGGACAAAAGAAAGTTACCCGCCGCTTTAGTGGCGGAAGCTTTTGACTCTGCTGGAAGCTTCAAAGGCTTCAAAGGCTTCAAAGGTTTCAAAGGTTTCAAAGGCTTCAAAGCTTTGAAGCTGTAGAGCTTTTGAAGCCAGAGGCAAGATCTACAGCTTTCGTCCGCAAGCGGCCGAGTTACTTTCTTTTGTCAAAAGCGACAAAAGAAAGGTAACCAAAGAAAAACGCTTTTCTTTGAATCAAGAGCCCGCAAGTGCGGTGCATACGCAGGCATGCGCCACACGAGACATCCTGTCTCGGTGGCGCACGGCGCACATCCATGTGCGCCGCCCTCCGGGTGTGCTTTTGGTCTCGCGAGTTACAGGCTTCGCAGCGCTGGCAATGAAATCTGACTTCAGGCGTAAGCCGCATGGGCCACCTGTAGGAGCGACGCGAGTCGCGACCGCGGGAATACGGCTACGGCGCAGGTTACGAAGTTGTCGCGATCGCGCGGTCGCGGCTCGCGCCGCTCCTACAGGGAGGCGGCGGATCATGCGCCAAGGTCGGGGGGATTGGCGGCTACTTTGCGCTGAAGGCGATGGTGCTGAGGCTCGAGGCGATCGGAAACGAAAGCGTCGGGGCTGAAGCCCCTCCCACAAAAGACTTCGCGGTTTGGCGGTTTGGCGGTTTCTCACCGGGCAAGAAGACGCAACCGGCCGCAACAACGCCCGAGCAGGATTCCTCGCCGTCAAAAGAAAACGGCGCATCCGCATGCGCCGTTTTCTTCATCTCAAGCGTATCCACGCCACCAACACATCAAGCCGTCGGCGGCTTGCTCGTGCGCAACACACTGAACGCAAACCCCGCCACCAACAACGCACCGACCACCAGCACCGCCCACAGCACCCACGACCGCCAATCGCGCTTGGGCTCCGGCGCCGCCAAGGCCGCATCGCCGGCGAGCGCCGCGCTCGTGCCGAGACGAGCGTCGGACGGTTGCCAATCCTGGCCGCGGCTCTTGCGCAAGGCCTCGATCAAATGCGCCAACGGCGACTCCGCACGCGCCGCGCGCCCACTGCCCGCCACCAGCGCATACGGCGGCGCGCCCTGGGCCAGGAACACCACCACTTCGGGCCGATAGCCCAGGCGCAACACCGGTTCGCCCGGCACCGCGCCGTTCGCGCGCAAGCGCCACAGACGGTCGCGGGTGGTGTCGCCCAGTTGACGCGCGGCGGAACGATCACCGCTGCCCTGCCCGGCGACCTGGTACGCCATCCACGGCCCGGCCTGCGGGCGCCAGCCCTGCTCGGCGTCGTCGCGGCTGTCCAGGCGCCATTCCAGCGCGTGGTTGCCGGGCAAGGCCACGTCGGCCTGCTGGATCGGGAAGCGGCCGTCGAGCTGATACTCGAACGCAACGCTGCCGTCGCGCTGCTCGACTCGCTTGCCTTTCAACTCGCGCCATTGCAGCGGCGCGCTGGCCGCGGTGCTCGCCAGTTCGGCGGTGACCGCGCTGATCTGCGCGGCCGATTTCGGGTCCTGCGGGGTCAGCCGCAGGTAACGCGCCTGTTCGCCCATGGCGTCGAACACGATCCGCCGCTGCACCAGACGTTGGCCGCCGCGTTGCAGATCGACCAGGCGGCCGCTGCTGGCGAAGGTGCGCCATTGATCGAGGTTGTCGCTGCCTTCGACCGTGTACGCCGCGTCCAGCGTGGCGCCGGGCGTCCATTCCAGTTCCAGCGCGAGGATCGGCGAACGCAGCTTGCTGGCGTCGAGCAACAACGAGGTCTGCGGCAACTTGCTGGTGTCGCTGCCGGTGCTGCGCGCCTCCACCCGGCGCAGGCGGCCGTCGGTTTCGATCTCGCTGACCAGTTCCCAGCCTTGCGTGCTCGAACCCGACGGCGAGGCCGGCAGCGCGAACCACGGCAGTTGCACGCGCTGCGGCGCGCGCGCCAACGGCTGCTCGGGCGTGAACACCGCCGCCGGCACCGGCACGCCGCTGCCGTCGAGCACGTCGATGTCGCGCAACTGCGCGCTGTCGGCCTGCCGATACACGCTGTCGTCGAGCACCACGCGGTACGCGCCGGCATCGTCGCGGCCCAGGTTCAACGGCCACTGCCGGGCGTAGTCCTCGCGCGCGCCGGCCAGCGCCAGCAGCGGCACGGCGGCGGCGATCAACACACCGTTGCGGACACTGCGCTTCATGCTTGGACCTCTCGTGAATCGTCCTCGCCATCCGGGCGAGCGGCGGAATCGTCGGGCTTGCTCGGCGGCGCCGGCGCGAAGTAACCGACCAACATGCACAGCAAGCCGTAGGCGATGAACGAGGCGATGCCGAGCAGATTGCCCAGGTGACCGCGGTCGATCCACACCAGCTTGACCAACACCACCGCCATCAGCACCGCGCCGGCCAGCCACAGGACGCGCTGGCCGCGGCGCGAACCGGCGATCCAGCCGGCCACGCCGAGCACGCTCCAGACCACGGTCAGGCTGGTCTGCACCAGGCTGGTCGAGAACATCGACGCGTCCCACGGCACCTGGCCCCAGAAGTGCGCGCTGCGCAGCACCTCGACGGTGATCAGCACGAAGCCGGCCACCGCCAGCACCGGCACGCGGCGCGCGCGCACCGTCGGGTCGATCATCGGCGAGGCCAGCCACGCGCCGACCACCACCAGCGTCGCCAGCTGCATCAGGCTCAACGGATTGAGCAACGGCAGCCACATCAACGGATGCGGGTTGGCCGGAGTCGTCAAGGCCAGCGCGATCACCGCCACCAGCGCGGCGACGAACAACGCCATCGCCACCGAGCGCCATTGGCCGAACCGCGCGGCCAGCGGCTGCGCGATCAGGTTCGGCCGCCACAAGGTCAGCGCGGCCATGATCAAGATCGGCAGCAGCAACGCCGATGCGGTCCAGCCCGAACCGAAATTGGCCACGCCGTCGTCCACCGACATCCGCAACAAGCGGAACAGGCTCAGACCGAGCACCAAAGCCCACGACCACAACCAGCCCAGATGCGCGACCGCGAGTTCGCTGCCGGCGCGCTCGCGCAGGTTGAGCAGGCTACGCCCGCCGAACGCCGCGTACAGCGCCCAGGCCAGCCAGCCCAATGCCGCGAACGGTTGCTGGTGCTGATCGATCTGGATGAACACCAGCGGCAGGCCGCTGAGCATCGCCAGGGTGCTGGTCGCCGACAGCGCGCGCCAGTCGTGGCGACGGAATACTTCCGAAGCGATCCAGCCGGTGAACGCGACCAGCATCAGCACCGCATCGGCGCTGTTGCGGTCGGCGACGAAGTCGGCGATCTCGCTGCCCGTCGCCGCCAGCCACCAGGCCATGCCCCACAGGTAGAACAGCGCGGCCGGCGTGCGGTCGGCGCTGCGCCGGTAGCTCCAGGCGCTGGCGAAACCGGCCAGCGCGATCAGCAGCGCGCCGGCGAAGTTGGCGTTGAGCAGCGGCGTGTCGCCGTCCCAGACCGAATCGCTGGCGCCGATGATGAAGGCGAGCGCCGCGGCCACCTGCAAGCCCATGCCGGTCATCTGCGGCAACCAGCGTTGCTGGCGCAAGCCCAGCCAGATCAGCGCCGCGCCTTCCAGTGCGAACACGCAGGCGGTGGCTTCGGCGGCGAGCGCGAGCGGCACGGCCAGGGTGGCGAAACCCACCGCCAGCAGCGCGTACGGCGTCGCCAGCGCG